>JANWVR010000144.1 GCA_025056735.1 Saprospiraceae bacterium
AGTTTTCGGGCGTGCAACAAGCTGCCCTGCATCGAAGATTTTGACAACAACAGCACCGGTCAGTGGACAGCATTAAATGGTTCTATTTCAATTTTCGCAGACCCGATCAAAGGCTCAAAAGTATTGAAAGGGAGCGACGACGACGGGCCCAGCTGGATGTACAACGGTTCATCCCTCTATAACGGAGACTGGACACAGAAATTTAAAAACAACTGCCTCTGTTTTGATATCCGCTACGACAACGGAAACCCTGCAAACCCGAGCACTGGGAACAGACCCATCACCCTGTACCAGGGGGCTAACCCATTAAATGCCACCAAACGAGCGACCTTTGTGGTGAACACGCCCATAGGGAACACCTGGACGAGGGTGTGTGTGCCCATTAGACTATCCAACGGTGCTTCGTATCCTTCCAACCAGTACGGACAGTGGACATCTACAAGCCCGACGGATTTCAATATGGTGATGCAAGGGGTGAGCGGAATTGGTATTCCGTTGGATTTTAGTGGCGGCCCCAACCCATCAGAGATGGTTTTTGTGGATAATTTTTGTCTTGAAGAATGCTCGGTTTGCCCTCCCGAGTGTATTGTCAACCGCATAGACCTCAGCACGGGCGCCACGCCTACGCAAGCGAACACTTACCTGCCGCCAGGTGGCCACGACCCGATGTGGATGCTTATCAGCGCGCCGCCGAATGCGGGTATTCCAGCATCGTCGCTCCCGCAGCCCGCCAACTTAGTGGGCGCCTTTCCGGGCTGGGCTACGCCGCCCTCCACCTGGATTTCGGCCACGCCGCTCAACAACTACGGCGCGAACAACTGCACCTCTGGGCCGCAGAATTGTGCCTGCCCACCTTTTGTCTATCAGCGCATCTTCTGTGTGTGCGAGCGCACGGAAGCGCATTTTCAATTCAACTTCTACTCGGACAACAGCGGCAGCGTCGAGCTGTGGGAAGAAACCACTTCAGGCACTTTCATTCACAAAAAGACGCTGGCCGACAATTGCTCCAACCCGAACGCTGTAACGAACTTCACCCAACCATTTGTGGTGAACACTATCGAGCCTCTCCTGCCGGGTAGATATGCCTTGCGCATTAAACACTGGAACATCAGCGGCGTGGCCATGGGCGTCAACCTGTACGGCGGAGTAAGCGGCCCTTACTTGGAGCACGATACCTGCTGCAGCCCGCCCAAGGGCGCTTTGTGCGTAACCAAATATCACGACCGCAATTGCGACAGCACCTGGAACATCGCCGCTAACACCTGGACTTCAAGCGAGCCGGCGCTACCTAACTGGCTCTTCCAAGTCGTCGGAGCCAACACTACCCATTCCGGTGCGACTCACCAGCAAGGCCAGGTATGCTTCACAGGCCTGACGCCAGGCTCATACACCGTTTCGGAAACGCTCCAGTCCGGTTGGATACCCTCCAACCCAGCCGGCGGTAGTGCTACGGTAACCGTCAACCCGTATAGTACAACAACCCTGGCCTTCGGCAATTGTACCGACAGCTGCCGTTGCGGCCCTTATTCCTTCCTGTACAGCATCGGCAAAGGACCACTTTTGGAGAAAAACTGCGGCGACGTGCTCTTTGTACCCCCCAACCTGCCGTTCCAGTTTATTTCTTCCTTCTCCTGTCATGGCAACTGTGCCAAACCGCCAACGGTGGACTATGTGCTCACCGGCCCGCCAGGCTTCACCACCCTGTCGGCCAATGGCGTGCCCATCGCCAGCCTGCCCATTACGGCGGCTACATTTACCATACCTGGGACTTACCATTTGACCATAGTTGGCTATTGCGACGGAAAGAAATGCCCATGCGAATTGACGTTCAACTATCCGGCCGACTGCTGCAAGGACTATCAAAACTTCCTATCCAACCTGCAAAGCCATGTGTCCTTTAGTGTAGATAATCTCAAGTGTAAGGCCACACTCACCATTGGGGCATTGCCCGCCTGCGACTCGCTACTGTGGGTCAACTGGGGCGACGGAAGCCCGGTAATAACTGGCCCATTCGGTGCAAATGCCATGCTTATGCACACCTACACATCGAGTGGGGCTTATGTGGTGAGCTATGCCGCCTTAGAACGCGATCCTACTACGGGCCGGGTTTGCTTTGATGCGGTGGTACGCAAGACCATTTTTCTTTCTTGCTCCGACGACTGGTGTCCGCGCAACTTCGCCAAAAACGGCGATTTTGAAGTGGGAACGCCCACCTCCGGCGATCAGGACATTTGCAACGCTGCCTGCTGGTGCGGCATCTGGACGGGCGGCAGCACGGGCGATTATTACAGTACCACCCCTGGACTGGGACCGCCGGGCATCATGCCTGTGCCCGCCTCGCAGGGCAAGTTCGGCGCCATGTGGTGCCGCAAGCAGGGGAACCAGCGCGTCTGGCGCGAAGGCATCATGAACGAACTTCAGCAGACCATACCGCCCAATTCGGGCTGCTACAAGCTGGAGTTCAAAATCGCCTGCACGGGCTTCCACTTCGGCACGCCCATCCTGGGCGCCTACGGCGTCTATGCGCCCAATGGACTGGCCAGCGCGCCGCAACCCATAGACGGTGCTTTGCCAAACAACCTTAACCTGTATCCGCCCGGAGCTACCGTGCAGCTGGGCGCGCACACCATCCCGCCTACGTGCAACAACAACCTCCTCAACCCGGTGCAGAAGATCGTCTTCCCGTTCAATGCCAGCGTTTTGCCAGCCACGGGTATCACCCATATCTTCTTCACGCGCGACGACCAGACCAATGGCGGCGTATACTTAGTCATTGACGACGTCTGCCTCAGCAAAGACTCTTGCCCAGAGGTATGCTGCGTGAATTTCCAGGACTTCTCCAATCGGATAAATAACGCTGTCAGCATCACCGCCAGCACCGGAACGTACCAGTTTGCCATCAGCAACACCCTGTATTCATGCGATTATATTGACTGGATCAACTGGGGCGATGGCAGCCCGGTGCAACACGGGCCGTTCCCGGGCGGTAGCGTCGTTTCGCACACGTACAGCGCCAGTGGGCCGTACACCATCACTTATTTGGCCGTTGAAAAAAATCCTATCACAGGGCAGCTTTGCTTCGAGAAAATTGGCTCTGCACCATTGGTGAGCGTTAGAGACCCCTGGGAGGCACGCCCCATGCGCCTCTACCCCAACCCCACCCCCGGCGCCTTCACTCTCGAACTGCCCGCTCCTGCACCCGAAGGCATGGTCTTCCGGGTCACTGACCCTGCTGGCCGGCTCATGTTACAGGTAAATGCTACTCCTGGCAACGAACGGCAACTTTTGCATGCAGATGTTTTGCCCCCCGGGTTGTACATCATCCAAGCCGTCCACGAGGGTAGGGTCGCGGGCACATCTCGCTTTGTCAGACAATAGCCTGGCCGACCATGCCAACACTGCCGCCGCGGCGCTCCGAGCGTCGCGGCGTTTTTTTTGTTTGGCGTTTCCTCGAAAGCGGTCAGGTACTCTGCCCTCGACTACCGAAATTTGCCCGGTGGGCGTTACTTGCGCCTCACCCTTCACCACACTAAACACTGCGATGATGCGTCGGATAAGCCATTTTTTTCTGCTCCTCTGCTGGTGCGCAACGGCAGCGCGGGGCCAGTTAGAACTGCTCGGCCACTTGCCCTATGCCCCGGCTACGCTGGCAGGCTGCTGGCACTACGTGGACAGCCTGGGCAACGAATACGCCTTAGTCGGCACAAACCGCGGCTTGAGCATTGCCGACGTCACCAATCCTGCGAAGCCGGTGGAGCGTTTCTTCGTGCCTGGCCCGACGAACAACTGGCGCGAGGTGAAAACCTGGAACGGCTTTGCGTATGTGGGCTCTGAGGCCAACAACAGCGGCATCACCATCGTAGACCTGCGCCGCCTGCCCGACACCATCGCCTGGCGCGTGTGGTTTGGCCCGGGCAAGGATACGCTCATCCGCCGCAGCCATACGGTGGCTTGCGAAGATGGGCATCTCTACATCTTTGGCGGCACGCAGCAGGGCACGGTCATCTGCGACCTCAGCGACCCGTGGAGTCCGGCTGTCAGAAGCATCACTAACGTTCCTTATGTGCACGACGGCTATATCCGCAACGACACCCTCTGGGCCAGCGAAATCTATCTCGGGCGCTTCAGCGTCTTCGACGTGTCCGATAAAACCAAACCCAAACTGCTGGCCATACAGCCCACGCCCGGGGCTTTCAACCACAACAGCTGGCTTTCAGACGACAGCCGCTACCTGTTCACCACCGACGAGCGCTGGAACGCGCCCTTAGCCAGCTTCGACGTCAGCGACTTAGACCACATCCGCTTGTTAGACACCTACTATCCCAGCGTACGCCCTACGCAGGAGGTGCACAACGTGCGCGTGCTCAACGGCTTTCTCGTCAATCCCTCTTACGGCGGGCAGCTGACCATCGTGGATGCGCACCGGCCCGATAACCTCATCGAAGTGGCCCACGCCCTGCTGGGCAACTCGCTCGTCTGGGACGCCTCGCCCTACCTGCCTTCGGGCAATATCATCGCCACGGCGCGCAACGAAGGGCTGTTCGTCTTCCGACCCACCTACCAGCGCGCCGCCTACCTCGAAGGGCGCGTAACCGACGCCGACACGGGCCAGCCGCTCGGTCGCGTCAAAGTCGTTGTGGAAGGCACGACCAACACGGACGTTACACGCCCCGACGGCACATTCAAAACCGGCGCCGGCCAACCCGGGCTGTATTCCATCGTCTTCGGAAAAATCGGCTATGAAAGCAAAACGCTCTCGGGCGTCGAACTCAAGCGTGGGGAGACGACGTGGGTGGAGGTGGGGTTGAAAAAGTTTTGAAAAAATGAGAAGTGAAAAATGAGAAGTGGAAAGTGAAAAGTGAAAAATGGGGCGGGTCCTCTTGTTTGGTGCTGGAGGTGGTGAATGTTTTTGCCGTTCGTTGTAAAAAATAGCACGCATTTTGCTTGCAGATGTTCGTTCCCTCAGCGAATGTAACTTTGCAACATGATGCGTTTATACCGGTTACTCCCCTTTCCGTGCTTCTTAGCGGTCGCTTTTGGGCTGCCAGCCCAGCAGATGCCTTATTTTAACCAATACCAATGGATGCCAGGGCTGTTTAACCCGGCGGCGCTGGGCATTGGTGGTCAAGGACAGATAGTAGCGGTTCATCGGCAGCAGTTTCAGCAGCTGGCTGCAGACATTCGGCCCAACACGTATTTGTTGCATGCCGACGTGTCGAACCTGTTGCCGGAGCGTATTGGCGTGGCGTTGCAGGCGAGCACCGACAAGGTGCACCTGTTGCGTCAGACGCAGGCGAGCGGTTTTTTTGCATATCGGCTTATGAATACCGACCGTTGGCGGTTGGCGCTGGGCATTGGGGCCAGCGTACGGTCGTACCGTTTCGACTTGAATGCCAACCGGCTGGGCGATCCGGTAGACTTGAGCCTTTTTCAAGGTCGTGTCCATCGCTTTCGCTTTGACGGCGGGCCGGGTGTGTCGGTCGAGCGCCGTTTGGGCAATGGGTCTTTTTTGGCGTTTGATGCCTCGGCCGCGCAGTTGTTCACCAGTGATTTGGACTTGGCCGATGATGGCAGTAGTGTGCTGGAGTATCGCACAGGCGCGCATGTGCTGGCCAATGTGCGTTATCGCTACCAGCAGCGGTCGTGGGCACTGGAGCCGGCGCTGATGGCGCGCATAACGCGCGGGAGTATGAAAGGCGCTTTTGATGTGAATGTGAACGCCTACTTTTTGCCGGAGGACCGCCTGATGGTGGGCGCTGGAGTGCGATCGGATGGCGGTGGGGCGCGCATGCAGGCAGGGGTGTCGTTTTTTTCGGTCTTGCGGCTGACGGCCTGTGCAGAGTTCCATCGAGCGCTGGGCGCTACGTACGAAGTAAGCGCCAGCGTGGCGTTGCTTCGACTCTCGGCGCGCCCGCGCTTAGAGGATTTGCCGTTGCCACTGCCGGCGCCTGTGAACCTGGTGCGCGGCGAGCAGGAGGCAGTGCAAGCATTAGCGCAGGCGTTTGACCTTTCGGCAGGGTTGTTGCGTCAGCGTCAGGAGAGCCTGTCAGCACTGCTGGATCAGGCAGAGGCCGATCCGTCGCCGCAAAAGCAAGCGACAGCAGCAGACTCCTGTGTGTTACTGCTGGCTCAGGGCGAGGCCGAATTACAGCAGATGCGCCAGACACTTCAGGCTCTGACTTCGAGGAAACTGCAGGCTAAACATACGGTACGCCAAGCAACCGAAAGTGGCGCTGTTGTGTCGGACGAGACACGCGCAACTTTGCGCGATATCGAGGAGCGTGTGGCCGAAGTCAATAGCCGTGCGGAGGCCTTAGGCGCTGAACATCGGCTTCTGGCAGAGCGTTGCGCCGCTGTGCGCTCGCAGCGCAACGAGGCTACCTGCATCCGCATTGGAGACGGCGAATGTGTGCAGGCCCTCTTCATCCAGGCGCTGCGCCGAACGCCCGGCCTGCCGGCCTATATGTTTCCCCTGCGCACATTTGCCTTCCCGGGAGCAGCAGCCATCACATATCACTTCCCCGACGACGATGAGGACTACGCACTCACCTCAGAAAAAACAGTTCTGGCGCGGCACATCGCAGAGCAAATCCAGCGTATGCAGCAACAGGGCGTGCTCTTAGAAAATATCACTCTGATTACGGAATTGCAGGAAGACCGCAGCACGCTGACCTACGAACCAGGCGTATCTTACGACGGTTTTTTGGGCAGCGAGTCGCTAACCTACTCCTTAGCCGATAATGAAACAGCCGCTGTGCTGACTCAGACGTTGACGCTGCCGCCTGACGCTTCGCTCAATCTGGAGACACTGGCTGCGCTTAAACTGGCCGCCTGGAAAACGTTCCTAACCCGCCAGGGCATCCCGGCTGGGCGCATCCAGCTGCAGGTGCGCTACAACCACTCGGACAACAGTTACCGCGAGGAGACCAAAGTTGTGGTCAAACTTCGCTCCTGATCGGACCGAACAGTTGCTCGAAGTCCGCCTCCTTAATGACGGCTTTCAGGTGCTTGAACATCTTGCCTACGTGTACGGCGTCCATGACACGGTGGTCGAATACCGCATTGATGATCAGAATACGCCGCGGCACAATTTGATCCTCCATTACGACCGGCTTGCTCTGGACGCTACCCATTGTAATGACGCCCGACACGTTGGACAGGGGCAGCAGTGCAGCATAGCCCACATCTAAGCCAATGCTGCCGATGTTGGACACAATAAAGGAGCCAAACGCATCGGGCGATAAGCCCAAGGCAGGCACAGCGATGCCTAAGTCCACGGTGATCCATTTCACCAAGCGCACCAACCAGGTGCGAAAGGGCCATGGAATGCGTGTTAACAGTCCCTTTGAGCCAGAGGCCTTCTCCTGATTGCCCTGGCGCGACTCGCGCACGCTTTTCATCAGCATATCGGCCAGTTCAGAGAGGCTCAGGCGGTCTGCGTCTGGTACAGTGACAGAGCTGATCTGCGAGCCGCCCTCTGTAAGTACGCTCACCGTAACGTTGACGCGGTCTCGGTGCACCAACCGGCCGCGGCGCACATAGCAGTTCATCTCAGGCACCTCCGTGCGAACGCCGCGGGCCAGCAGTAAGATGATAGGGTGCATGATGGTAATGCGCAAACCTTCGCGGCGCTTTTTAAGGATGTAGGCCTCTAATTCTGTAACGTCAAGTTCAACGGTACCTAAAATGCGCGAGTCGCTCGGTTTGCGATAAATAGCTGCGGCAGCGATTCGCCAGGGATTGTTTGGGTCAAAATGCTCCATGTTCCTCGATGTTTGTCGGCATGTCTTGAAAAAAAACTGGGCGAAGGTGCGGCTTTTTTGTCGTTTTGAAACACCCGTTCTGCAAGGGCGCTTCAGCCTGGCGGTAAAATTGGGCGCTGTTGGCGCAGCGACAAAAAACTGTACTTTTACGCCCGTTCTCGTTGTCATCCTCCTTCGGTTATTCTTTCACTAAACCCATGCTCAAAAGGCTATGCGTCAAGCATTTACTTTTTTCTTCTGTCTTCTGACAGCAGCGCTGTTTTCCCAAAATATCACCCTTCGCGGCACGGTAACGGATCGGGAGCGCAATGAGCCGCTGCCTGGCGTAACGGTGCGGGTGGGCACGGCTGGCACGGTTACCGATGCGGATGGCAAGTTTCAGTTGGCCTTACCGGCAGGCGCTTACGAACTGACGTTTATCTACACCGGCTACGAGCCTTTGCGCCAGGTAGTGCGCATTACAGAAGGGCAGATTACGGAGGTGAGTGCCCAGCTGAACTATGCCGACAATCTGCTCCAGCAGACGACCGTAACCGCCGGCAAATTTGACAAGCCGCTGGGCGAAGTAACTGTTTCGATAGACGTCTTGCGCCCGCGCCTGATTGAGAACGTCAACTCTACGCAGATTGATGAGTCGCTGGTCAAGATTCCTGGCGTTGCCATTGTAGATGGCCAGGCCAGCATTCGCGGCGGGGCCGGCTTTGCTTATGGAGCGGGTACGCGCGTGCTCATTCTGGTGGACGACATTCCGGCCCTTCAGGCCGATGCGGGTTATCCGAACTGGGCCGATTTTCCGGTGGAAAACATCAGCCAGGTGGAGGTACTCAAAGGCGCTGCATCGGCTCTTTATGGCAGCTCAGCTATGAACGGTATCATCAACATTCGTACGCGCTACGCCACTGATGTGCCCGAGACAGAGGCTGCCATCTTCAGCCAGGTATGGGGCAATCCGCGCGACCGGCGCATGAAATGGTGGGGCGCCGACACTTCGGGTATTCTTCTGCCCATTGAAACGGGTTATAGCTTCGCCCACCGGCGTAAGGCTGGGCGTTGGGACTTAGTGTTTGGTTCGTTCGGCATCTATCGCGATACCTATAATAAAGATACCTACTCGCGCTACATCCGCTTTACGCCCAACCTGCGCTTTCGGGTCAACGACCGGCTGTCTATTGGCCTAAACACCAACTTCAACTTTGGCCGAAGCGGATCCTTTTTTACCTGGGCTAATGACTCTACGGGCGCGTACTTGCCAGGAGCCAACTCTACGACGGCCAACCGCGGCCGCCAGCGCTATTTCATTGACCCCACGGTGCTGTATTTTGATAACTACGGCAACCGTCACCGCTTTCTGGGGCGCTATTATCACGTGTTCAACGACAACACCGACGATCAGAGCAACCAAAGCGACATGCTCTACGGAGAGTACCAGTTTCAGCGCAACATGGAAAATATCGGGCTGGTGCTTACCACAGGTGTAGTGGCCATCCACACTACTGTAGAGGCCCTTCTCTACCGCGGCAACTACACCACGCAGAACTACGCCGGCTATTTCCAGCTGGACTGGAAGGCTTTCGACCGCCTCAACCTCTCGGGTGGTGTGCGCTATGAGGAGAACATCCTCAAAAGCCCAGACGTCATTCAGATCAGCCCTATCGAGTTTGACACCATCCCCAACGGTATCACGCGCGAAGGACGCCCAGTGTTCCGTCTGGGCGCCAACTTTCAGGCGGCCAAGGCAACCTATCTGCGTGCCTCCTGGGGGCAGGGCTACCGCTATCCGACCATTGCCGAAAAATTCATCAACACCTCCTTTGGCGTCGGCAATGTGGCGCCCAACCCAGACCTCGTGTCCGAAACGGGCTGGACGGCCGAAGTGGGCCTCAAACAGGGCTTTGCCTTGGGGCGCTTCTACGGCTTCTTAGACCTGACGGGCTTCATCATGGAATACGACCAGATGATGGAATTCGATTTAGACCGCATCTTTCCGGCCATTGTATTTAAATCGAAAAACGTGGGCGATACGCGCGTGTCGGGCGCTGAAATCTCGCTTATGGGGCAGGGAAAAATAGGGCCGGGTACCTTTTACCTGCTCAGCGGCTGGACGCGCATCAACCCGGTTTACCGGCTGGCGCCGGGCGAGGAATTTGACCAGGCAAAGTACAAGACCTCCGTCAACCGAAACGTGCTCAAGTATCGCTTCCGCGATATGGTGAAGGTAGATGCCGAGTATGCCGTAGGCCCATACGCCGTCGGCGCTTCGGTACAATACAACAGCCACATGGAGGCGGTGGACTTAGTGTTCGAACTGGGCATTCCGGGCGTCAAATCGTTTCGCGACCGCTACAACAAGGGTTTCACGCTTTTCGACCTGCGTGCTTCGCGCAAGTTCGGCGAGCGCCTGAAGGTGAGCCTGCTGTGCAACAACGCGCTCAACCAAGTCTATTCCTACCGCCCGGCGCTGTTGGAAGGACCGCGCAGTTACACAGTGCGCTTAGATTGGAAGATGTAAGGCTGGCGCCTGCTCCACTTTCTGATTCTAAAGGGAGTCGCTTAAGCCCGCCGGGTTTTGCCGGTTGTTTTTTGCCCTCGTCCCCCTATGTTGGCATCGGCTCAGAGGGTGCCGTTCGCCTTTCCAGCGCGCATTGGCATGAAGTGGAAAGTCCGAAGTCGCGCTACCTTCGCCGCCGAAATAAATGCTATTGAGGCTTATGAAAGTCAATTTCCTGCTCGGCGCGCTTGCCTTAGTACTGGGGTGGATGACGTGCAAAAATCTCCAAAAGGCAGCTGCGCCAGCATCGGCGCCCGCCAATAGCGAGGAGGCAGCAGCGCCGTCTAAAATGCCTGTCCAGGACGATAGCGAAACGGCTAATCTGCTGCGCGTGCCCGTGGACGACCTGCCGCCAGCCACCGCCAGCCACCGCGCCTACCTGTCGTCGGCCTACTGGCATCTGAGTATGGCTGTCAGCCCACGCGACGAAAACGTTCAGCCTTATTATGAAAAAAAATGGCTCGTTTTTCGCCAGGATCAGACGTTTGACATCCTCATCGAGGGCAAAGTCGTAGATACCGGCCGCTGGAACTGGGATGTGGACAAAAACGTCATTTATCTGTCGTGCAAAGACCCTTACATCAACAACACCTGGGCCGTCAAAGACCTGATGTTCCTGATGATCTGGATCGGCAATACTGACCTGAATAAAACAGGGATTCAGATCAAGGTACAGGGACACAAGCAATCGCCTTGGGGAGGTCAGGAGAAAAAAGATTGAGGCGCTCCCTGAAAGCGAACGTACAAGGTAAACGGCTTGACGGCTGACCATACCTTTGCACCGTTTTTTGAGAGCAAAATCCTATCCGACTCGCATCCCTTGCCGCATATGTGTAACCCATTTAAGCGAGCATGAGCGCTACTGACAATGGCCATCATGGCCACCACCGGCTGACATGGGCCGGGCTTATCATTACGCTGGGCATCATTTACGGCGACATCGGCACGTCGCCGTTGTACGTGATGCGCGCCATTGTAGGCGAGGGCGTTGTGGATCGGGAGACAATTCTGGGAGCAGTGTCTTTAGTGTTCTGGACGCTGACGATCCAGACGACGCTGAAGTATGTACTGCTGGTGCTTCAGGCGGACAACAACGGCGAGGGCGGCATTTTCTCCATGTACACCTTAGTGCGGCGCCGGCGCAAGTGGCTGCTTTACCCGGCCATGATTGGCGGAGCGGCGGTGCTCTCGGAGGGCATGATCACGCCGCCGATTTCGGTATCTTCGGCTATCGAGGGGTTGGAGTCCATCGAGCAGCTGCACGATGCGCACATTCCGACGGTTCAGATTACGGTAGGCATCCTGACGGCGTTGTTTTTGTTTCAGCGGTTTGGCACGGCGACGGTGGGCCGCTTTTTTGGGCCCGTGATGCTGGTCTGGTTCTCGATGTTGGGTATTCTGGGCGGTATCCAGGTGTCTGGGCATCCGTCGGTATTGGGGGCCATCAACCCGCTCAACGCCATCCAGTTGCTGCTGCACCACCCGAATGCGCTGGTGCTTATGGGCGCCGTCTTCCTGTGCACGACGGGTGCAGAGGCGCTCTACGCCGACTTGGGGCACTGCGGCAAGCAAAACATCCGCGTCAGCTGGATATTTGTAAAAACCTGTCTGCTGCTCAACTACTTCGGACAGGCAGCCTGGTGCTTAGAGTACGAAGGAACCGTCCTGCCGGCTGCGACGCCTAACCCATTTTATGGAATCATGCCCACGTGGTTCTTGCCGCTGGGCATCGCCATCGCCACGCTGGCGGCCATCATCGCCAGCCAGGCCATGATTTCCGGCTCCTTCACCCTGGTCAGTGAGGCTGTCCGACTGGGCTTATTGCCCAAGCTCACGGTCATTTTCCCCTCCAACTTGAAAGGACAGCTGTATTTGCCGGCGGTGAATACTTTCCTGTGGATTGGGTGCATCTTCGTTACGTTGTTCTTCCGGGAGAGCGCCCGAATGGAAGCGGCATATGGGCTTTCAGTAACCATCACCATGCTGATGTCCACCGTGCTCATGTCCAATTTCCTCATCATGCGGCGCGTCAAGCCTGTCTTTATCTGGGGGTTCCTGCTTTGGTATATCAGCTTTGAAGGAGCTTTTTTCACGGCGAACCTGCTGAAATTCGTGGACGGCGGCTTCATCACTATCGTTATTGCTTCGCTGCTCTTCCTGCTGATGTATGTGTGGGTCAGCGCGCGCAAAATCAAAAAGCGCTTCCTGCAGAATGTGGATATCCGCGATTACATTGACCAAATCATTATGCTGAGTAACGACGAAGCCGTGCCCAAATACGCCACCAATTTAGTCTTTCTCAGCAGTGCTAAATCGCCCAATAAAGTCGAGGAAAAAATCCTCTATTCCATCCTGCAGACCCAGCCCAAACGCGCTGACGTGTACTGGTTTGTGCATATCCAGGTAACCGACGAACCCTACACGATGGAATACAAAGTCAAGGTGCTGGCGCCTGACGAGGCCTATAAAGTTATTTTCCGGCTGGGCTTCCGCGTAGAGCAGCGCATGAACCTCTTCCTGCGCAAGGTGGTGGAAGACCTCATTGAAAGCGGCGAGTTGACCGTCCAGGCGCGTTATCACTTCAGCCCCACCGACCTGCCCACGGGCGACTTCAAGTTTGTCATCATCCAGGAGTTCCTGTCGCATGAAAACGACCTGCCCGTATTGGAGCAAATCACGATGGGCATCTATCTGGGCGTCAAGAGCGTAACGGCATCGCCGCAAAACTGGTTCGGCTTGGACAGCGACTCAGTGGTCATCGAAAAGGCGCCTTTAGTGCTCCGCCCTGTAAAGGGCCTCAACCTGCAGCGCGTTGGCTGAGTCCCCCCTGGCGCTATGAAAGTCTTAGTCATCCGCTTTAGCTCTATTGGCGACATTGTGCTCACGTCACCCGTGTTGCGCTGCCTCAAACAGCAGTTGGGCGCTGAAGTGCACTTCCTGACCAAAGAGCGCTTTGCCTCCATCGTGCGGCCCAATCCGAACGTGGACAGGGTATTTGCCTTGAGCGACTCGCTGGGCGAGATCCTGGCGCCTTTGCGCCGAGAGCGCTACGATTGGGTCATAGACCTGCACCACAATCTGCGCAGCAGCTGGGTCAAATGGGCCCTGTTGCGGCCAGCGCGTTCATTCTACAAGGCCAATTTAGAGAAGTGGCTGTTAGTCAACCTGAAAGTGGACGTAATGCCCGACCGCCATGTCGTACACCGATATTTAGAAACGACACATCAGCTGGGCGTGCGCTACGACGGGCAAGGGTTAGACTATTTCATCCCGCCCGACGAGGAAGTGAACCCGCACCAGTGGGAAGGGCCAGCGCCGCCCTTTGTCGCCTTCGCTATTGGCGCCCACCACGCCACCAAGCGCTTACCGCAGGAGAAAATGGCCGACGTCTGCCGGCATTTAGACCTGCCTGTAGTGCTTCTGGGTGGCACCGAAGATGCCCTGCGCGGCGCCTGGGTAGCCTCGGAAATTGGCCCGCGCGTCTTTAACGCCTGCGGACGCCTGACGCTGCACCAGAGCGCCTCCGTCGTGCGGCAGGCAGCCGTCGTGCTGACGCACGATACCGGACTGATGCACATCGCCGCGGCTTTTCGCAAGCCCATCGTTTCCCTGTGGGGCAGCACTGTACCGCGCTTTGGCATGTATCCATTCTATCCCGACGGCCCCGATCTGAATACTTCCATAGAGGTGCAGGGTCTGAGCTGTCGGCCTTGCTCGAAAATCGGCTATGAGCGCTGCCCGAAAAAACATTTCCGCTGCATGTGCGACCTGGACGCCCTGACCATTGCCGCTGCCGTCAACAACCGCTACCGGGCGCTTGGGGGCTGAAAAAAGAAGCCTTTACGACAGAATTGGACAAAAGTTTTCGCCCTCAGAAAACCAATGCACGGGCTTAGCGCCTACATTTGCAGCGTACTTGAGCAATTCCATACCGGTTTGTTACCCTAAGTCAACGACTATGCGCCCACAACAACTACCCGTTCTCTTCGTACTGCTCTTGCTCGGGCGCCTGGCCCATGCGCAGGATATTCACTTCACGCAGTACAACATGTCGCCCATGACCTTGAACCCGGCCAACGCCGGGCGCTTTGAGGGCACGGCGCGCATTGGCGGCATCTACCGAAGCCAGTGGTCCAGCGTCATCAACAATCCTTACAGCACGCCCTCGGCCTGGGTGGATGCGCCCATCATCCGCGGCTTCCGCTCAAAAGACTGGGTAGGCGTGGGCCTCATGCTTTACCAGGATCGCGCCGGCTCGGCAGGCCTGACGCACGGCGCCTTCAAATTTGGCGCAACCTATCACTTTGCCTTCGGCAAAAAGGGCAACACCGTGCTCTCCATCGGCGGCCACTATGGCGGCGAGCAACGCCGCATTGACATCAACCGCTTGCAATTCGCCGACGGCTTCAACAACCAGGGCGAATACGTGCCTGCCCTGAGCATGGACAACGGCCGCGTGCTGGGCAGCGCTAACTACAACGATATTGACCTGGGAACGGTGTTCTATTCCAAACTCAACAAAACCATGGACTTCCATGTGGGCTTTTCCATCTATCACTTCACCCGACCCAACTACAGCCTCATCGGTGGGGGCCAAAGCCCGGGACCTGGCCCCGCCCCGCAGCAGGGCTTCGCGCGCCTGCCCCGCCGATACGTAACGCATGGGCAGTTCAACATGGAACTCAGCAAACGAGTAACGCTCAGCCCCACTTTCCTCTTCCAGACAATGGAAGGCAACGATGAAATCATTGTGCAAGGCTTAGCCGGTTATCTATTTAATGAAGAAAAAGACATCACCCTGCGCGCCGGCGTAGGCTACCGCCTCAGCGATGCCATCAACGTCCTGGTCGGCGCCAAAATTAAAGACCTGACCATCGGCGCCGCCTACGACATCAACATCTCCGACCTGACCATCGTCAGCAACTACCGCGGCGGCTTCGAAATTGCTGCCAACTACATCATCAAAATTTACAAACCCACCGTGGTGAAGCCCAAAGTGCTCTGCCCGCGCTTTTAAATCGGATAAAAAAATCGCTCTCGTCCCATTCGCCTAAATCGCTGTCTCACATGTTAAAACATCATATTGCGCTGCTCTGCCTGCTCTTGTGGGCCGCTGCCACCTCCGCCCAACCGCTGAACCGCTCCACGCCCGACGCTATGGTCAAGGCGGCTAAGCAGGCCGAACAAGAGGGCAACCCTTATGCCGCTTTAGAATTTTATGAAAAAACGTACCAGGAGACCAAAGACCCTTTGCTCAACCACGCCATCGCGCGCCTGAATTTTGAATTGCGCGACTACCAGCGCGCCGAACGCCTCCTGAGCAAAATCGTCCTGCGTGACCGCCGCAACATGTACCCTGACCTGAAGTTCCTCTACGCCATGACGCTCAAGCACAACGGCAAGTACGCCGATGCAGAGGAAATCTTCAACCAGGTCATCGCCGACGGTTTAGACTCGGCCTTAGTGGCGCGCAGCAAACTTGAAATTGCCGGCTGCAAACTGGGCCGCAAAGCCAAACAACCCGAAACGCTCAAAGTAACCAACATCGGCAAAAAAGCCAACAGCCCTCAGACAGAGGCCTCGCCCTGGTACAGCAACGGCGAGCTCTACTTCTCCTCGCTTGCCAGCAAAGACATCATCGTCGTAGACGGCAAAGAGGGCGACTGGTACGCTAAAATTTACAGCGTTAAGCCCCCGACGCAGGCCGACGCAGAGTATCCGGCGCCTACTGTGCTGGACACCAAAATCAACCGCGAGGGCTGGCACCAGGGCAACGTCAGCATCAGCCCTGACGGCAAAACCATGTATTTCACCCGCCAAGAAGTGGAAGGTAACTACGTCGGTACCAGCAAAATCTACTACGCCCTCAAGGGCGACGAAGGTTGGGGCGCCGCCAACGAGGTGGCCGGCGTCAACGGCGATTACATCGCCAAGCACCCCTGCGAAGGCGAACTCTACGGCGAAAAAGTCCTCTTCTTTGTAGCCGACCTCCCCGGCGGCCAGGGCGGTTTCGATATCTACTATGCTCCCAAAAAGCGCGACGGCGTCTTCGGTCTGCCTGTCAACCTTGGCCCCGTGATCAACACGCCCGGCGAAGAAGCCTCGCCCTTCTACCAGGACGGCAAACTCTACTTCAGCAGCAATGGCCACCCCAGCCTCGGTGGCCTAGATGTCTTCGTCAGTGAATGGGACGGCTCCAAATGGAGCACCCCCGAACCGCTGCCCGCCGGCATCAACACCAGCTTAGACGACCACCACTACATGCGCCTGCCCGACGGTTATTCGGGTTACTTAGTCAGCAACCGACCCGGCATCAACAACCTCAAAAGCAAAACCTGCTGCGACGACATCTACTTCTGGGAAATGGAGCGCATCAAGGTCGAACTTTTGGCTACTACCTTCCGCCTCCGTAAAAAAGAGGAAAAAACAAATCCACCGCTCGAGGGCTGCACCGTCCAGGTCATTGACATCACAGAGAATAACCCGCTCAATGTGGATGCCAAGACCAACCCCACCAGCAACGACTTCCCCTTCACCCTGATGCCCGACCGCTCCTATGTCGTTATCGCCGAACGCGAAGGCTATCAGCCCGACACCGTGCGCTTCAACACCACCGGCATCAAGAAAACCACCAAAGTCGAAAAGAAACTTACGCTTCGCGCCAAACAGCCGCCCAAGTCGCGCATCGTTAAACGCGACGAACCCATCCGGCTCAACAACATCTACTACGACTTCGACAAAGCCGACATCCTACCCGATGCGGAGAAAGACCTGCAGTTCTTGGTCAACCTGATGAACAAGTATCCGGACATGAAAATTGAGCTTTCCTCGCACACCGACGCTCAGGGCACTGACGACTACAACGAGCGCCTCTCCCAGCGCCGCGCCGATAGCGCCAAAAACTGGATGGTCGCTCGCGGCATCGCTCCAGAACGCATCGTCGCCGTCGGTTACGGAGAAAAATTCATCCTCAACCACTGCAAAAACAACGTCAAGTGCACCGATGACGAACACCGCTTCAATCGGCGAACGGAGTTCAAGATCATCGCCGGCCCGACGAGCATTACCATTGAGGAAGAAGTGAAAGAAGACGGGCAGTAGCGGCTGTGTATTCGGTTCCTCGAGTCAGGGCGCTGATGTATTTCGGCGCCCTGATTTGTTTTCTTACACCCCTGAATACCCATCCTGTCGCGTGTTCCTACCTTTGCGCCCGCTATGGATTTCATCAACGAACTTCGTTGGCGCGGCCTGATACACGATATGACGCCCGGAACCGAGGAGCACCTGCGCTCTGGGCGGGTGCGCGGCTATATCGGCTTCGACCCTACCGCTCCGTCACTGACCATTGGCAATTATGTGCAAATTATGCTCTTGCTGCGGCTGCAACTAAGCGGTCACCAGCCCGTCGTGCTCATGGGCGGCGCCACAGGCCGCATCGGCGACCCCAGTGGACGCGACACCGAACGCGAACTGAAGAGCTTCGAGGAGTTAGACCGCAATATGGCCCATCAAAAGGCCCAGATGCAGCGCCTGCTCAACTTCGACGAAAATATCCCCAACCACGCCCTGCTCTTAGATAACTACGAATTCTACGCCCAGATGAACGTACTGGACTTCCTGCGCGACGTAGGCAAGCACCTGACCGTCAACTACATGATGGCCAAAGAAAGCGTCCAACGACGCATCGAGTCCGGTATCTCCTTTACCGAATTCAGCTACCAGCTCCTGCAGGGCTACGACTTCGTGCTCCTGCATCGCCGCTACGGCATCACTCTCCAAATGGGCGGCAGCGACCAGTACGGCAACATCACCAGCGGCATCGAACTGGCCCGCAAAATAGACGGACAGCGCCTGTACGCCATCGTAACCCCGCTGCTGACAAAAGCCGATGGTACCAAATTCGGCAAAAGCTCCAGCGGTAACATCTGGCTCGACCCCAATATGACCAGCCCGTACCGCTTCTATCAGTTCTGGATCAACGCCGACGACCGCGACGTGCCTAAACTGATGCGCTACTTTTCGCTCAAGAGTCAGCCGGAAATCGAAGCCTTAGATGTTGACCCTATCGTCGCCAAGCGCGCGCTGGCCGAAGAACTGACCATCCGCCTGCACGGCGCCGAGGAATTCGCCTCGGTACAGGCCGTGTCCGCCCTGCTCTTCGACCCTAAGGCTGGCCCGGAAACGCTGCGCAGCCTGTCCGAACGAACGCTGGCGCAGGTGGCCGAAGAAATCCCGGCCCCTGAAATCCGCATCGAAACGGTTCAAAACCATTGCAACATCCTCGACTTTCTTAGCGAACATACCGGCATCGTTACCAGCCGAGGTGAAGCCAAACGAGCCATCCAGAACAACGCTATCAGCATCAACAAGGTGAAAATTGCCTCCATAGAAACGGCAATAACTCCCGAACACCTGTTGCACAGCCGCTACATTCTGGTGGAAAACGGCAAAAAAAATAAGTACTTAGTGCGGGCAACGACCAGGGGGTAAGCCTATGAAATAAACGCTGCACACCCGGCCATACCTGACCGGCAAAAAGGTGAACTTTGCTCACACGGTTTATGCTCAAACACGCATCCTGATTTTTTCTATGAAAAACATTACAGTGATTGGCGGCGGTACAATGGGCAACGGCATCGCCCACGTATTCGCTCAGTACGGCTACGAAGTCAGCTTAGTGGACATTTCCTCCGAGGTTCTGGACAAGGCACTCGTCACGATTGGCAAAAATTTAGACCGCCAGGTAGCCAAAGGCCTCCTCGCCGAGGGCGACAAGGCGGCCACCCTGCAACGCATTCACCCCATGACTGACCTGCGCGAAGGCGCAGCCGGCGCCGACTTAGTGGTAGAAGCTGCTACTGAGCGGACAGACTTGAAATTGAAACTCTTTGCCGACCTCGACCAGTTTGCTCCTGCCAACGCTATTCTGGCTACGAATACCAGTAGCATCAGCATCACTCAGATTGCTGTGGCCACGAAGCGCCCTGAGCAGGTGATCGGCATGCACTTCATGAACCCCGTGCCGGTCATGAAACTCGTCGAAGTGATCCGCGGCTACGCCACCTCCGACGCCGTCTGCCAGACCGTCATGGAACTATCCCGACGACTGGACAAAGTACCTGTCGAGGTCAATGACTATCCTGGCTTTGTCGCCAACCGTATCCTGATGCCTATGATCAACGAGGCCATCTACACCCTGTACGAAGGCGTGAGCGGCGTGCAGGAAATTGATACCGTCATGAAGCTGGGCATGGCGCATCCCATGGGGCCACTTCAGTTGGCCGATTTTATCGGCTTAGATGTCTGCTTAGCCATTCTGCGCGTGTTGCACGAGGGCTTTGGGCAGCCCAAATACGCGCCCTGCCCCTTGCTCATCAACATGGTAACCGCAGGCAAGCTCGGCGTCAAGAGCGGCGAAGGCTTTTACACCTACACGCCCGGCAGCAAGGAATTGGTGGTGGCCGAGCGTTTTCGCTAAGGCGAGCATTTGCCGCCAGTACCCAGGCGCCGCGCAGAACACTTTTTTACAGGTCAGCCGTCAGCAGGCGCAGTTGTATTTCGCTCATTTTGAGGTTAAAGCGTGCGAGGTTTTGCCGCAGGAGAGCCTGTTCGAGGGCGCCTTGGGCGGCCTGTACTTCTAAGGCGTTGGTCTGGCCCAGGCGGAAGCGCTCGGTGCTGATGAGCAGGCTTTCGCGGGCTGTCTGGACGTTTTCGTTTTCTAAGGCCAGCATCCGCTGTTGCGCGTTGAAGAGGGCCAGCTGGTTTTCGATGGCTGTTTCTAAGTCTAAGCGCTGGGCCTCGATGCGCAGGACGGCCTGTTCGGCGGCGATGCGGGCCACGTCGGCCTGTCGTTTGAGGTTGCCGCCGTTGTAGAGCGGGAGAGCCAGCGAGGCGCCGACGGCAAAGCCTGCCTGGTTGTTGTTGCGAATGAAGCCAGCGCCGTTGTCGGTGCGCAGGGCGATGAACTGGCTGTTGGCCGTGATGCGCGGCCCGCGGAGAGCGTTGGCCTCATCCACGGCACGGGCAGCGGCTTCGGCGCCTCTCTGTAGGGCCAATATCAGCGGGCTTTCGGCCTGGGCGCGGGCCAGCAGGCGCTCGCGGTCAGGCGCGTAAGCAACGTCCATCCGAAGCGCGACCTCAAAGGGCGTCTGTGGCGCGCGCGCCAGCAGCTGGTTGAGCACGCTTTTCGATGCCGCTGTGATGGCCTGCTGCTGCAGCAGGTTGGCCCGCAGCTGGTTGAGGTCTAAACGCGCCTGCAAAACATCGGGCTGCGCAGCCACGCCTGCCGCTACGCGCGCTTCGGCAATGCGCAGGCGTTCTTCGTTGAGAGCGATGAGTTCCTCCGTCGCACGCTCCTGAAAGCGGTTGCGCACGACGTCGTAGTAGGCAGCGAGCACCTGCGCCGTCGTTTGCTGCACAGCAGCCTGCAGCGCCAGACGCGCCTGCTCGTCTAACGCCTGCAGGCGATCTTTGGCAAAGCGCGCCCGACCGCCTTCGTAAATCACCCAACTGGCCTGCACCGAGCCGTTGAGGTTGTTGAACGGGGCGCCTAAAGCATTGAATTCATTGCCATTAACCAGGCGCTGCTGAAAGGCGCTCAGCGTGAACGTCTCGTTGACGGCTAAGTTGACCAAAGGCAACAGACCCGCATTTGCTGCAGTGTTGTTCTGGTGGGCAATATCGGCGTCAGCCTGGGCCAAACGCATGGAAAAGTTTTGAGTAAGGGCCAGATGGACAGCCTCTTCTGGCGTCAGCAGCGTTTGCGCCGCCAACGCATTCAGGCAAAAAAAGGCAGTAGCAAAAAATAAAAATATCTTTATCATAACAAACAGAATGAGAGGCATTTCCATGCTGACAACACCCGCCTGAAGACACCCACAGGCGCCTCCTGCCAGACCAGGGGCAGGCATTTTGGCTGGGCAATGTTACGCCGCTTCGGTGCGGTCGCTCTACTTTTCGCCCACAAAACAATCGTTCGACCGCAAACGCATGAGTTCAGACAACATCCTTGTCATCGGAGCCAATGGGCAAATTGGCGCCGTGCTCACCGAAGCCCTTCGCGAAGCATACGGAGCCGACCGCGTCCTGGCCACCGACATTCGAGCAGCGGAAGCACCTGCTGGCCCTTTTGAAATCCTCGATGCCTGCAACGGCGCCGCCTTAGACGAAGTCGTACGTCGCTGGCGCATCACTCAAATCTACCATTTAGCCGCCATCCTTAGCGCGCGGGGCGAAGAAAACCCAATGTGGGCCTGGGACGTCAACATGACCAGCTGGCTCAACGTGCTGAAGGTGAGCCGCGAGCGCAGCATTACTAAAGTGTATTACCCCTCCTCCATCGCCGTCTTCGGGCCAGACGCCCCGAAAGAAAACACGCCGCAAGATGCCGCGCTTGTACCCACCACCGTCTATGGCATCAGCAAAGTGGCCGGCGAGAACTGGGCCAACTACTATTACCACAAGTATGGCTTAGACGTGCGCTCGCTGCGCTACCCCGGCATCATCGGCTACCAAAGCGAACCCGGCGGCGGCACTACCGACTACGCCGTACACATCTATCACTACGCCGTTCAGGGCAAACCCTACGAGTGCTTCCTCCAGGCCGATACCGCCCTGCCCATGCTTTACATGCCCGACGCCATCCGCGCCACCCTCGAACTCATGAACGCGCCCGCCGAAAAAATCTCCGTCCGCACCAGCTACAACTTAGCCGGCATGACCTTCACACCCGCCCAGGTGGCCGCCAGCATCCAGAAATACCTGCCCGAATTCCAGGTCAGCTACCGCCCCGACTACCGCCAAAACATCGCCAACAGCTGGCCCAAATCCATTGACGACTCCTGCGCTCGCCGCGACTGGGGCTGGAAACACCAGTACGACTTAGACGATATGACACGCGACATGCTGCAGCATTTGGGGGAGCGGTATGGGCGAAAGGAGATATCTTAGCCCTTCCTGCACTAGTCCTCACAATCCAAATCTGTAAACGTGAGACGGAAGTCATTTGCCTCTCGCGGTCGGTGATGCTAGAAGGCTGCTCTCTAAGCCAATCAGCAGGGGGCCCAGTAGATTTTGAAGGGTCTACGCAAAAATTTATCGCGAACACCCTACCCGTGGAAGCTATTTCATGATGTTGACGTACTTTTGTTTAAATAAAATCATTCATCGGCACTATGGCCTCACCCAGCGAAAAAAACACTGCCGTAAAAGTCGTACTCAAGACCCTTACTCCCTTGTGGACGGCTGGAGCGAACGGAAAGATGGCCCGTATCTACGAGTCAGGGCTGCTGGGGAGCCTGCGCTGGTGGCACGAAGCGATCGTGCGCGCTTTGGGCGGTTGGGCTTGCGACCCGAGCGGCGATATAAAGTGCCTGTTCGATGCCGCAGCGTATGAGCAAAGCCAGGAGTTCGACGAGCGGCTACGCCTGCGCGACGCCGGCTTATGCGACG
Source organism: Saprospiraceae bacterium (assembly GCA_025056735.1). Lineage (GTDB taxonomy): Bacteria > Bacteroidota > Bacteroidia > Chitinophagales > Saprospiraceae > M3007. Next base: position 22,762 of record JANWVR010000144.1, read on the forward strand.
TTTGTCAGCTTTTTGGCGCCACAGGCTGGCGCCGTCGCTTTCAGTTGCAGGTT
>JANWVR010000016.1 GCA_025056735.1 Saprospiraceae bacterium
TCCGTCGCAATCCCTATTCGCTGGATGTGGGCTGGATAGACTTCCACGGCGGAAAAGGGCCCGCCGTCGTGGGAGTCGCAATCCCTATTCGCTGGATGTGGGCTGGATAGTATCATACGCAATACGAGCAAGTTCGCGGTACACGTCGCAATCCCTATTCGCTGGATGTGGGCTGGATAGCGTAAAGGTACTCATGTGTTTGGCGTTGTGTTGGAATTTTTTGCGAGGTAGCCATTCGATTTAGAGCAGGATTTTGAGCGGTTTAGGTTCGAGTTCCGTAAGAACGTTGTTATGGCCGATGATAGCGATTTCTGCCGCGAGGTCGTCGCGCAGAGGGATGATGAGGAGGCTATCGGTGGGCTGGATGCGTTTGTTCAGGAGTCGTTGTAGCGCGTTTTGGAGCAGAGCGAGGTGCTTTTTTTCTAAGTTTGGCGCCACGAAGACGGATTTTTGGACTCTGGCGCATCCGTGTCGCTGGAGGACTTTAGCCGTTTTCGTCCTCAGGCGGTCGTCTTCGATGTCGTAGGTAATCACGTAGTGCATGAGCGATGTGCGGTATCTGGTGGTGGCTCCACAGCAGTAAGAGATAGGCGGCCCACACGGCGAAGCCGCCGAGGCCGAGGATGGCGATGGCTTCGGGCCAGGAGGGGTTGGTGAAGGGATTATCGTCAGGAGGGGTGGGCATCTGGACGATGATGACCGTTGGGGAGAGGCTGCTGGTATCTGACCTTCGTTTTTTGGCGTTTGCCTTGACGAGTTCACTGCGTTCGATGCTATCCAAGGGGTGCGGGTGTCGTTCGTGTCGGGCGGTGGTTACGCGCACGGTGTCGCCGTTGGGTTGCAGGTAGAGCCAGTAGCGCACGCCGCCGTGTCCGCTGCAGGCGCCGATGCTGGTGGCGTCGCTGGGGGTATCGTCCATGCAGATGCAGCCGACTCGGGCGGCGCCTGGGGGTGGGCTGACGCGCTTGCCGCCCTGTCGTTGGCGGGCGTTGGTGGGGGTCTCGCCGGGTTGTTCGCTGGTGCGGAAGTACTCCTCGCGGGCGCGCTGTTCGTTGGCCTCTATGTCGGGGTCTTGTGCCTGGGCGAGGTAAGGCAATATCCACAGAGCGGCGAAAAGGATGGCCACAAGGTGTAGCCGTTTGAGCAGGGCGCCTTTTCCGGCTTTCGAGCCTGCTTCAGGGGGCGAGGCGCATGAATGTTTTCTCATCGTATGTAAGCATTCTTTTGTGTGAAATGCCGGAGGCGCAAGCGGATTATTCCATACCGATTTTCTTTTTCAAAAACTGTGCCTCGAGGTCTATCTGGGCTTTTCGGCGCACCTGGCGTCCGTCGAAGGGGGTGCTTTCTTCCAGATATTGAAGCATTTGGCCGATGACGACGTCTTTTCCGGCGGTTGAGAGCCAGAGGCCTTCCACCGGGTCGGCGCGCTGCTCGAAGGCTTCAGGGCCGATGAGGCCATTCAAGACTAAGCGCAGGGCCACGGTGTCGGCCCAGGGCCGGTAGGGTTCTATGGCGTCGAAGACGAGGGTAGGAGCGGCGCCGAATCGGTCGGCATGCAGCACGCCCAGATAAGGGTCGAGGCCGGCTTTCAGGAGGGCCAGATGTACGGCGGTGTAGAGCATGCCATAGAGGTAGTTGAGCAGGGCATTGAAGGGGTCATAGGCAGGGCGTTTTTGGCGTCCTTCAAAGACGAAGTCTTCTGCGCTGTCGGCGCTAAAGCCGGCGAAAGCGCCGTCTAAGAGTCTGGCTATTTGCTGGAAATAGACGCGCGAAGCGGTTCCCTCCTGGCCGCGTAGGCGGGCGATGGCGGCGTCAAGGTCGTCGTCGTTGCTGATGGGGCGGCTCAGTTCGCGCTGCATGGCAGCGAGCACCCGGTCAGCTATGGCCACGTCGGTGCTAAAGTCTTCGGGTGCTGCAGGGTACTCTACCCAGTGCTTTAGGAGTTGGCGCTGGCGGGCCACTTTTTCAGCGATTTGTTCGGCGGCCCAGGAAAGGCCGGCAGCCGAGCGGGCAAAGAGCACCTGGTTTTTACGCACGGCAGCGATGGTTGCGGGACGTCCGCTGCTCAGCTGTGCCAGCGGGCGGTGCGTCTGTGCGTCAATGAGCAGCACAGGAATGTCGTTTTCCACGGCCAACAGGGCAGCGTCGGTGGTCATGCCTGTGCCTCGGGTAAGGAG
>JANWVR010000079.1 GCA_025056735.1 Saprospiraceae bacterium
GTATGAACGCCGCTAATGCCTAAGGCTTGTTTAATCTGGTGGAGGTGGGTGAGGCAAACATTTTCATAGCTGAAACCTGCCCAGGAAAGGTATCGCTGCGAGTGCGCTATCTGTCGAAAATCAGCGGTAGGGTTTAGCAGCGCTTCTTCGATAAAATTAAGGTAAAACAGCGAATAAGCATCTATCAGGCGATAAACAGCATCTCTCTTCTTTTTCCCATAAGCGCCGAAACGTCCGATGAAGCCTGACAGCGTGAGCTCGTCTAACACCTGGCTGAAGGCGCCACCGTCGGTCAGTTTTGTGGCTCGGAGGAGCGCCTCCCGGTTCATCCCTTGCCGTTTGGCAGCCAATGCCCGCACAACAGCAATGTGGGCTTCGCAGCGCTCAAATAGGGCTGCGTACAAGTTTTGGAATTCCTGGCGCAGGTAGCCTGAAGGCTCAAAGCAAAGCCGGTGAATGTTCTCCGTCGGCGAAAGCCCCGGCTCCAGCAGCTCCAAATACATTGGAATGCCCCCAAGGGCTAAGTAGAGTTCCAACGTTTGGAAGTGAGGGTAGTAAATGCCTCGAGCATGCAGAAATTGCTCCGCCTCCCGCAGGTTGAAGGGCGCCAGGTGCAGTAAGCGCGTTACGCGATTGTGCAAACCGCCGCGGTCATTGATTACCTTATGGATCATCCACGAAGCGGCTGAACCGCATATGACCACAACCACGTTTTTCTTAACGGCCCAGCTGTTCCAAAAAAAACTGAAGCCCTGCAAAAAATCGGAGCGGCGCGTAGCTAACCAGGGAAACTCATCGAAAAAAAGCACCACCTTCTCTCGGTATGCTCGCTGCTCTATCAGGCGACTGAGATCAAAAAAGGCCTGCATCCAATTTCGGGGTGTCTCCATGGCGTCGTCTAAGCCCGAGTAACGCAACGCTAAGGCAAAGTTTTGCAGTTGCGCCTTTGTGTTTCCTTTCTGCAAACCAGAGATCTCAAAAACAATCCGGCTGCCATACACCGAGCGCACCAGAAAAGTCTTCCCAACGCGCCGCCGACCGATGACCGCCACCAGTTCTGCCCGGTTAGAGGCCAACGCCATTTCCAGCGCTCGCTTTTCCTCCTTTCGACCTATCAGTTCCATGATTAAACCACTTATCTCGCGGAATGTAGGGCAAATTTACCACATTCCGCGGAATAAGACACCCTTATTTCGCGGAAACGCGATTTTTTAGGCAGATTCCGCGAGATATGCGCTTTTGGGCCACGGCGTTATCCGCCGAATACCTTGCTCTACTCTGGCATTCGCGTGCTTTCATAGGGAAAGCTCATCGCTTTTGGCGCTGTTGCGCAATGCGCCGAATGGCCTGCACCAGGCGGTCGAGGTCGCTTTCCATCGTGTACACGTTGGGCGTAATGCGCACGCCGTCAATGTTTTGCCAAACGATGGCAACACTGTGGATTTTGTAGTCGCGGAAGAGCGCCTCGCTGATGTCGTTGCCCGATAAGCCTTCGATGCCAAACACACCGATAGCGCAGCCCCAGCGCGGGTCGGTGGAGGTATAAAAACGAATGCCAGGCACGTCGCGGACGCGCTCCATCCAATAGTTTTTCAGGTAGTGCAAGCGCTGCTGTTTGCGGGCCGTGCCGATGAGGTTGTGCAGGTCGAGCGAATAGCCAGTGGCCATTTCGGCTGGGAAACTGCGCGTGCCTAAGCTCTCGAACTTTCGGATGTTGTCGCCATCGGGTTTGTCGTTGGAGAGCAAGGCCCAGACGTTAGCGATTTTGTCGCGGCGGATCCAGAGCATGCCGTTACCGAAAGGCGCGCAGAGCCATTTGTGGAGGCTGGTTCCGAAGTAGTCGCAGCCGAGGTCGGGTATGTGGTAGTCGAGCAGGGCAAAAGAGTGTGCTCCGTCCACGATAACCTCGATGCCGCGGGCGTGAGCGGCGTCGGCAATGCGGCGCACAGGCAAGATTTGACCGCACCAGTTGATTACATGCGTCAGGTGTACGACGCGCGTGCGCGAAGTAAAGCGCGACACGTAGGCATTCACCAAATAGTCCTCGTCTTCGCTGGGCAGGCGCAAGTCCACCCAGTTGAGGCGGATGCCGTCGCGTTTTTCGCGCTGTTTCCAAGCGTTCATCATGTTGGGGTAGTCGAAATGCGAGAGCACCACCTCGTCGCCTGCTTTGAGGTTAAGGCCGAAGATGATCGTGTTAAGGGCTTCCGTGGCATTGCGGTTGAGGGCAATTTCCTCCGGGTCGGCGCCGGCTAAGTCGGCCAGTCCCTGACGCAGCGGTTCGCGGTCCTGGTCTAAGATGCGCCACATGTAGTATGAGGGGGCTTCGTTGCACATGCGGTTGTAGTAGTCCAGCGCATCTAAGGCAGCGCGGGGCGCCGGGCAGACGCCGCCGTTGTTCAGGTTGATGAGGGTAGGGCTGGCGGCGAAGGCGGCGCGGATCTGGCGCCAGAAGTCGTCTTCGCTGTTGCCTTCTGTCGCCCGCAAAGGAGAGCCGGGCGGAAAGAAAGCGGCGCGGGCGTCGTTGTGCAGGGCCAGGGCGCCCAGTGCCAGGGCGGTTTGGCGGATAAAACTGCGGCGGTTGAGCATGGTGGGTAGTGGCGTGTGGTTTTGTTTGGGCAAAATTAAGATTTTGAGTGGGGTTATTCAGGGTGGAACCCTGGGAATACCGTGGGTGCAAGGCGGGAGCCTTGCACCAGATTTCGGGAACGGGAGCTTCGCGCCAGCGCTGTTAATTCATTACAAAGTACATATCAATCTGTCCTTTGTTTTTGGCTTCTATCTTTCCGCGGTATTGGCAGTCGAAGTGCGCTTTGGCTATTTCGTAAACGTCGCCGGAGATATTGATTTGTCCGCCAACGCCGGCCTGTTCGACGCGGGCGGCTACATTGACGGTGTCGCCCCAGATGTCGAAGGCAAATTTGCGGGAGCCGACCACGCCGGCCACTACGGGGCCTCGGTGAATGCCGATGCGGGCGTCGAAGCGTGGGAGCCCTCGGCGTTCGCGTTCAGCATTCCAGGTGGCGAGCCATTGCTGCATTTCGTGGGCGGCCTGGAGCATTTCGCGCACCTGAGCGCCGGGGGTGTCGGTGAGACCGCCAGCGCACATGTAGGCGTCGCCAATGGTTTTGATTTTCTCCAGCCCATAGCGACTGACAATGGCGTCGAACTGCTGGAAGCACACGTCGAGTTCGCTGACCAGTTGCTGCGGGCTGAGTTGCTCGGCGATTTTGCTGAAGCCTACAAAGTCGGCGAACATCACCGTCACATCGGGGTAATAGTGCGCCTGAGTTCGGCCCATTTTCTTGAGTTCGTCCGCTACGCGCTGCGGCAGGATATTGAGCAGCAGATCTTCGGAGCGCTGTTGTTCCTGGCGGATGAGGGCGTTTTTTTCGGCTAAAATGCGCGCGTTTTGGCGAGCGCGGAAATAGCTGAAAGCAGCGCCAGCGGCCAGCACAAACAGCAGCGCTATGACCACGTAATAGAAGCGGCGCGTGCTTTCGGCCTCGCGGAGGGCGAGGTTGGCGTTGGCGACGGCCAAGGAGTCTATGCCGCGCCGGTAAAGGGCTGAGTCGAGCAGCACGCGCTGCTGCATAAGCAACATGGCGGCCTTCATCTGAGCCTCGGTCATGTTCTCGAGGGCGGCCTCTTGCTCAGCCAGCTTGCGTTGGAGTTCCCGACTATTTTTGAGCAGTTGGGCGCGACTCTCCTCGAAGGCTTTCTCGCGCTCGGCCATCTGGCGCTGAGCCGCTTCTAATTCCTGTCGCAACAGCACCGACGGAGCCGCGGTGGCAGGTGGTTGTGCCTGTTGCTGTAGTTGGGTCGCACTGCCTCCGCTTCTGACCTGGGCCATTTGAGCAGCCCAGAGGGCAGCTTCGCGTTCGTTGCCGGCGCGCAGGGCTATTTGATGCAGTTGCTCTAAGTTGTCCAAAATCAAGGCTTTGTTGCCGATATTGGCCTGGCGCAACACTTTCAGGCTCCGCTCAAACGCTCCGGCAGCGCGGCGTTTATTGCTCAGGAGGCGCGCTCGACCTTCTCGGTTGAGCGCAACGGCGCGCCATTCGGGCAGGTTGAGCCTGCTGCTCAGGCGCTCAGCATCTTCGCTGGCTTTCAGGGCTTTATCGTATTGATTGGCGCCCATACAGGCGTCCGCGAGGGCAACGAGCAACTCCACACGGCGCGGCCCCGCAGCAGACGCTATCTGTTCTTCCAAAGAGCGAATAGGATCGCTTTGGGCGGTTGCATTGCTCGACAGCATAAGGGCCAACCCGAGCGCAAGAAAAAGGCAATAGTGGGACATGTGTGGGTAGCGTTCTTTCTTTTGCGCTAAAGATATTTGCCCCGGCTCGCACGGCGCCGTTTTTTTTACAACAGCTATTGCTTTGAAGACAAAAACCAGACCACAGATCAAGCCTGCTGCAGCGAAAGAACCGCCTGGCATTTGTGAAAACATCTATGCATCGGAGTGCATACAAAAGCCCTACTCTTTCAGACTGCTCATATTTTATCTGGGTTCAGTCCGAAGGAATGCTTTTTCTATTGCGAAAGGTCCGGGCGGGTGTCTGCCCGCCTGTTAATCTGCTTAGAGCGCCTTTTCCAACAGCGCAATGATATTGTCGGCGGAATAGCGGCTGTACGTTCCGCCGGCCAGTTGCATTCGATGGTAGAGTACGCCATCGGCAAAGCGGACTTCGACGGTGTTGTCGTCGTCGGTGTTTTCCAGCCGGATCGTCTTTAGGGCAGACTGGAGGGCTTCGCGCCCTATGTCGTCGCGGCAGATGCTTTGGAATACCTCGATGAGGCTGGGCAGGATGTCGCCCTCCAGTCGGCTCAGCGGGTACTCATCGTAAGCCGTGAAGGTGTCCCAGTTGATCTCAAGCGTCGGCTCAAAACCGGCGATGGACTTGATTTTCTCCATAAAGCCGGGGAGCACGTTGTCCTGGATGTGTTTGGCAAGGCGTTTTTCGGCAAGGCCCATAGTGGTGATCGTTAGATAGTGTGAGAAAACGGCATTAAGATATTCGCTCGAATGCTTTCAGCGGGCTATTGGCGTCAAAGGTTGCAGTTTGGCCCTACGCGGGTCATCTACAGCGCGGCAACGGCGCTCTTAGTGATGAAAAGGCAGAAACGAGCGAAGCGGGGTATATCCGCGTCCTATGTGGTTGAAAAAACACAAGCCCTGAAGCAAGAGAGGGCTTCACTGAGACATATTCGCCTACCCATTCGCGTGTCATTTGACTAAGATTTTTCTCCGAACTATGTATAGCGCGAGTTACAATTTCTCTATCAGCTCTACCCGGCGATTGAGTCGGCGGCCCTCGTCGGTGCGGTTGTTACCTACGGGTGCCAGCGGACCCACCCCCCGCGCTATAAGTTGGGAGGCGCTGATGCCGCGAGAGCTCAACGCTGTGACCACGGCGTCGGCGCGTTGCTGGGACAGTGTCATGTTAGCAGCCAGATTGCCCGTGTCGTCGGTATGGCCGGTAACGTAGAAAGTCCGGCCAGGTCTGGTTTTAATGAAAGCGGCTATCTCATTCAGCACGGACTCCGAAGTGGGAAGTATGACAGCTTTGCCGGTTTCAAACAGGATATCGTACAGCAGCACTTTTCCTGACTCGGACATAGACTTAGCCATATAGGCAGCGTCCACTTTTACCTTGTCGGTCTCCATGGCGGCGGTTTCCAAAATATCCAGGAAAATATAAACCTGCTCATTTACCTCGGCCAACGCCAGCACTACATAAGCGGCGCCCTTAGCGGTATTTTTGCGGGCCGACAGGTAGTGGGAACCACTGTACACATAGCTGTTGTACTTAGGGCAGTTGCCGTTAGTGCGTTGCTCTATTTTATTGGCATTACCGTACGAACCAAAGGTGAGCACAAAAAAATTCGCGTATCCTTTGGCCATACATTTATCGCCGACGCACGAAAACAGGACGTCAAACCCACCCTTGCGCAATTGTTGTTCGTAGTTGCGAAAGATTTCTAGGATGCTCCGGCCTTTGGGCCCTAAGTAAATATAGGCGCTCAGCTTGCCTTCAGGAGTTAAGGCGTTGGGTATCCCGTCGCTGGTTCCAGGTTCCGTAGCAATGAGGTAGCTCGTGTAGTTGTTGGTGTAGCTGCATACCCAGATAGCGCCTTCAAAACGGCTGACCAAAGGGTGGTCTTCTTGAGCGAAGAGGGTGATGGATGAAAGGACAAAGCTGAGGATGAAAACCAGTGCAATAGGTTTCATAGGATGGTTGTAAAAATAAACGAATAAAAGATAAAGCCATCACAAAGAAAATGTCTCTTTACTAACCCAGTATTAAGTTTTCAGGCCTACCATTTTAGAGAGCCTACGTGAGGGCAAAAGCGTTCTGGCTGACCTGCGTAAGGTTCGCTGTTGAATAGCAGCGTTGGTTTGTAAGGCATGAGGTCAATCGCGCTTTTGGGGCGGCTGTTTCTTTTGGCGCTTTTCTAATTTGCGCCGCGCCAGTTCCAATGTTTCCCGGCGGCTGCGTTCGGCTCGCTCGGCGTCTTCGCGTTCTCGGCGGGCTTCTAACTGCAAGGCTACGTCGGCAGGGTCTGCAGGGCCAAGTGGCAGGAAAAATCGCTCTGGGAATTGCAGCATCTCGGCGTCTGCTTCTATGTCGTCCACGCGCACGTCTTTTTCGGCAAACGTGAGGAGGTGGTAGTTGTAGCCCATATAGCGGTCGTGGTCGTGCAGGGCGCCGACGAATGCGAGTTCTTCGCCGGCAAGGGCCTTGTCAAAGGTGCGCACGACCCGGTAGCGGGTATTAGGCTGAAAGAAATCCAAAAGCATGGCAGCGATGTGGGTGTCGGGCTATCGGTGGCGTATTAGTTTGCTATCTCTGGTTCCTCTATGACGGCGTACACTTCCGTCAGCGCGCGGCCTTGGGCATCGCGAAAGGCCGAAAGTTCGCTTACAGGAAAGGGGTGGTCTGTGTATTTCCAAGCCTGCCCTACCAATAGGGTGTCGCCAGTGTCGTTTAGCATTCCCAGCCCACAGCCATACCCGGCTACATAGAGGGCGCTTTCATGGTGAAAGAGGACATCTCCGGCGGGAGTAACTTCGATGCGCTCCTTTTTTTCAGGTGTTTGGCGCTCGTACACCTCTGTTTTCAGTTGGGCATAGTCAAAATACACGGTACGCCAGATAGCCAGGGGGCGTCTGCCGTCCCAGTCGTACAGGCCGAGGC
>JANWVR010000100.1 GCA_025056735.1 Saprospiraceae bacterium
CGGCGGGAGTAACTTCGATGCGCTCCTTTTTTTCAGGTGTTTGGCGCTCGTACACCTCTGTTTTCAGTTGGGCATAGTCAAAATACACGGTACGCCAGATAGCCAGGGGGCGTCTGCCGTCCCAGTCGTACAGGCCGAGGCTACGCCCTGAGAGGTTAGTTTTGGCGTTGCACTGCTGTGCGATTAGGGTGTCGCAGCCCTTGCGGAGCAGCGCATTGAGGCGCGCGTACTCTTCCGGAGAGAAGTTGCCAGGGCGTACCCACACCGTCCAGGGCGTCCAGCTCGCCTTTTGGGGATGCTGGGCTTGAAGGGGCCGGTATTCTTTTGAGTACTCCCACGGTGCACCACGGCGCCGGAGTCGCTCTAAGGCGGCGAAAATAGGTGCATCTATCTCGAGGAGGATTTCAGGATGCAACTTCTGCACATCGGCAGGACGCACTGGAAAGGCTTTGCTGCTTTCGTCTTCGCTTCCGTAGAGACGCCCTCGAACGTCCACCTGCTTTCCATTGAACAACAGCACCGCTGCTGCATAAGAGTTCCCCCAGTCCGAAGTGTAATGGTATTCGAGGGCAATGCGGTCGCCATTTTCGGCGTATTCTGCCAGAAGGAACTTTGTCGTGCGTATGCCAAGGCGAACGAACAACAACAAACTAACTACGAGAAGGGCTATTGCTCCGACGATGATAAGCAGGACTTTCATGTTGAATAATTTCGGCAAAGCCATCCGACAGAGGGTGTTGCAGCGCGTTGTTTGCAAGCGTTAGATCACGATGCTGTTCACCTCTGGATTTTCAGGGAGATAGTACACGGTTATTTTACTACCCACGGGCAGTGGGTAAAACTGTGGATTTACGGCACTGTCCTGAAAGCGCATTACAAAGTTCGAGTGAAACTGGTAGAACACATAAAGAAGGTTGTCCTCTGTGCGCTCCACCTTCTCCCGGCCCACAATGGTGGCTTTTGTTTGAGCGGCGCGCTGGCGCAGCTGCCGGGCAAAATGAATTTGCTGAAAGTTATCCCGAACGGTGGCGATAGCGCCCCAGAAGAGCAGCAAGCAAAGGGGCGCCAACAGCGCGAACCCAAGAATACCCAGCCAGGAGACCTTGCCGCTAAGTGCTTCTTTTACCCATAAGATGCCCACATAGCACAAAAACACCAGAATGAGAGCGAAGAATGCCATACCGGCCAATTGCCACATAGCGCCGCGTATGCTGAGGTTGGCATCTACGACTTTTAGGGCAGGGTCGAAATTCTTTTCTGTTTCTTCAATAGACATTTTTTGTTCGGAGACGTCGCGAGTATGAGTTTCAAAGATGCGTGCCTGCCTGCCATTCTTTACGGTGTTTTTGCATAAAATAATTATTAAAAGTGCAACTTCGTTTCTGAGGCAGGTGAACGTTATTTGAATGGGCTGGCGCCATGGCGTTACCTTTGTTTCACAACTGCATCTTTGCTACTACTCGAACACTATGTTGCGCTTGCGTTTTCTACTTTTCACTTTTGCATGGCTGCTTTTTGCATCTTGCCTTCTGGCTCAAGCGTCTGAGCGCTACGTGCGCGTCGGCATTTCGTTGGAAGGCCGGGATATTGCAGAACTGGCCCAATTGGGCTTAGAAACCGACCACGGCCTTCACCTGCCGGGGGTACTGTGGGTGGCTGACTTATCGGAGTCGGAATTGGCTCAGGTGCGTCAGGCTGGTTTTGAGGTGAAAATCTGGATAGACGACTTGCAAAAGGACTACGAAGCGCGTGTGCGCGAGACGGAGGCGCGCAACTTCCCGTGCCCCAGCGGCGCTTTTCCCAACTATCCTGCGCCGGTTAACTACACCTATGGCAGTATGGGCGGCTACCACACGTTGGACGAGATGATGGCTGTGCTGGACAACATGCGAGCCAAATTTCCGCACCTCATCAGCGCGCGGGCGCCCATCACCTCTGCGCCGGCGCACACGTGGGAAGGCCGTAAAATCTGGTATGTGCGTCTTTCGGACAATCCCGACACTGACGAAGCCGAACCCGAAGTGCTCTACACTGCCCTGCACCACGCCCGCGAGCCCAACAGCGCCAGCCAGATGCTGTATTTCATGTGGTACTTGTTGGAGAACTATGCCACTGACGCGCAGGTGCGTTACATTGTGGACAATGCCGAGCTATACTTCATCCCATGCCTGAACCCTGATGGCTACGTGTATAATCAAACGATTAAATCTACCGGCGGCGGCATGTGGCGCAAAAACCGCCGCGACAACGGCAACGGCGCCTTCGGCGTTGACCTCAATCGAAACTACGGCCACTTCTGGGGCCTGAGCGACCTGGGTTCCTCGCCCAATCCTTCCAGTGAGACCTACCGTGGCCCAGAGGCCTTCTCCGAACCCGAAACCCGGGCCATTCGTGACTTTGTGCTGGCCCACAACTTCGTCTTTGCACAGAATTACCATACACACGGCAATCTGCTCATCCACCCATGGGGCTATAGCGATGACGTCGCCAGCCCAGACTTCCCGATCTACAGCGGCTTGTTTACTCGCGAAAACAGCTATCGGACGGGCACAGCAGGGCAAACCGTAGGTTACGCCGTCAATGGCGTCTCGGACGACTGGATGCACGCTGACGCCGGCGCCTATGCGTTTACCCCAGAGGTGGGCAATGCTTTCTGGCCCTCGCCGGCGCAAATAGAAACCCTCAATCGCCGATGCCTGTGGATGAACTTAGCCACGGCCCTGTCCGCCCTGCGCTATGGAGAGGCTCGGGATCTCAGTCCGCCTTTTTTTCAGAGCCTATCGCCGAAGCTCCCCATCGAGTTTGTACGCTGGGGGCAGCAAAACGGACCGTTTGTTCTTTCCCTGACGGCTCTGACGCCGAATGTAGCCGCCATCTCGCCGGCAGAACACCTAATAGCGCCGGCGCTATTTTCCAAAACAACACTGAACTTTGACGTGCAGCTAACCCCCAACCTCTCTTCCGGGCAGGAAGTGGTGTTGTTGCTGCGCGTTAGCAATGGCGCTTTTACCCGCACGGATACGCTGCGCAAAATCTACGGCGCGCTATCCTTAGCCACTTTTAAAGACAATGCTGTTAATCTTAACAACTGGAGCGGCTCTTGGGGGCTAACTGACCTCCACTCTTGCAGCGCGCCAAATGCTTTTACGGACTCGCCCAACGGCGCCTATGCGCCCAACACCGAGTCGCGTTTTGCTTCAAGGCCCATCTCGATACCGGCTCACGCCCGTGCTGCCCGCCTGCGCTTTTGCGCCCGCTGGCAAGTAGAGCCTGTCTTCGATTACGTCCAGGTGCGCGCTTTTAATGCCAGCACTGATGTGCCCCTCTGCGGGCGGTACACCAAGCCCGCTACCGGCCCTAACCAACCCTTCGGAGAACCCATCTACGACGGCCAGCAACTCCAGTGGGTGAACGAAAGCATGGACCTCTCTGCCTTCATCGGCCAGACGTTCCGAATTGCCTTCGCGCTCAAATCCGACGGGAGCTTTCAAATGGACGGCTTCTACTTCGATGACCTTGTGGTGGAGTACGACGACCTGTCCGTCAGCGCACCCGAGCCCTCGTTATCGTCCATTACCCTACAAGGCGCGCCCAACCCGGCAGATGAGTATGCCTTCATCCGCTGGGAGGGCGGCTTTGCAGTACCAGACAGGCTGGCCCGGCTGGTGGTGTTCGATGCGCTGGGCCGCCCGATGGGCGAGTGGCCCGTCGAGTTGAGCGCTCCTGGACAGGTGTGTCTCCCGACGGCTCAGTGGCCGCAGGGAACGTACTTTTACCGTATCCAGGGCGCTTCGGGCGTGTCGCCATTACAGCGTTTGATGGTTTTACATCCTTGAGACGGTTGGCAAATGGAGCGGTCTGCCGGCGCGCCGGCACAAACCAACATCGGTTACAGCATTTTTAGAGTTTGTAGAAGGCCAGTGTTTGCTGTTCATAGGGAGTGGTAATGCGGACGAAATAAGCGCCCTCGGGCAGGTGCTCGACAGTTAAATGGGCTACGGCGCCATACTCGATGGCGAGTGTTTGCGAAACGCTTGTTGGGCGTCCATCGGCGTGGAAGACCTCGATGCGCACTTCAGCAGGTTGAGGAAGGTGAAGCATCAGACGTGCCCAGCTGCCCACCGGATTAGGCCAAAGGGTCGCCTCTATTTTTTCGGCGGGAACAAACACCGAACGCCAGGGCGAGAAGGTTTCGCGCCCAGTGTGATCGAGCTGGCGCAAGCGAAAGAGGTGCTCACCGTGCGAAAGACTTGATACGCGAAAGTCGTACTGCTGCAGCGACTGGCTATTGCCCTGGCCGGGCACGAAGCCCAGGACAGCCCATTGATGCCCGCCGTTGCGACTGTGTTGTACCTCAAAGCCGGCATTGTTGCGCTCCTGGGCAGTTTGCCAGCGCAGTAGAGCGTCGCGGCCTTCGCGGGTGGCTTCAAAGGCGACCAATTCCACCGGAAACGGAGGGCCTCCACTGATCGGCGCCAGGGCGGCGTTCAGGGTAGTAAGTACTCCATTGGTCAGCGTAGCCGACAATACTTTGGTAACGTAGCCGGTCTTGCTAAAGCTGACATTCACTGTGCCGCTTTGCACCTGCCCGATCTTGTATTCGCCGAGCGTGTTGGTAGTGCCCGTTACGCCGGTGGATAAGATGGTAACGGTAGCCGCAGGCAGCGGATTGCCCGTGACGGAGTCTGTAACCACACCTTCCAGATAGCAAGCGCGCTGATAGGTGGGGGTCATGACCCACAGCTCGCCATTTTGTGTCCCTTGCGCGCGAATGTTGGAGGCCACAATAGTGCCGGAGGGGAAGTACGGGTACACGCCCCAGCAGCCCTCGAAGCCGCTTCCCGAACCGTTGGGATAAGTGTCGTAGCGCCCTACCTCAACCATGTTGGCCGGGCGGTTGACGTCAATGATGCTGAAGCCGTCCTTATACCACGACGTAACAGCGTAATTATTGATTACGTGCGTGTTATGCACAATAGAGCCGGAGCCGGGCGTGATGGCGATGCGGTCGAGTTCGCGGATATCCCCAGGGTCGCTGATGTCGTAGCTGGTCAAGAAAGAGTTGCTCACCTCGTCGGTAGTGAACAGATAGTTGCCCGAGCGCCAGGTGTTGTGCGTGAAAGCCCCTGGCGTTGTCTTGGTTCCTAAGAGCGTTGGGTTGGTCTTATTGGCCATATTGATGACAGCAAACTGCCCGGCGTAGATGTGGGCAGAGAAGAGCGTATCGTTGTCGGCATATCCGTCGTGGACGTATCCGATGAATGGGACATGGCCAACGTAGCTGGGGCTGTAGGGATTGGTGTTCAGGTTGAACACTTGTGTACGCCCCTGGTTGAGATTGCTGCCATACACGTAAAGGAAGCCCTTAGTTTCGTCCACGTGTAGCGCATGCGCCCGGGTGATGCCGCCCGGGTTCACATTCTGGTAGGAAAGGTTGGTGTCCGGTAGGTTGTTCAGGTTGACCACCTGAATACCAATGGAGCCGTGCTCCGTAACGACGTAGGCGTAGTGTTGATAGGTTTTTATTTCGCGCCAAGCGCTTGTGGGGCCCGGTATTTGTTTTATAAATTGTGGTGCGTCGGGGTTTGTAACGTTTACAATAATTAGGCCGTTGGCGCCGCCTACCAAAGCGTACTCCGAGCCATCAGGCGCCGTATAGCCCCAAATGTTGGCTAAATTTTGATTGGGGAACGTCATCGTAGCCCGATGGGTTACGTTGAAGTTTTGTGCCCCTAAATTTGAGGCAAGGGCTGAAACCGAAAGGAGGAGTAGCAAACAGCGTAGCATAATTCGTTCGAGTTAATGGTTTAAAATTCAGCGCGTCCGGAAGGCCGATTGCATTATTCGCAAGGCTTTCTGTTTTTTCAACGCTTTTTGCGCTCAGATATGGGTGCCGCACAGGTACATAGCCTCAATACGCTGCAAATTTGCGTTATTCTATGTTTTATGGGGTGTTTTTGGAGAATAGAGCAAAAAAAAGGGCGGCAGCGCCTTAACGCTGACCGCCCGGAGGTACTTAAAAATCGAAAGGTTCTTTAACGCTTGCCAAAAAGGCCGCCGAGGAGGCTACCCAGCAGGCCGCCGCCTTGCGACTGCTGTTGCTCGCCTTGCTGGCCCGAGAGGGCGCCGCCGAGCAGGGACCCGATCAGGTCGCCATATCCGCTCGATTGAGCGCTCTGCGCCGAGCTGAGCAACGTTTGCAGCAGGCCGCCCATATCTAATTGGCCTGACTGGCGAGCGCGGCCCAGTACGGCCATCACTACTGGCGCCAACAGCGGAAGCAGTCGCATCACTTGTTGCGTCGAGAGGCCTGAGCTTTGGCCTACTTGCTGCGCCACGGCTTCCTGGCGGTCGCCTAAAATGTGGCCTAGGATGCCGGCGCCGTTGAGCGCGTTGGATGCAGGCTGGTTCCCACTGGCCATAGCGCTAATTATCCCGCCTAAGTCGTCCAGAATACTGCCGTCGTGGTCGCGGTCGAGTGCCATGATCAATGATTGTAGCCCATTCTGCGAAGAGGCCGCATTGCCGGCCAAACCGCCCAGAAGGGCGGCAAAAATGCCATTAGCCGCCGAGGCTGTTTGCTCAGGCGGAGCGCCTACTTGCTGGCTGAGTTGCTGCAGGACGTTGTCCGACATCTGGCTTTGGAGCATGCTCATTAAATCCATTGTGTGTACTTTTTTAGTGAAAGGAATTCGGGCGCAAAGGTGCTGGTTTTGGGAAAAAAATACGGGTTTTTAGAAGATATTTTTCGGAAAACCCTGACTTTTGAGCGGTCATGTATCCAACAACATACCAAAGTACAGTGTTGAACTCTCGTTTGCAGAGGGGAAGCTGCCTATTTTCATGAATTATCGCGCTGCTGAGGAGTATATTTTGCATCGCCTGCGCACGGAACTTTCCGAACGCCTGCTCTATCATGGCTTAGAGCATACTTTAGACGTGCTGCAGGCGGCAGAGTCTCTCTGCATGAGTGAGGGTGTGATCGGGCGCGAAGCTACCTTAGTAAAAACAGCGGCGCTTTTTCACGATGCGGGTTTTGTTCGTAACCGACACGCCGGCCACGAACACGAAGGCTGCCTTATCGTGCGGGAGGCTTTGCCGCACTTTGGCTATACCCCGACCGACATCGAGGTAATTTGTGGCATGATCATGGCTACCAAAATCCCGCAATCGCCAGCTAATTTGCTGGAAGCTATCCTGTGCGATGCTGACTTAGATTATCTGGGCCGGGCAGACTTCTACCGAATTGGGCGCAACCTATACGAGGAGCTCCTCTCCTATGGCCTCCTCCATGGCGAAGAGGCCTGGAATCGCTTGCAGGTCAACTTCCTGACGCAACACCGCTACCATACAGCCACCAACATCGCCCTGCGCGAGCCTGTTAAGCAGCGCTACCTAGAAGAACTGCGCGAGCTGGTGGCCAGCTACGACGAATAAAATACGCCCTCCGATGCTGGCGCTGCTGTTGGGCTAACTTCGGCCTGGCGCTGCCGACGCCACTCCAGAAAGATGCGCTCTACTTCCTCGCCATCCCATCGGTGTTCGATGTCGGGCAGCGCCAGGATGCGCGCGAACAGTTCGTTTTGCCGGTCGTCTTCGCGCAGCGCCACGTGGTAGGGGATGTTGCTAAACGACACCATCGAATATACGGGTAAAAAATCCGGATAGCGCTCGTGCAGGCGGGCGGCGATTTTCTTGCGCAGCAGAAATTTAGGGTCGGCCACTAAGTCGCGCATTTCGATAAAATTGCGCAGAGCCAATTCCAGGATGGCGTCGCCGTCCTTTTTGCGCTGGGCGGAGAAGTCGGGCAGGATGCGCGACCAGTCGCCGGCATACTGGTCGTACATGCGGTCGAGGATGGTGCAGTCTTCAAAGCCCGCGTTCATGCCTTGCCCGTAAAAGGGCACGATGGCGTGAGCTGCGTCGCCGATGAGCAGAATGCGCCCCTGCCATTGCCACGGGTAGCAGCGCGTGGTAACCAACGAGGATGTAGGGTTGTGGCGAAAATCCCGCAATAGCGTCGGCATCAGCGGGATGGCGTCTGGAAAGAAGCGCTGGAAAAAGTCCAGCACAGCTTCGTCGTTGGTCAGATGCTCGAAGGCCGTCTCGCCCTCGAAGGGCAGGAAGAGCGTACAGGTGAAGCTGCCGTCGGCATTTGGCAATGCAATGAGCATGAACTGCTTGCGCGGCCAGATGTGCAGCGCGCCTGGCTCCATCTGATGCCGCCCATCCGGGCCGGGCGGAATGGTCAGTTCTTTGTAGCCGTGCTCAATGTAGTGCTGGGCGTAGTTGAAGCGGTCGGTGCGTTGCAAAGCATAACGCACGGCTGAAAAGGCGCCATCGGCGCCAAAAATGAGCGGCGCTTCCACCGTTTTGTGCTGACCGGTGCGCAGGTCCTCAAAGGTGATGAAAGGACGTTCTAAATCCACGTCCACACAGCGATGGTTGAAATGGAAATGCACATTTTCATACGCATCGGCAATGTTGAGCAGCTCCAGATTCAATCCTCCGCGCGACACCGAATAAATGGCTTCGCCCTCTTTCCCATAGGGCTGGAAAGTCAAGTGGCCATTCAAATCGTGCATCATGCGCCCGGCCATAGGTATAGCCACCTGCTCAATGCGTTCGCGGATGCCGGCCTTCTCTACTGCTGCCCAACCGCGCACGCTCATGGCCAGATTGATCGAGCGACCGCCTGAATAACCCGCCTGTCTCATATCCGGACGGCGCTCGTACACATCTACCCGATAACCGCGACGTGCCAGAAAAACCGTCCACAAAGCGCCAACTAAACCAGCGCCCACCACCACTGCACACTTTGAAGAATCCATGCCTCGCTTTTTTTATGGAAAACAAAGACCAAATTTCATGGCCCGAATTTGCCGCTCAAAACCGCCTATCCAAGATTTTGTTTTTTGAATAAAACGCAAAAAAGCGGCCATCTGCTCCTCAAAAGGCGAGGCGAAGGTAAAAGCGCCAACGCGCAGATTTCGCTGGACAAATGTAGTGCGCTATTTTTGCCTTAGGCTAACTCCTATATCCCTGCATACCGAACCGCCATGTGTCGCTTCATTTTATCAACCTTGTTCCTTTTCCTAACAGTTGTTTTGGGGTTCTCGCAACGGGACCCTTTGCCCCCACGAACGTCTTCCACGCGGACGGAGCGCCAGATTGCCGAGTGCCGACAGCAACTGCAACGCGCGTTTCTGGCCAACGATCACGGCGAAACCCAGTTTTGGATGGACTCTTTGCGCCGGTTAGAGACAGCTACCTTCACCACCCTGTATTGGGACGAACGGTGGCTGCTTTACCTGTGGTTGGAAAACTACACGCCGGTTTTTCAAGAGGTACTGCGATACAACGATATTGAAGCTGACGAAGCTTACCGGATTCGCCCACCCAAAGACAGTCTATTCGAAGTGATAGACCAAAAGCTCTATGACGAGCGCTTTGCCCTCTTCGACCACCTCAATCGGGCCTGGCTGAGCGCCGAAGAGCGCGCTTTTGGCGCCTTGCTAATCAATTACTTGCTGCGGCTCAACGTTACTGAAGAAGAGCAAGAAGCTTTTGACGCCCAGTTAGATGCCTTTTTGAAAAAATACCCGAATTCGCGTTTTAAAAAATTCATTCTCGCTCGCATGTACCATGCGCCCAAGCCTGCCGACTGGGGCCTTGGCTTCGATGTTCTGGTGGCCTCTGGCAACTGGACGGATGCTCTAAGCCGCTCGCTCAACGCGCCTGTCGGCGTTGAATTTTGCGGCTTCTTTTCCAAAAAGCGCTGGATGGGCGGCGTTCGCCTAAGTGTGGGCGGCGCAAAATTGAGTCGAACGGTGGTACACCGCGGCTTTGACTGGCTCGAAGGCGATCCTTACACCTTTCTGCAGGGCGAGTTGGAGGCCGGCTATGCGCTCTATCGGAAAGGCCGGCTTCAGATAGGCCCTATTATTGCTGGCGGTCGCAGCGGTATCACTCCGCCCACCGATGAAGAAGGAAACTACCCGGAGTACTATCCGGATGTCTTCCGCTTTAGCGGCTGGCATTACACGGCTGCTGTGCAGGCCGACGTGGCGTTCAACCGCGTTCAGCACATCAGTAAGAGCTCGTACCACGGCCTGCGTTTACGCTTGGGGCATCGCTGGCTCAGCCTCGATGCCGGTAATCCTTCCATGCGCGGGAGCCAATTCTTTGTAAGTATCGGATACGTGATTTTCGGAAGGCATGCGCTCAACCCTGCTGCTGCAAACCAGGATCCACTGAGCCTGCGATGAGCTACATTCATGAGCAAAGCGACTTCGACTGGCTGAGCGACGTTAGCGCGCTGTTGGCCGCACAAGATGCCTGGCATAGCGGCGGCTATGATCGGGTGGCCAGCTACCAGCTTGTCTACCGCCCTCCAGGGCTGTTTGCCCTTAGCTGTGGCGCAGGGCTGCTGGCCGATCTGGCGCGGCGTTTTCGTTTCACGTTTGACATCATTCGGCGCTTAGGCAACCAAACGGACGCTCAAGGCCGCGCACTTTTTACGGAAAGTTTTCTCAACTATCTGCAGCGCCTGCGCATCCGCGCCGATGTGTGGGCTGCGCCGGAAGGCACGCTTTTGCTGCCCGACGAACCCATAGCTCTCGCACGCGGTCCCCTGGCGCACCTTCTCCTGCTCGCAGCGCCCATGCACTGGCTGCTATGGCGCTCTACCCACTGGGCTACGCTCGCTGCCCAACAGCGCTGGCAAAGTGGATATCTCGCCGAAGAAGACCCGCCGCCAGCGCCTATCTCCAGCAACTCCCTGAAAGGATGGACTTTGCGCGCGCTCTACGTTGGCGCCAGCAGTCCCGATGAGGCCGAAGCTTTTCTGCACCAAAATGCTGAACCTCAACCCGCCGACGGCGAGGGCTTCCAGCCTGCCCGCGTGACTTTTGCTTCTAACGAGGGCTTAGCCAGACCTTTGGCCCAGGTGCGACGCACCTACCGCGGAAGCCACCCTCAGGGCGATATTTGGCTCACCCGCACCCACGAAGAGACCGCAAGCGTTGGCAAAACCACCGCCCATATCGCCGATGTGCGTACGCGCCGACACCGAACACTCCATTTCTCCCGCTTCCAGAACCTCTATCAACCCGTCTTGACGCGCGGCTACCCCGTACTTCCCGACATCAAACCAGCCTACCTGCGCCAGCGAACGCTCACACAACTGCGCGCCTTCACGCCCGAAAAATTGGCCGACTACCCCCACGGGTGGTTTGTTGAGACTGACCGTTAGGGAATTTACGATGGAGGCACAAAGAGCAGCGCTGAGGCGCGGAGACATTCCGAGCTATTTGTATCGAGATGAGGCAGAGGGCTTTTTTCCCATTTTTCCCTCTTTGCGCCTAGGCAGGATTGATTGGAGTAGGAAAAAAAGCGGCTTAAGGTAGGCCCAATACCGTCGGTATCGGCGGCTTTTATCTTGCCGGACCGCCGCTGCTATGCCTGTTGGGCTGCTTCTTTCATCTGTGTCGCCAAAGGCTCGCCCAGATAGCGGTCAATGGCCCAATGCACGGCATAGATGACCGGGGTGAGCGTTATGGCCATGATGCCTTTGTAAACATAGTTTATGATAGAGATGGCCAGTGCCTGCATGAAACCAATTTGCTGCCCTACGTAAAGCGCGATGAGGACGACGACAAAGCTGTCAATAAACTGCGACACTAAGGTGCTGCCCGTAGCGCGCAGCCAAATTTTCCGCTCGCCCGTGATGGCCTTAATGCGATGAAAGATGGTTACATCCACAATCTGGGCGATGAGGAAGGCCACCAAAGAGCCGACGATGATCCACAAACTTTGGCCGAAGACGATCGAGTAAGCCGTGTTGTAATCGGCCACCTGAGCACGTACGGCGGCCTGCTTTTCGGGCGTCCAGGCAGGCTTGATGTGTGCCGTTCGCCAGAAATCCGCCGGGGCCAGCTCAATGGCTATAAACAACATGACAAATCCGTAGGCAATGAGACCCGCCGTCAGATACGACAGGTTGCGGATGCCTTGACGGCCATAGTACTCGTTGATGATGTCTGTCATGACAAACACCACTGGCCACAACAGTACGCCTGCCGTCAGCGTAAACGATAGCGGCCCCTGGCCCAGGATGTTCCAGCGTGCCTCCTCTAAGCCCAACGTGCGCTCTAGAGAGAACAATTTCACGCCCATGAACTCGGCTACTAAGGCATTTGCAATAAAAAAACCAGATAAAACCATCCAAAGCCGGTTAGCTTTGGCTGAAAAAAACTCGCGCATAGGAAGCGAATGAGAATAGGTTAGGAGGAAATCTCAGCGTGCAAGGGCAGGAAGCACTCACTCAAACCAAAAAGGGCTTGCGTTGTTCTGATGGCCATGTTGCTTTCACCTTTTTCCCGACCTGAACTTTTATAACCGACATGCCGCTCATTCCTATAAACATGCGCGAGGGCACCCTCGCTCGTACAGAAGATATTATCGTAGGCATTGATTTGGGTACCACCAACAGCCTTGTGGCTTATCTCAAAGACGGCAAGCCCTATTGCATCCGTGAAGCGAGTGGAAAATACGCTATTGTGCCTTCTATCGTCTATTTCACCTCTGAAAACGAAGTCGTAGTAGGAGATGCCGCCCGAGAAAAGCTGGTCTCAGACCCGGCCAACACCATTTATTCCGTTAAGCGCTTAATGGGTAAGTCCTATCGCGATGTGGCGAGTCTGGAGGGTTTTCTGGGTTATCAGATTATTGACGACGACACCGAGTCGCTGGTAAAAATTCGCGTGCGCGATCGCTTTTATACACCCATTGAACTAAGCGCTGAAATCCTGCGTGCCCTGAAGCGCCGCGCCGAAAGCGAACTGGGCCGCCCAGTAAGCAAAGCCGTCATTACGGTGCCTGCCTACTTCAACGACAACCAGCGCCAGGCCACTCGCGACGCTGGCCGGCTGGCGGGCTTAGACGTATTGCGTATTGTCAACGAGCCCACTGCCGCCGCCTTGGCCTACGGCATTGGCCTCGACCCCACTCATGCCGAAACCATCGCCGTTTATGACCTGGGCGGCGGCACCTTCGATATTTCCATCCTCAAAATCCACGAGGGTATCTTCGAGGTGTTGGCCACCAACGGCGATACTTTTCTCGGAGGCGACGACTTCGACCGCGCGCTGGCCGACTTGCTGCTCCGCAAAACAGGCCTCTCCTCCGAGATGCTGGCCACTGACAAGGCGAGGGGGCAGGCCCTACGGCTGCAGGCTGAGGCTGTCAAAAAGGTTCTCTCGGACGCGAATATCTTCGAGGGCGAGATCATGGGCCGGCCGGTGCGCATCGAGCGCGCTGAATTCGAGCAGGTCATTGAGCCGTTGTTGCAGCGCACCATAGAATGCTGCGCCAACGCCTTGCGCGACGCCCGTTTGCAGCCTAAAGACATCGAAAAAGTCGTCCTCGTCGGAGGCAGCACGCGCGTGCCAGCGGTGAAACGCCGCGTGGCCGAGTTCTTCGGCCAACAGCCCTACGATAGCCTCGACCCCGACGAAGTGGTCGCTCTGGGCGCTGCTGTGCAGGCCGACATCTTAGCTGGAAACCAGCGCGACCTGCTCTTGCTCGACGTAACGCCTTTATCCCTTGGCATCGAAACCGTTGGCGGGCTGATGGACGTCATCATTCCGCGCAACTCGAAAATACCCATCCGCGCCGCACGCCAGTACACTACCAGCGTAGATGGCCAGAAAAACCTCAAAATCGCCGTCTTTCAAGGTGAACGCGACTTAGTGCAGTACAACCGAAAACTCGGCGAATTCATTCTCTCCGGCATCCCGCCCATGCCGGCCGGCCTGCCCAAAATCGAAATCGCCTTCATCATCAACGCCGACGGCATCCTGACCGTCCGCGCCCAGGAACTGCGCTCCGGCGTCGAGCAGCAGATTGATATCCGCCCCGCCTACGGCATCACTGAAGAAGAGATGGCCCGCCTGCTGATGGACAGCATCACCCACGCCGCCGAAGACATGCGCACCCGCGCCCTCCTCGAAGCGCGCAATGAGGCGCAAGCCCTCCTACTCGCCGGCGAAAAATTCCTCCAGCAAAACGACCTGCTGCTCACTGAAACCGAAAAGGCAACTATCCGTTCCCTTCTGCGCGCTTTGCAGGAAACCACCCAAAGCGACGACAAAGACCGCATCCATGCTGCTATCCAGCAACTCAACGACTACACGACGCCCTTAGCTCACCGCGCCATGGAGGCAACCCTTCAAGAGGCCATGCGAGGGAAGAAAATATCCTGAATATCAAAGACATGGCGCTCCGATAGAATGCTGTAAGTGCAGGCGTTTTCGTCCCGCGCGGACGACATGTTTGTATCCTGAGGCATTAGATGGCGCTGCGCTGCACATTAGCTGGACGGCACTGGCTCGTTGACATCGTCGAAAAAACGCCGCTGATGTTCTCAGCCTCTGATACCATACGTCAATGGGGAAGGCGGCTGTCGGCAGTCTCGGGCATGTGCCTTTGAGCGTTTCACCACTTCCACCCGGCTTGCTGCGCCAATTTCTCAAGAAATGACCCAAGGGAAGGCTCTAAGTTTTTGATTTGATGCACTAATTCTCGGATTTCCGACAGCTTATCCAAGTCCGGGCAATGGCGAGGCATAAAAGCCGCTAACGAGGCCTTGAGCCGCTCTAAGGTTTCTCGCTGAGTGTGGAGGGCGGCAACGGCGTAGTACCAGCGCAATACGGGCAGGTAATACGGCTTGTCTAAGTAAGCCGCGTCGCGTTCGAGGAGTCTGTATTTGGTACAGACCTTAAGCAGCCGATCGAATTTTCGCTGCCCAAAGAGGCTTTCCAAATAACCCGTGAAGAACAGATGCCAGCGGTGTTGGAAAATTTCTTTAGGGTAGGCGCGCAGGTAGGTTTCCGCGTAGTTTTCAGCGGCAAGGTATTGCCCTAAGTGGTTCAGGCATTGGACATAAAGGCTTACGAAGCCAATCTTGTTGTGGAAACTGGGCGTTTTCTTGCTTTCGGGTTGGGCATTCTTGAGCAGCGCTAAGGCCTCCCGATATTTTTTCTGGCGGAGCAGGACAGCACACAAGTTGTTCACGTAGTGAACGTAGTCTAAGTTTTTCACCCGGATGGAAAGGTAGCCGTAGTACTCAGCTTTTTCAAATTCTCGGAACTTAACGTGCAGTAGCAGCCGGTTGCCGTAGTAATTGATCAGGATGCGTTTGGAATAGAAGTTGCCCTGGGCCAATTGTTGTTCGAAGTATTCGTATTTTTCTAACAGTGGCTCAAAGCGGCGGTAGTTGTAATAGATAAAGGTGAGCCGCACTAAGGCCATGTAGCGGTTCCAGCCGTCGAGGGTTTCGTCGTAGAAGAGGTCGGTCAGGCGTTTTTCCCACTGGATGGAGGGGGTAGGGTCGCCGGCGTATTGTTTGACGATGTCGTGGGTGGCCTTGTGCAGTTCGTCGCTGATGCGCAGGGAGCGTTGCCAGGCAGACTCGTTTTTTTGGAGGAACAGTTCTACCTGTTCATGTTCGGGGTAGCGCATGCGAATGAGCAATAGATGGCGATACGCTTGCGCCATTTCATAGAATTTGACGAAATAAAACTCCGTGGGCCGGCAGGTTTTGATTTCGTGCAGGAGGCGCGCTTCGGTTTCGGGTTCTACAGTGTCGGTAAGTACTTTGCGCTCGGTATCGAGTATCCAGGCTAAGTGCAGGTCTACGTCGAGTGCGCTGAGTCGGTCAGCAATCCAGTGTTTGAGGTTGGAATATTTGCGCTTGTCTATGGTGTCGTCGAAGGGCTGACAGTCCTGGTCGTTGAGGCGGTGGCAGTTGGCGTGTACTTGCTCTAAGATGGCCACCTTGACCTTGTCGTCGAAGTGCTGGTGCGAGAGCAGCCATGTCGTCTCGTGCGGGAGCAGCGTACGGGAAAATTCGAAGAATTTTTGCAGTTTACTGCGCATGCGTCGAGGCGAAAATACGGGCGCAAGTTTACGGATTTAGTCAGCAAGGAAGTGCGGGCGTACAAAGGAGGGATGTGCGAGCGCGGTTGCGTTCGCCCGGGAGCGTGGAGGTGGTTTTGCTACCGCTTAGGGTTTTTTGTCGGAGTTACCTGCCCTACAGCGTCAGCCCACCGTCAATGCTGATCGTTGCGCCATTGATGAAGGCGGCTTCGTCGGAGGCGAGAAAGGCATATAAAGCAGCGATTTCCTCCGGTTGGCCGAGGCGGCCGAGAGGCGTTTTGTCTTTCATGCCCTGGAGGACGTTTTCCGGGATGGCATCCATCATTTCGGTGTGGATGAAGCCCGGCGCCACGGCGTTGGCAGTGATGCCTTTGCGGCCGAATTCTTTTGCCCACACTTTGGTCATACCGATGACGCCGGCCTTGGTGGCCACGTAATTGGTCTGGCCGAAGTTGCCATACAGGCCCACCACGGAGGCTGCCGACAGAATGCGCCCCCAGCCCTGGGCTTCCAGGTAGGGATAGACAGCCTTAGTGCAGTGGAAAACGCCAGTCAAGTTGACGGCCAGGACGGCATTCCATTGCTCGAGCGTCATTTTTTTGAACGATGCGTCCTTCGTTATGCCGGCGTTATTGACTAAGATGTGAATGCTGCCAAAGGTTTTGACTACCTCGGCTGCCGCGGCTGTTACGGCCTCAAAGTCGGTGGTGTCCACGTGGAAATAGACAGCCGGCAGCTGCTGTTGCCGGCAATGGTCGAGCAGAGCGTTGCCTCGTTCGTCGTTGATGTCCCAGATGGCGACGTTGGCGCCTTCCTCCAGAAAGCGGAGCACGGTGGCTTTGCCGATGCCACTGGCGCCACCCGTGATGATGGCTGTTTTGTTTTGCAATCGTTTCATAGTGGGCAAAGTTAGGCGGGCCCGTCTGCTTCATCCAGCGACTGTGCGGGAACGGTGGTTTTTCGGTCAAGGGTGGTTTTAGCGAGATAAAATCAGGGTTCAGACGCAAAAAAATATGGCATAATTCATTAAATATCAAAAAAATAAAAATAGGGTCCTTGGCGCCGATATGTTGCTGTGGGCTGTTCGGTCAGCCAAAAAAAAGATGAGGTGTGCGGTTGGCAAAGGGCGTTTTGGGGAGAACAGAAGCCTTATTTGCCCGCTAACTTGGCTCGGCATATGATTGCCTCGAGCAGTAACGCTGCGCAAGAGTCTTTTACAGGAAATATCAAAACAACAGCGATGCAAAACAGTGACTGGATTTATGCGACCATAGCGCTCTTAGTTGTTTATGCGGGAGTGCTGATTTTGCTGGCTGTTCGGGCTGCCCGACGTACCCGGACGCTGGCTGACTATGCCCTGGGGGCGCAAGGTTTTTCGCCGGTAGTGGTGGGGCTATCGCTGGCGGCGAATATCACGAGTGCGGCCACGTTTATCATCAATCCCGGTTTTGTGGCCATGTTTGGGTGGAGCGCTTTCCTGGCTATGTCGGTGGTGTTGCCCTTGGGGTTGTACCTATCGCTGATAGTGCTCACGCGCAGTTTTCGGCGCTACGGCTCGTCGGTGAAGGCGCTTACCCTGGCGCAATGGATGGGCAAGCGTTACGAGAGTCAGGGGCTTGCGCTCTGGTTCGCCGTGTTGTCGTTCCTGCTGGTTACGTTTATTGTGCTGATTTGCGTAGGCCTGACTAAGGTGCTGGCGGGGGCGCTGGGCGCTCGCGAGTTGCCGGTGCTGATAGGGTTGGTAGTGGTGGTTTTTGGCTACATGATGTTTGGCGGGGCTACTTCTATGGTGTACACTAATGCCGTTCAGGCGGGTTTGATGCTGGTAGTAGCCGTCGTCTTGCTGGCATCGGGTTGGAAGTATTTCGACCACGGAACGGGCGGCTTTTGGGAAAAATTAGCCGCTATTGACCCTTTGCTTGTCCAGAGCACCAACCCGAAAAGCCCGCTGTTTCGGGATTGGTTTGAGGTGTTTTTTTGTAATTTCATCGTTGGCATAGCCATCGTGTGCCAGCCACACATCGTAACGCGATCGCTTTTGTTGCGCAGCGAAAAAGACATCAACCGCTATTTGCTGGTCGCCCTGGTCGCTGAGTCGGTATTTTTTGCGGTGTTGTTTGTTGGGTTTTATGCCCGTTTGACGTTTCCAGAGCTGACTCTCAACGGCACGGCATTGAAGATGGACGGTATCGTTTCGGCTTACGTGGTGCGGGTGTTCCCGGTGGGCGTGGGTTTGCTGGTGGTATTGGGGCTGCTGTCGGCCGGGCTTTCGACGTTGGAGGGACTGATCCAGTCGCTGTCCACCACGTTCACGAACGATTTGATAGCGCCGCTGACGCAGCGATGGAACGGCGGCAGGCCGATGCCGGCCGAGCGATTGACCCGGGTGAACAAGGGAGTGATTGTGGTGCTGGCAGTGGTTGCGATTGTCTGGAGCTACCAGCAGTTGCTGTACCCAAACCTGAGCGTGGGCATTCTGGCGCAAAACGGCGTATATGCCTTTTTCTCAGCGGCTTTTGTACCTGTGCTGTTCGGCATTTACGGCAAAAATGTGCCTCGCCTCGCGCCCGCCTTGGCATCGGTAACTGCCGTAGTGGTGCATTTTTCGGTGTACTACGGCGCCCTCACGCCCTACACAACGGGAGCGGTGCGCAATCCGGCGGTAGCAGCAGCCCTGGCCATTCTGGCCGCCACTGCGGTAGGGGGAGCGGTTTTTTTATGGAAGAAAAAAGCAATTTCTGCCCGAGCAGTAGCCACCGGTGTGGTATTGAGCGCTGCGCCTGCGCTGTTCGCTTTTGAAACGCGTGCTCACTCAGAGCACAATTGTGCATCAACGGCTTCCTCTCATTTCACGTGCACCGATACGCTGCCTATGCAAACCATATCGTACCCCGCTGACCTTCGCTACATCGCTCTCTCTGGGGGCAAAAAGATCGCCTACCTCGATAGAGGCGCTGGCGAGCAGACCTTGCTTTTCCTTCACGGACTGGGCAGCAACCTGAAGTGCTGGCAAAAGAATTTGGATACCCTCAGCCGCCGTTTTCGGTGCATAGCGCTTGACTTGCCGGGCTACGGTATGTCCTCCAAAAGCGACGATTATCCGTATGGAATGGCGTTTTTCGCCGATGTTGTTCGCGAATTCATGGACTCTCTGCACCTGCAAAACGTCGTCTTGGTAGGGCACTCGATGGGCGGGCAGATTGCCCTTACAGAGGTGCTTCGCGGCAACGACCGGATTAAGAAAATGGTGCTGCTGGCCCCTGCGGGTATTGAAACTTTCTCCGAACAGGAAAAGACGTGGTTTCGCACCATCTATACGCCCGAAATGCTGATGAATACCTCAGAGGCGCAAATCCGCAGAAACTTTGAGTTAAACTTCGTGCAGTTTCCGCCCGACGCCGAATTCATGTACCAAGACCGCCTTCGTCTTCGCCAGACGAGCGAATACGCCGCCTATTGCCGGATGATTCCGAAGTGCGTCCAGGGCATGCTCAATGAGCCTGTTTTTGAGCGCTTAGGAGAAATTCGCCTGCCGGTGTTGATTGTTTATGGAGAAAACGACGCCCTCATCCCGAACCGGTTTTTGCACCCCCGACTGACTACCCAACAGATAGCGCAATTGGCGCAAGAGCGCATCCCTGGTAGCCAATTAGTCTTATTGCCCAACTGCGGCCATTTCGTTCAATGGGAGGGCGCGGCTGGTGTCAATGAAGCGATAATGCGCTTTTTAAGGTGATTTTTGAAATTTTATTTAGAACTGCGAGGTTAAAATCCGGTCAGTCCACCTGCTTTTTCAGCGTATCTAAACTTTTAAAAATCAATTCTTTGTGGCTCTTTTCTTCCTTTCAAGTTTTTTGGGTCAAGGGATGAAAAGCGCACCTTCTGCTTCGGCGCAACATTGTTTTAGATTTACCTTCGTAGCGCAATAATCCTTGATGTATTATTGGCGGAAATGCCGCTGAAATTTTAGTATCCCGTCTTTATTCAGGCGGGCTTGCTAGGGTCTGGGCCAAATGAATGAAGGCTGGTGGGGTAGCGTCCCGTGCGGCAATGGGATGTTTATTGCGCCGGCAAGGGGGAGCATGTTTCTTACAACATTAGATTGTTTTTCTCTTTCACAAACACATCGAAAATGCGAATGCGTATGAAAAAACTGTTTACGTTCTGCTGTGTCCTTTTGAGCCTGAGTATGGCAGCACAGCGCGGCACTGTTAGTGGTAAAGTTACTGACCAGGCGAACAACGAGCCGCTTCCAGGGGCGTCTATTGTGGTAGATGGCGCTACGGCCAGTGCTACAACCGGCGCTACCACTCAATCGGATGGCTCCTACACCCTCTCTTTACCTGCAGGCAACTATACGTTGCTCTTCTCCTTTATCGGCTACGAAACCAAGACGCTCCCCGTGCGTGTGGAGGCCGGCCGTGCCATCACGCTTGATGTGGCGCTTGCCGAGTCGGGCATTCAGGGCCACGAGGTGGTCGTGTCTGCCAGCCGCCGGGCAGAGAAGCGCACCAATGCGCCGGCAACCATTTCCGTGATTAACGCCAGGGCGATTGCCGAATTGCCGTCTTTCAACGTGGCGGAATTACTGGGCCGACAAAAAGGCGTGGACTACGTGCGCTCGGGTGTACTCGGCATTGGCATCAATGCGCGCGGTTTCAACTCGGCATTTAATCCTAAAAACCTGCAAATCAACGATAACCGCTTCTCTGCGCTCATCGCCACAGGCTTACCGCTCGGTGCGCTGAGCACCACTGTGAAAGAAGACATCGAGCGCATCGAGGTCATTCTCGGCCCGTCGTCGGCTTTGTATGGCCCTAACGCCCACAATGGCCTGCTCAACACCATCACCAAAGACCCGCGCACCTCGGAGGGAACTACGCTCGTCTTTGGCGCTGGCAACCAGAAGGTGCTGACCGGTCGTTTGCGTCACGCCATGAAATTAGGAGAAAAATTCGCCTTCAAAATCAGCGGTGAATACACCCAGGGTGAAGAGTTCGAATTCACAGACACCGTGTACGTTCTCAGTGCAGCGGCACCAGGAGGAGCCTTTGCCTTGCCGGAGTATTTGCTCGATCGAAACTTTAACTCGCTGCGCGGTGAGGCTCAGCTGTATTATAGTGTAAACAAAACCAGCGACATCATCATCGGCTACGGCGCCAGCAACAGCAACAACATCGGCAACACCAACGCCGGCCGCAACCAAATCCGAGACTGGCGCGTGTCGTGGCTGCAGGCCCGCTACGTGTCGCCGCGGCTCTTCCTCAACGTGTACAACACGTGGAGCACGACCGACAGCACCATCGCCATGAACCAGCGCACGGTGAACTATTTCTCCTACAAGGCCAACGGCTTCTCCGAAGAGGAAGCGCGCAACCGCTCCATCGCCACCCAATATCTGCCGCTTTCTCCCACAACGGGACTTCACCTGCCCAGAGGCGCCCTCTTCCAGGACTATTCCCAGCGCCTGAACGCGGAGGCCCAGTACAACAACTCCGTCGCCCAACTGTTCGACTTCATCGCGGGTATCCAGTACCAGCGTGATAAAGCCAACAGCCGCCAGACGTATCTGCTTGATAAGGCCGGTCCCATCACAATTGACCAATTGGGTGGTTACCTGCAATTAGAGCGTAAGTTTGGCCCCGTGCGCGCCGTAGTGGCTGCCCGCGCCGACAATCACGAACTCTACGGCTTCAACTTCATTCCAAAAGCGGCC
The DNA here is from genome assembly GCA_025056735.1 of Saprospiraceae bacterium. Classification (GTDB taxonomy): domain Bacteria; phylum Bacteroidota; class Bacteroidia; order Chitinophagales; family Saprospiraceae; genus M3007. The sequence goes on from JANWVR010000100.1 coordinate 21,656, forward strand.
TTAGTGTACTCCACCGACAACAGCGCCCTGCGCCTGACCTACGGCGAAGGCATCGCCGCGCCGACCATCCTCAACCTAAGTGCCAATATTTTCGGTGGCCTCCTGTTGGGCAATGGCGAAGGCTTCACCATCAAAGAAGTGGACGTAACCACCAACACTGTCGTTGGGCAATATCAAGTGCCCAAACTCGAGGTCGAGCGCATCCGAACCCTCGAATTGGGCTACAAAGGCCAACTCGGTAAGCGAGTCTACGTAGATGCAAATGCTTACTTCAACCGCTCGCAGAACTTCCTGAGCCCTGCCGTTAACGTTGCCGCCGACCGCGAACTGTTTGACCATGACGGCAACCCGAACACACCCAGAATTCCCAAAATCCGAGGCTATGGCGTGCTGCGCGGCAATCAGCCCATCGGCGAAATCGCTGCTGTCACTCCTCTGCCCGATGGCGACCGAGGCGCTGACATCGTGTTGACGTACGTCAACTTTGGCAAGGTTAATACCTACGGCTTCGACCTCGGCCTGAACGTGAATCTGGCCAAGGGCCTATCGGGCGTGCTCAACTACTCCTGGTTCGGGTACGATCTGGACCGGAACGACCCGAGCAACGACGGCAACCGCAACGGCGTTGTGGACGAAAACGACCTGCCCATCAATACCCCTACTCACAAAATAGGTGCGGGTCTGAACTACGTCAGAGGCGGCTTTTTCTCTAACATCTTCGGCCGCTGGTACAACGCATACGACTTCTTCTCCGGCATTAACGTGGCCGCCGCAACCAATCAAAACCTGATCTACGCCGGCAGTCCTGTTGTTGAGAACCGACGGGTTGGCCGGTCGTTCAACTACGGCCCGCTGGGCGGCTTGCTAAACCTCGACATCAGCGCGGGCTACACCTTTAAGGAGCGTTACACCCTCTCGGCGCAGGTGGTCAACGCCTTGGGCGTCGAGATTCGGGAGTTTGTGGCCTCGCCGCCCATCGGACGGCTGTATTCGGTAGAATTGAAAGTCAATTTACCCAGTTTCTCAAGGCGATAAACAAATAATCGTAATACCGGGGCGGCTCGAGCAGTGGCCCCGGTATTTTTTACTTTTCAGCAATAGGCCGTGTCAAATCCAGTCATTGCCTCTGTCGGCGCTGCAGCGCCTGAGCGCGTCTTGCCAAACAGCTACTTCAACGAGCTGCTGGGCGAAGATGTAGATACCTGGCTGCGAGAGAATGTCCAGATTTATGAGCGGCGCTGGTGTGCGGATGGCGAAAGCACCGCCACCTTAGCCGAACAGGCTGCCCGACAGGCCCTCGAACGAGCAGGGCTCGAGGTATCCGATCTCGACCTGCTCATTGTGGCTACCGATACGCCGGAGTATATCTCTCCGTCCACGGCAGTGGTCGTGCAACATCGCCTCGGGGCAAAGAAAGCCGGCACCTTCGACCTTAACGCCGCCTGTGCGGGCTTCGTTACCGCCTTGGACGTCGGCGCCAAATACATTCGCTCCGACGAGCGCTATCAAAACGTCTTAGTCATTGGCGCTTACGCCATGAGCAAGTATTTAAACCTGGAGGACAAAAAAACCGTAACGCTTTTCGCCGACGGCGCCGGAGCGGTGTTGCTCCGGGCTACGCCAAATGAAGGCCAGCCCTCTGCGGGCTTCTTGGCCAGCGAACTGCGCACGCTTGGCGAATACCACGACTGGATGGGCATTTACGCCGGTGGCACACACGAGCCGGTAACCGAGGCTGCCATAGCCAATCACCACCACCAGCTGCAATTTGTGCGCAAGTTCCCAAAGGAACTCAACCCAACCATGTGGTCAGACATGGCCCAGCAGCTCTGTCGCCGCATTGGTGTCGAGCCACATGAGGTACAGCACTTTTTCATCACCCAAATCAACATCAACAGCATCTGGGAAACCATGGACCGGCTCGGTGTGCCCCGCGAGCGCGCCACTACTGTGATGCACCGCTTTGGCTATACGGGCAGTGCCTGTATTCCCATGGCATTTAATGAGGCGTGGGAAAAGGGCGCCGTGCGTCCTGGCGACCTGTGCTTTTTCATCGGGTCGGGCGGCGGCCTGGCGTTCGCAGCGGCGGCATTTCGGATTTAATTTTGGGCCAAAAACATGGCAGTGTATCAGCAAGATTGGTCGGCCAAATGGGCCGTGTATTTTCCTGAAAAGATTGCTTTCAAGGAATTTGAAACCGGCAGAACACTGACCTACGGTCGCCTCAATCGCCTCGGGAATCGCCTGGCGCACTTCCTATCTCGCCATTTTGGCCTCCAGAAAGGCGATCGGGTGGCTGTTCTGGCCGAAAACTGCTTAGAATATCTGTGCCTGTTCGCCGCCGCGCAAAAAGCGGGATTTATCCTGGTGCCGCTCAACTACCGCCTTGCTCCGCCTGAACTCGATTACATGCTTGCCCTCGCTAAGCCCAAAGTGGCCTTAGCCGAAAGCAAGTTTCAGCATCTGTTCGACGCTACGACGGCTTTCCATACCCTGCCTCATCGCTGGTCGGTAGAGGCGCTCGCCGAAGTGCTCTTGGCGGAGGAAATCGCTGACCTTGACTCGCCCTTCCCGTTAGTGCCGGTGGACGACGACGACCCCATTTTCATCCTCTTCACTTCAGGCACCACAGGGTTTCCTAAAGGCGCTCTATACACACACGGCATGCTGTTTTGGAACAGCATCAATACCGCCATGTCGTTGATTGTCAACACGGAAAGCCGAACCCTTAACGTCATGCCACCCTTCCACACGGGCGGCTGGAACGTCCTCACTACGCCGTTCTGGCACCACGGCGGCTACACCTGCCTGTTGAAAAAATTCGACCCTGGCGCCGTCTTGCAACTGCTCGAAGCAGAAGCCTGCACCATTTTCATGGGCGTGCCTACCATGCTCAAAATGCTGGCCGAGCATCCCGATTTTGAAAAGACCGACCTGTCTCCGCTCCTCTACATCATCGTGGGCGGCGAGCCGATGCCTATTCCGCTTATTGAAAAATGGCACAACAAGGGCGTGTTCATCCGCCAGGGCTACGGCATGACCGAAGTAGGGCCCAACCTCACCAGCCTGCACCAGCGCGATGCTGTGCGCAAAAAGGGCAGTATCGGCCGTCCCAACTTTTACGTCGAGATCCGCATTGTGGACGAGCACGGCAACGACCTGCCGCCCAACCAACCCGGCGAGCTCCTGTTGCGAGGACCGATGGTAACGCCCGGCTACTGGCGAAACCCAGAGGCCACCCGGAGCGCTTTTGTCTTGCCGGAGGGCGCCTCGCCCACAGCCGATCCCATGCTGCTCCACAGCCGCGGCGCCTGGTTCCGCACGGGCGACTTAGTCAGACAGGACGAAGAGGGCTATCTTTTCGTGGTAGACCGGGTGAAGAATATGTTCATCAGCGGCGGCGAAAACGTCTATCCGGCCGAGGTAGAGCGAGTTTTGGTGCAACACCCCGCCGTCTCAGAGGCCGCCGTCGTTGGTGTGCCGGATGAAAAGTGGGGCGAAGTAGGGCGGGCTTTCGTAGTCATGAAAACCGGCCTTCCGCAAAACCCTTCTGAGGCAGAGCAGGAACTGACTCAGTTCTGCAACAGCCGTCTGGCCAAATACAAGACGCCCAAGCAGTTCGTCTTTCTGACCGCTTTGCCCAAAAACGACACCGGGAAAATTGACCGAAAAGCGCTGAAATCTTTTAGCCATTAGCACCGATAGTCTGCGCTGCTTGTTCATTGGCCAGTTACGGCAAGGTAGCCGCGACTTCTTTCCTTTTGGAGAGCGGCATTATCCTCCGCACCTCTCAGACTGACGCAAATCAACCAGCCATCCGCTCAGATGCGCTATCTTTGCGCTAATAAATGGGAATTAGCATGAAAGAATGGCCGCTTTGGGAAGTTTTCATCCGCTCCAAGCAAGGGCTTAGCCACAAACACGCGGGCAGCTTGCATGCTGCCGACGCTGCTATGGCTATTGAAAACGCGCGCGATGTATACTGCCGCCGCAACGAAGGCATCAGCATTTGGGTGGTTGAGTCCAAATACATCCACGCCTCTACGGAAGACCAGGAGGCTTTCTTTGATCCTTCTAACGACAAGGTGTATCGGCACCCGACGTTTTACAAACTGCCCGACGAGGTCAAACACATGTAAGCCGTTGCGGTTATAGTCGGTCAAAACGACGCTCACGCGCACATGCAAGCCAGTTTCCCTTACGTACTGCAATTGGGCGACAATGCCCTCATTCTTTCGCACCGCCTCAGCGAGTGGTGCGGCCACGGCCCTGTACTGGAACAAGACATTGCCTTGACCAACATCGCTTTAGACCTGCTGGGCCAGGCTCGCCTGCTGCTGACCTACGCGGGCGAAATCGAAGGTCTGGGCCGCACGGAAGACGACTTAGCCAGCTTCCGCGACGCGCACCAGTTCCGCAACGTCCTCCTCGTCGAGCAGCCCAACGGCGACTGGGCGCACACCATCGTGCGGCAATTCTTCTTCGACGCCTACCATTACTACCACTACCAGGCCCTGCTCCAGAGCCGCGACGAGCGTTTAGCTGCCATTGCTCAAAAAGCGCTCAAAGAAGTAACTTATCACCTGCGCTACTCCAGTGAGTGGACTATCCGCCTGGGCGACGGCACGGAAGAGAGCCACCGCCGTATGCAGGAGGCCGTAGACGACCTCTGGATGTACACCGGCGAGCTGACGACGCCCAACGAAGTAGAACGCGAGGCCGCCGAGGCTGGCGTCGGCTCCGATCTGACGCAGATACGCCCTCTCTGGGAGGCCAAAGTGCGCGAAGTGCTCGAAGAAGCCACCCTGCAGATACCTGGCAACTCCTGGATGCAAAGCGGCGGCAAAGATGGGCGTCATACCGAACATTTGGGCTACATTCTGGCCGAAATGCAGTTTTTGCAGCGCGCCTATCCGGGGCTGCAGTGGTAGCCTGCGGACTTACCCGCCGCGCCGAACATTCAGGTCTAAAATCTCCAACTGCTCTAACCGCGACAGGTCGAGTGCGATGGAACGCAGCGGGTTCTGGCTCACATCCAGTGTGCGCAATGCCGTCAAATCAGCCAGAAAGGCGGGCAATTGCTCGAGTTGATTGTAGCGCGCGTTCAGGTGCTCGATGTGCTGACTATGGGCCAGGAAGTCTAAGGTCGTCAGCCCGCAGCGCGGAAGCGTAGCCTCGCGGAGGCTCGGAAAAGGCCCAAGGCGTTCGGCGCCTACAATGGGGTAGCCCTCGCAAATGAAGCGCTCCAACGACGAGCTGCCAAAGGGGCCGCCATCGGGTACGCGCATGGGTACGCGCGGACGCATAGCGCCTTTGCGCAGAATCAGCGCCGTCAGCCGCGGCAGCGCGAAGAGTTCGACAGGGAACTGCTCAATCCGCACATTTTCTACAATGACCGTCTCCAACAGCGGCATTTGCACTAACAAGGGCAGAGCGCTGGGCAAATCGAAGTCTTTATGGGCAGGCAGTGCGATAAATGTCAAGAAATGGAGCTCTGTCAGCGCCGGCGACAGGCGTGCACACGGCAGTCGCCGCAAGTCAAGCGTGCGAAAGGCGACTTCAGCATTGCTGCCCGCGTCAGGCCGATAGCGGTGCCACAGGCACATTTTACTGGCCAGCAAAACGTGAAACAGGTCTGCTTCATCGCTCTTATGGCGGCTCAGAAATTCGGCTTCCTCGTAGTAATAGGCCGACGTCTCGCGCAGGCGCTTAGCCTTTTGTACGGTCTGCTCCGAAGCATGGCGCTCCAGCAGCGCTATTGCCCGCTCCGATAAGTGGCGGTCGGGATGAAAAACGGCGATCCCAAACAAGTAGCCCAGCAACTGCGCATCCACGCTTATGCTGCCGAGCAAGTCAAGGATAAGCGGGCAGTTGTCCACCTCCCGGTCACAAAGCAAGCGCGTTATCTGGCGTGTATAATTGACGTCTTCAATACGCATCGAACTTGACTTCATCGTAACACACTGCACGTGCTTTAAGTTTCGGATACATCTTGTCTTTGCCGCCTGCGGGTAGAACTCGTTTGAAAATCTCGCTTCTTATTGAACAAAATAACCATGTGCGGCATTATAAAGCTCCAAAAAACCTGGCCGAGCGTATGGACTATCAGGAAGGGAAGGAACGCTTCATCGAGGCATGGGGTAGGATGGCCAACGTGTGGGGCATACCACCGGCGATGGCTCGCGTTCATGCACTATTGCTGATTTCGCCCGAGCCTCTTACCGCCGAGGAAGTGCAACAGCAGTTGGGTATTTCCGTGGGCAGCGCCAATACCAACCTGCGCAAGTTAGTCGAGTGGGAATTGATCAGCAAGAAAAACCTCCCTGGCGAGCGGCGAGAGCGGTTTGAGGCAGAGAAAAACATGTGGGTCATGGTACAGAAAATCATCGCCCACCGCAAAGAGAAAGAGTTAGAGCCTGTGCTGGCAGAACTGCAGACCCTTAGCCAGGTGCGCGGCGAATGCAAAGGAGCGCAATGCTTCCAAAAAGTCGTCTCGGAGATGTGCACGTTCTCCCGGCAGGCCGATCGGTTTCTGGACTTTTTGGCTCACACTGAACACATAAGGGCGCTGCACCTGCTCGGCAGGGTGATTACATAAGCATACAGCAGGCGGATGCCTGCAGGCTATCTATTAGCCCTACGGCTGCCGGCGCCAGATGAGCACGGCGCAGCGAAAGCGCTTGCGCAGTTCAGCGCCCTCATAGTCGTTTTGCATATCTTCCCGCATTTCTTGGACGCCAGCTTCTGTTTCGCCGTAGGCATAGAGGCGAAGGCGTTCGACAGCGATATTGTTTTCTAATAAGAAATTGCGCACCACACGAGCGCGTTCAGCGGCAAGTTCCATATTTACAAGGGCTGCTCCTACAGCGTCGGCATATCCCAGTATGTATAGACACGACCCTGGCACGGATTTGAGCAGGTGCAGCATGTGCAAAGCGTGTTTTTTGCCGGCGTCGGAGAGCACTGTCTTACCCGTCTCAAAATAGACAAAGCGCACCGTGTCGCTTTCTGCTAACGGCAGTGGCCCGCCCTTGAAGTAGGCGCAGCGCTCCCGATCGGCTAAGAGGCGCTGCTCTTCCACGTCAATAATGGTGGCGTATTCGAAGCCGCGCTCGGCCACCTGTTGGCGCACCTTTTCAGCCTCCAATCGGGTAGGGTAGCTGCCAAAGTAGTAGTGGTGGATGCCGGCGGCGTCGGTGGTGCGCCAAACGTTTTTCAGCCCACGCTGGGTGAAGTATGTCATCGGCAGCGAGTCGAGCGAGGCGAGTACCTGCACGCGGAAATGCTGGGCGCAGAGGGTATGGGACAGGGCCAGCAGGGCAGCGAGCAGGCAGACATTTTTCCAGTGACGCAGGCACATGTTTTTACGGCTGGGTTGGATGCGTGACAGGTTCGTTTACAGGGCGCAAACCGAGTTTGGCGCCTTCTTGCAGCATGCGCTCGAAGGCAGTTTCGTATTCGTTGGGGATTTCTCCGTCTAAGATGGCCTCCCGGACGGCGGTTTTGATGATGCCCACTTCGCGCGAGGGCGGTATTCCGAAGGTTTGCATGATGATTTCGCCGTTGATGGGCGGCTGCCACAGGCGCAGGCGGTCCGCTTCCGACACTTCGGCCATGCGCTCGCGCAGGTATTCGTAGCCTTCTAAATAGCGGGCCATCTTGCGCGGGTTTTTGGTGGTAATGTCGCACGAGCACAGCAGCATGAGGTCGTCAATGTCTGGTCCGGCGTCGTAGAGCAGGCGGCGCACGGCACTATCGGTAACTTCTTCGCGCGTCAGGCCGATGGGGCGCAGGTGCAGGCGCACTAACTTCTGCACGTAGTCCATTTTGCTATCCAACGGCAGGCGCATGCGCCGGAAGATGCGCGGTACCATGTTGGCGCCTACCCATTCGTGCCCGTGGAAAGTCCAGCCCGTCTCTGGGTCGTATCTTTTGGTCGCGGGTTTGGCGATGTCGTGCAGGAGGGCCGCCCAGCGCAGCCAGATGTTATCGCTGCGCTGACTGAGATTGTCCACTACTTCTAAGGTATGGTAAAAGTTGTCCTTGTGGGCGCGTCCGTCGCGGTCTTCCACACCGTGCAAGGCGGCCAATTCGGGAAAGATAAGGGCCAATAGGCCAGTGTCGAACAGCAGGTTGAAACCTATAGAAGGCTTGGGTGCTTTCAAGATCTTTTCCAATTCTGTGGTGATGCGTTCCTGCGAGACGATGCGGATGCGCTCGGCGTTTTGGGCGATGCCTTGTAGCGTATTTGGTTCGATGGCAAAGCCCAATTGCGTGGCAAAGCGAACGGCGCGCATCATGCGCAGCGGGTCGTCGGAGAACGTCTTCTCAGGCGCCAGCGGCGTGCGGATGATTTTGCGCTCCAGATCACCGAGGCCGTCGAAGGGGTCTATCAGTTGGCCATAGTCAGCCTCGTTTAGGCTGACGGCTAAGGCGTTGATGGTGAAGTCGCGGCGGAACTGGTCGTCCTTCAGCGTGCCCTGCTCGACGTCGGGTTTGCGGCTTTCAGGGCGATAACTTTCCTTGCGGGCGCCGACGAACTCGACTTCGATGTCTTCGAAGCGGAGCATAGCGGTGCCAAAGCGGCGATAGGTGGCTACCTTTGGGCGCGGGGTGATTTTGCCCGCTACGGCTTCGGCCAGCGCGATGCCATCGCCTACGCAGACGATGTCCACGTCCTTGTTGGGGCGGCCCAGCAGGCGGTCGCGCACGTGGCCGCCCACGATGTAGGCCGGCACGCCCAGCTCCCGTGCGGCGCTGGCGACAATGGCGGCAAGCCGCTCTTCTTGCGCATTAAAGTCAAACGTCATAGGGGTGTGCGGGATTAAACCATCTCAAAAGCATACACCTCCTCGATTTCTTCCAGGATACCAAATAGTATTTCCGGTTCCATTTCCGTAACGAGCCGGTTGCGGTATGGCTTGATGTTAGGCAGGTCGCGGAAATAAGGGCCGTAGTGGCGGCGCATTTCTAAGACGCCCAGTTTGGGCCCTTTCCAGGCGATGCTGTCGGTCAGGTGTTGTCGGGCGGCGCGCACGCGCTCAGCCACGGAGGGTGGCTCTAAGAGTTCGCCGGTGGCAAAGTAGTGTTTGATTTCACGGAAAATCCACGGGTAGCCGATGCTGGCCCGGCCAATCATGATGCCGTCAGGGCCGTAGCGGCGGCGGTATTCGAGTGCCCGTTGCGGCGAGTCAATGTCGCCGTTGCCAAAAATGGGGATGCGCATGCGCGGGTTCTCCTTGACGCGCGCAATCCAAGTCCAGTCGGCCTCACCCTTGTACATCTGGGCGCGCGTGCGGGCGTGAATGGTCAGCGCCGCAATACCCACATCCTGCAGACGCTCAGCCACTTCGACGATGTTGATGCTCGAGGCGTCCCATCCCAAGCGCGTCTTGACCGTTACAGGGCGGCGCGTGCTCTTGACCACCGCCTCAGTGAGCCGAACCATGTGCGGCACGTCGCGCAACAGCCCGGCGCCCGCCATGCGGCAGGCCACCTTGGCCACCGGACAGCCAAAATTGATGTCTATCAAGTCGGGATTTTTGCTCTCGATGATCTCGGCAGCTTGCAGCATGCTGTCCAGCTGGCCGCCAAAGTATTGGATGCCGATAGGACGTTCGTAGTCGAAAATGTCGAGTTTTTTCAGAGCGTTGATGGCCTCGTGTACTAACCCATCGGCGCTGATAAACTCTGTGTACACTAAGTCTGCTCCCTGCTCTTTGCACAACTTGCGAAAGGGCGGGTCGCTGACGTCTTCCATGGGTGCCAGCAAGAGCGGAAACTCGCTCAGTTCAAGATCGCCTATTTTCACCATAAAAAAACCGGGGCAAAGATACGATGCCCTTGCCTCAGGAAGCCGAAACTGCTGCCGTTGCATTGGCTAACCGCTTCGGCGCCTCCCGGCGAGCCAGCCAAAAGGCTGCCACCGGCGAAAGCGCTATATGCGTCGCCACAACGCCCACGTACCAGAAGCCCACGCGCTCGCCCGCGCCAAACCAGTCGCCGCCGCCCTGGAGGATGAGGTAAAGACCCAGCAGCGACTTGCCCAGCTCGTACCACGGCGCGCGCGGATTAAGGTCCATCAATTCCGTGTAGGCGAACACCGAAGCAAAAAGAAACGCCCCATACCAGAAGATGCCCGGCGAACCTATTGGCCCCAGATAAGCGAAAAAGTAGATCATCAGAAAGTAACAGAAGAACAGCTGCACCCACGACCACACGACTAAAGCGCGCGAGGCCGGCGTGTCGTACTTTTCTAAGCGATACACATCCTCGACCACCGCCACCGGGTAGCGCTCCCGCACGTCAGCAGGCCGCCAGCCAGTGCGCATAAACCACAGCCGAACTTTGTCCCACCACGAGCGTGTGCGCCAGGCGTCGGTCAGCAGCAGCCAGAAGTGCTGAAAGTTGATTTTGAACGGATTCCACGTCCGAACGGGCCGCTTGACGCCATACACCGGCGGCACGTGCGGCAGCTCCTCCTGGAAAGTGCCGAACCACTTGTCCCACAGGATGAAAATCTGCGCGTAGTTTTTATCTATGTACTCTGGGTTGATGGCGTGATGCACGCGGTGGTGCGAGGGCGTAACGATGATGTGTTCCAGCCATCCCATCCGGTCAATCAGGCGCGTGTGGTACCAGTATTGCAAAAACAGGTGGATCGGCCCAATCACCGCAATCACCTCAGCAGGCACGCCCAGCAGCGCCGCCGGCAGCAGCAGAAAGGTGAAGTAATTGAACACGTTCGAGATGGATTGCCGCAGCGCGCACGACAGGTTGAACTCCTCACTGCTGTGGTGAATGATGTGCCGGTTCCATAAAAAGTTGATTTCATGGCTCCACCGGTGTACCCAATAGCCCTGGAAATCCACCGCAATGAAGCCGATAACATAGACCAACCACGTAGCCTCGATGTGAACCAGCGCTAAATGCTGCACTAACCAGCCGTAGCTGAGAATGCCCACGCTCAATCCGAGCACGTCCTTGACCACGTTGGTGACGCCCGAACTGAAACTGGACACGCTGTCTAAGCCTCGAATCACCTGCACTCCCCGGCGCCAGGCGACGAAGACTTCAATAAAATAAAGCAAGAAAAAGATGGGAATGACCCAATTCAATACGGCGCCGTAGGCTTCCATAATGCGCAAAATTTATTCCTCGCAAAGGTCGAAAAAAGGCGCTTAATGCTGCATGCGGCTGAAATGCCAGCACTCCACCGCGGTCCCAAGGCCGGTACTAAGAGAAAGGCGCCATTTCAGGCGGTTCTATCTTCCTTTTTTTCTTGCATTTCTAAAAGCTCTCTTTAGTTTTACAAGGAAAAGCGATACGGCGTTCACTGCAATGAAGACATAAGAAAACGCCGGATAGATTGAGGCGCGTGTCTCTGCATTTTTTTGAGGCATCCTCAGCAGACTGCTCCCATTGCGCTATCGTCCCAATAGGGACGACATGTTTATAGCAGATCAGCACGATGCCTCCGCCCAATCTACCGCTGTCGCCCTACCTTCGCCCTGCAATGAGTTACGAGGAGATTTTGCGCGACGTCAGGGCGGGTAGATTTCAGCCCATCTATCTCTTGCACGGCGAGGAGCCGTATTTCATTGACCGCCTTGAGGCAGCCATTGAGGCTGAAGCGCTTTCGGAAGCAGAGCGGATCTTCAACCAGCTCATCCTCTACGGAAAAGACGCCGAGCCGCTTACTCTGCTCGATCAGCTGCGCCGCTACCCGATGATGAGCGCTCGGCAGGTGGTCATTTTGCGCGAAGCGCAGGAGATGAAAGATCTGAACGACTTAGCGGGCTATGCAGAAAACCCGATGCCCACTACCGTCTTCGTTATTTGCCACAAGCACAAAAAGTTTGACCTGCGCACGCGCATGGGCAAGGCGCTGGCGGCTAAGGCTGTAGTGTTCGAAAGCAAAAAACTCTACGACAACCAGCTGCCCGATTGGATAGCCGGCTATTGCAAAGAACAAAAACGCACCATCGAACCCGCCGCCGCCGCTCTGCTGGCCGAATACTTGGGGACTGACTTAGCCAAAGTGGCCAACGAATTGGACAAACTGGCCCTCAACCTGCCCGCAGGCAGCGCCATCACGCCTGCTCATGTGGAGGAATACGTCGGCATCAGCAAGGAGTACAATGTCTTTGAGTTGCAGCGCGCCTTTGCCTTGCGCGACAAGGCCCGCATTGCCCGCATGGAGCAGTATTTCGCAGCCAACATTCGCAAAAACCCGCTCATCGGGGCTATTGCCAGCCTGTACAATTACTTTTCAAAAGTGTACATGCTCTACTTCCTGCCCAACGCCTCCGATGCGGAGATTGCGAAAACCCTCGAACTGCGCTCCGATTTTTTTGTGAAAGAATACAAAACCGCCGCCCGCAACTACACGCGCGAACACGTAGAACACATCCTGCACCTGCTGCACCTGTACGACCTGCGCGCCAAGGGCGTCAACACCGACACCACACACACGGGCGAGGAGGCACTCATGCGCGAGCTGTTCTTCCGGATGCTGCACGGGGCTTGAGGTTCGTCTGTCAACGCCTTTGCGGCGCGCCCTTTTCAGGCGTGTTTTCCAAGCGTCTGGGCTGCTCGTCTGCAAGCGCCCGTGCGATTTGTGCGGCTAAGCGAGCGTTGTTGCACACCAATTCGATGTTGGCCTTCAGGCTGAGGCCGCCGGTGAGTTGCTCGATGCGCGCCAGCAGGAAGGGAGTCAGCGCTTTGCCCCGGATGTGCTGGCGTTCGGCCTCGGCTATGGCCTGGGCGAGGATTTCTTCCATGGCTTTAGCGTCTAAGGCGTAGGGTTCGGGCACAGGATTGGCCACGACGACGCCGCTGCGCAAGCCGATGCCCCAATGCGCCCGGAGGAGTCGGGCGATGGCCTCGGGCGAGTCCATGCGATAGTCCACTTGAAGGCCGCTGGTGCGCGCATAAAATGCCGGAAATTCGTCGGTTTGATAGCCCAGCACGGGCACGCCGAAGGTTTCTAAGTACTCTAAGGTCAGACCGAGGTCTAAGATGCTTTTGGCCCCGGCGCAGACGACGGCCACGGGTGTGTGGGCCAGTTCTTGCAGGTCGGCGGAGATGTCGAACGTCGCCGGTGCGCCGCGGTGTACGCCACCGATGCCGCCGGTAGCGAAGCAGCGGATGTCGGCCAGGTGAGCGATAATCATGGTGGCGGCCACAGTGGTGGCGCCGTCGAGGCCCCTACTGACTAAGTAGCCTAAATCGCGCCGGCTGGCTTTGGCAATGCTGCGCCCTTTTTGGGCGAAATGCTCCAGCTCTTCGGCGCTCAGGCCGGCGCGCAACTTCCCGCTTACGACGGCGCAGGTGGCCGGCACAGCGCCCGCCTGCCGCACAGTTTGCTCGACGCGCAAGGCCGTTTCTAAGTTTTGCGGATAAGGCATGCCGTGAGCGATGATGGTGCTCTCCAAGGCCACCACCGCCTGGCCTTCAGCCAGGGCCGACGCCACTTCGGGCGCGAGAACGATCGGCGAACTCACAGGGGATAGGCGTGCATTTTAGCCATCAAACAACGGCGCGGGTTTGTCGGCGGCTCACAGCCGCACTGCCAGCGCGCGCTTATCGGGCGCCGTGAAGTAGCGCAGCGAAACCTGCAAATCGGTGTTGTACAGCCGGTTCACCCCGTCAAAGAATCCCTCCGAGGCCAGATTGATCGTGCCCTGCGTCAGGCGGGCATCGAGCGCCCACCGCGGATGTAGTCGCCATTCCCAGCCCACAGAGACGCCCATATCGAAGGCACGGAGTCCTTCGCGGACGCTGTACGCATTCGTGGGCACCGGGGCAGAACGGAAGGCCGTCGTCTGGGTGCGCATGGGCATATTCCAGGATGGGCGAACGCCGATGAAAAACGCCTGATCAGGCCGATATCGGTGATGCACGCCCATGGGCAGTTCAAAGAAAATCAAGCCATCTACCTCATGGCTGACCACGAGCGGCCCACTGGGGGTGTTTTCCTGAATCCGACCGCCTAAGGAATAGCCGCTGACCGACCTCATCTGCGCTTCTGCCTGCCAGCTGGTGTTGGGGCTGAAGCGACAGCGAAAGAGGTAGCCCAACGTCAGCGCCGGCGTAACGGTAAGCGACTTCCATTGCAACACACTGGCCCCCAGGCCGATAGACAGACCGTGTTCGATGCGCGGGGATTGCGGCGTTATATCCACTACTCTGGGCAAAAGCGGCATACTGCCGGACGGACTCAGGGGCGCTAGCTTTGCCTCGACAGGCAGCACCACTATCGCCCCCAACGCTTGCAGGTGGATCTCCGCGGCTTCCGGTGTTTGTTCCATATCGCCAGCAAGGGAAGACAGGAGCGCCTCCGAGCGCTTGCTTTGGCGGAACAGCTCTTCAGCGCCAGGTTGTGAGATGATGCTCCAGTGAGCATATCTGTGCGATAGGCGCTTACTACCCTTGACTGCGTTGGGCACAGGGGTTGCCCGCACACTCGTAACCGGGTTTGAGGCAAGGCGCTGGCCATGGGTCTTCTCAGCGTCCTTGCTCGCCGACTGGCCCAAAGTCCGGTTATCGCCTGCAGGTGCGACTCGTTTGCCCTGTGAGGCTCCCTGTATCGCTTCGGCCACTGCTTCGGCGGGCGGTGCTGGCGTATCCAGCTCTTTTTTCTGCGAAGGTCGCGCCTGCCACAGCAGCAGCGCTGAGGCTGTGGCCAGCAGCAATATCCACCCTCCATAGCGCCGCCACAGCGCTGCGCTACCGCCCGGACGCTGGGACTCTGCCAGCAACACCTCCATCGCTGCCCACGCGCGCTCGTCGAACGGAAACTCGTGTCGCCTCAGTTGCTCGCGCACGTATTGTTCTTCCTTGTCAAGTTGCGGTTCCATCTTCTATCGCGCTAAAGTTGGTTTACTAAAACAGTTGGACATATGTCCTTTATTAAATACTCATACCGCCGATGCGTAAAAGTGGCGCAATCGTTCCTGCAGCAAACGGCGCGCCTGAAATAAATGCCACTTGGAAGTGCCTTCGTCAATGCCCAACATCCCGGCAATCTCGCAGTGCTTGTAGCCATCCACTACGTACAGGCTGAATACTGTGCGCGTAGCAGGCGGCAATTGCTGGATGAGGCGGAACAAGTCTTCGGCCTGGAGCTGATCCAGTCCCTCGTTCACTACGCGCCCGTCGGCCTCCGTGTGAAAGTCCATAGCGCGCCGATACGTTACCTGACTGCGCACGTGATCAATAGCGGTATGCAACACTACCTTGGCCATCCATCCTGCAAAAGAACCCACGCCGCTGTACTGCTCTAAGTTGGTGAAAATTTTTAAAAATGCCTGATTTAATACTCCAATAGATTCATCCCTATCCGACGTGTAGCGCATGGCAATGCCCAATAGCCGCCCGAAATAGCGTTCATACAGGTATTTTTGAGCCAGCGGATGCCGCTCCAAACAACCCTGCCTCAGCTTTTCGTCCGTACTGGTGGGATGATATGCCATGCCCTGACTCGATGCTTTTTTTGATGTCGAAAGTTAGAGCGAAAGGGTTGGGTATTGAGGCATTTTAACGTTTCAAAAATATTCGTGGCGTAAAAACCAACAAAGCCAGGGTCTCGTACCTTGTTGCGATTTCGGCTCAGGGCTTTTATGGCTCTAAAAAATGCCGCCATCCCATTCATGCGCATCGTCATCATCGGCAACGGCGTCGCCGGCATCACCGCCGCCCGCCATATTCGCAAACGAAGCGACCATTCCATTCTGGTCATCTCCGACGAAACGGACTATTTCTTCAGCCGGACGGCGCTCATGTATGTTTACATGGGCCATATGCGCCCGCAAGACCTGAAGCCTTACGAGGACTGGTTCTGGGCTAAAAACCGCATTGAACTGCTCCGCGCCCGCGTCGTGGCGATTGATTTTGAAGGCAAAACCTTGCAAACGTCCGATGGGCGCTCGCTGCCTTATGACCGCCTCATTCTGGCCACCGGCTCTAAGTCCAACAAATTCGGCTGGCCCGGGCAGGACTTAGACGGAGTACAGGGCCTCTACCACTGGCAGGACTTAGAGTCTATGGAACGGCACAGCCGCGGGCTGCAGCGCGCCGTCATCGTGGGCGGCGGCCTCATCGGCATCGAAATGGCCGAAATGTTTCATTCGCGCGGCATTCCAGTTACCTTCTTAGTGCGCGAGTCCAGCTTCTGGAACAACGTACTGCCCGCCGAGGAGTCGGCCATGATCAACCGCCATATCCTTGAGCACGGCATTGACCTGCGCCTGAGCACAGAACTGCGCGAAATCCTGCCCGACGCTCAGGGCAAATGCCGGGCTGTCCTCACCTCGCACGGCGAAGAAATTGCCTGCGGCTTTGTGGGCCTGACCGTTGGCGTCAGCCCAAACGTGGATTTTCTGCGAAACACGCCGCTGGAGATCGGCCGAGGCATCCGCGTGGACGAATACCTGCAAACCAACCTGCCCGACGTGTACGCCATTGGCGATTGCGCCGAACTGCGCCAGCCGCCCCCAGGCCGTAGGCCCATTGAAGCCGTGTGGTACAGCGCTCGCGCCATGGGCGAGACGGTGGCGCGTATCCTCTACGGCGAACCCACGCCCTACGACCCCGGCATCTGGTTCAACTCGGCCAAGTTCTTCGACATCGAATACCAGGTCTATGGAAACGTGCCCCCTGCGCTGCCGCCCGAAGTAGAAACGCTCTACTGGGAACACCCCGACGGACGCAAAAGCATCCGCATCAACTACGACCGGGCCAGCGGAGCGGTACTGGGCTTCAACCTCATGGGCGTCCGTTACCGGCACCACGTATGCGACCACTGGCTGCGCCAGGGAACGCACATCGAAACAGTGCTCGAAAACCTCGGAGCGGCCAATTTCGACCCGGAGTTTTATCCGCAGCACGAAGCCGAATTGGTGGCTCTGTACAATCGCCAGACGGGGCAAACGCTGCGGCTCAAACGGCGGCGGGGGCTATCGTTGCTGCGAAAGATTGGGATGTAATACGTAAATGCCTGCGCGGCTCTGCGGGGCGGCGGGGGAGATTGTTCGGTTATTCATTTGGATTGTTCACGAATATGGGCCAAACAAGTTTGGCGGTTACTTTTGCCAAACAAGTTTGGCGGTTATTGGGCCAAACAAGTTTGGCCGTTACGATTACGGATATGCAAAACGCCTCTCTTTCTATCGCTCAACCTGCGCCGGTGCTGACGCCCTGGCGCCAGAAGGTTGCTTTAGCCCTGGGCGCGCTGGGCGCGCTGTTGTTGCTCATTGTATGGGCGGCTGGCCGGGCCGTGGCGCCGGTTCCTACGCTTTTGGCTTCTTTGGGTCTGATGGCTGCTGGCGCCTGGCTCTTTGTGCGGGAGGAATACCTCAAGCATCCTGCCGGTATTCGCAACAACGGCGCGTGGTTTCGCAGCCTTACGGCCCGCGGCGTGTGGGGGTGGGTGCTGGGCGTTTTTATCACCGGCTTCTATGTCTGTCTGTACTGGTTTCCGCAATACCTCAAGGGCCTCATTGAGTTATTCACGCCGCTGAGCCAGGGGCTGCGTGCGCGTGCGGCAGACCAGTGGTTCGTTTATGGGACGCTCTACACGGTGGCCGTGCTGCTGATGGGCGTCAAGTTCTTCTTCAAATACCGGCACAACGCCTACCAGCGCATCCGCACGGTATCGGTAGTGTTCTTTCAGCTGTGGTTTGCCTGGCTGTTGCCCGGCCTGTTGGTGCGGCTGCAGCAGCCGGAGATTTACTTCTCCTACTTCTGGCCGCTTTCGTACTATCAGGGCACGCCGATGGCTTACCAGGGGCACCTGAAGTCCGACTTGGGGCTGTTCTACTTTTTCTTTGGGCTGGCCATGTTTTTCATCGGGACGCCGGTGCTTACGTACTTTTTCGGCAAGCGCTGGTATTGTTCGTGGGTGTGCGGCTGCGGCGGCCTGGCCGAGACGGCAGGCGACCCGTTTCGCCACCTGTCGGACAAGAGCCTGCGCGCCTGGCGGATAGAACGCTGGCTGATTTACAGCGTGCTGCTTTTTGCGGTGGCTATGACGGCCCTGCTGTGGATCAATGTCGCCACCGGGCGCAGCGTGTTGCAGCAGTTTTCCGAGTCGTTCTATAAAACGTACTCATTCCTCATTGGCGCCGCCTTTTCGGGGGTGGTGGGCGTGGGCTTCTATCCGCTTCTGGGCAGCCGGGTGTGGTGTCGTTTTGGCTGTCCGATGGCAGCCTGGCTGGGCATCTGGCAGCGCAAGAAGTCGCGTTTCCGCATTACGACCAACGGCGGGCAGTGCATCTCCTGCGGCAACTGTTCGGCCTACTGCGAGATGGGCATTGACGTGCGCGCCTACGCCCAGCGCGGCGAAGACATTGTGCGCGCCTCATGTGTAGGATGCGGCATCTGCTCGGCGGTGTGTCCGCGCGGGGTGCTGCGGTTGGAGGCGTAGGCGAGGACATATCTTCAATTAAAGCCGAACGTCCTGCCTCTTTAGACTACTTTACAGGGCAGATAGTTTGGTCAAAAAATAAGCGCCCCGCCTACGCGGAAGTTCACCGCCGCCGAACGGTAGGGCGTAATGGCGTTGAGCGCGTTGTCGGATAGGGCAAAGGCCTGGAGCGGCCCCAGGCGTACGGCAGCGCTCAGCCCTAAGTTGGTGGCCGAGCGGTTGTTGATGCTGTACATGGCGCCCACGGTGAGCCAGGGCAACGGCGACCAGTGGCCGCTGAAGCCCACGGCGGTTGTCTGGCGGCGGTCGTCGCGTTGGTGGTGGAGCACGGCGCCCAGCACCCAGCGCTCCAAGAGCTGCCATTGGGCGGCGGCGTAGTAGCGCGTGGGCAGCGAGGTGGTTAGTTCGGCGTCGGCGCGCTGAAAGTTGAGCACGTCGTTGAGGCTGTCCAAAGCCGCCCCAAAGTCCAGGCTGTCCACCGTGCCGTTGAGAATGTCGGTACCGGGGATGAACACGCCGTCGTATTGGTACGTGCCCTGGCTGCGAAAGTAGGCGGTATTTTGCTTCCAGGAGATGCGGCTGCCGAGGTCTAAGGCGCTGGCGCTCAGCGTGAAGCGCTTGCTCAGGCGCAGTTGCACGCCTACGTCGAAGCCGATGCCGGAGTTCTGGCCAAAGCGGTTTCGCAACTCGTTGAACGACAGGTCGTAGCCAAAGCCCGATGTGTCCACAGCGGAAATGAGGCTGGAGGAGTAGAAAGCGTAGTCGGTCTGGAGCGAGAGTTGATAGATGTCTGGTTCGGTGAAGACCTGGATCTTGCGGCGCGCTTCGTCGGTAACGAGCATGGCGCTCCCCGAGAGGTACTTTGCGCGCGCGCCAATGCGCAGGTGTTCGCCGAAGTCGCGGGCCAGGCCGGCGCTCAGTTCGTTCCAGCGCACGGTGCTGAGAGCCGGGCCGATGTCGAGCGTCTGGCCCACGTAAGGGCCGTTGCCGTACCAGAGCAATTCGGCCAGCGCGCGCGGATAATTGGCGGTAGCGGCGGTACGCTGGCTCCAGCCGGCAGTGAGGTACCAGCCGCCCAGGCGAAAGCCCAGCAGCGCGCGTTCGTTGCGCTGGTCTATGCGCAGCGTGTTGTCGGGTTGCAGCTGGTTGATGGCGCCGCCCAAGTCTAAAATGGTGCGTCCGTTTTCGCGGCGCAGCAAGTCGTTGTAGGCGATATTGCCCGAATGAGCGGCGTCAATGCCGATAGCAGGCCCGCCCAGAAACACGGTTTTCTCTTTTGGGAAAAAAGCCGGATTAGCGGCATTGGCGTGCCAGGTTTCCGGGCTGAGGTAAAGCATGAGCTCCTGTTGGGCTGCGGCGTTTCGCGCCATTAAGGCGACATTCAGCAGCAGCGCGTATCGAAAAAAAGACAGAAAAGGGCGTTTTTTCATAAAAAAGACGGAAAAGGGTAGGGTAGTGGTCGGTGAGTGGGAATGGTGGGCATGGGTAGCGAGCGCCCTTGGTCAGGGTTTGCCGCCCAATCGCGTTTTGACCTTGAGGCCCATGCGCAGGGCGATGTCCTGTGTGGCCAGAAGTTTGACGGGCGCCTGTCCGCCCTGGGCAGTAGTGAAGGCAGCGTTGAGGCGCATAGAGGTAGCCTGGCGCACGCGGCTGAAGCGAGCGACGTCCATGGGAGCAAAGGTTTCGGCGCGCGCAGTGCCGATGCTAACACCGTTGGCATTTACAGGCGGCGATTTCACCACAAAGGGCGGCGTTGCGCCGCTGAAGAGCGAGTCTAACACGCGGCCCTGGTCGTCTAAGAAGTACAGCTGCAGCGCGGCGCCGATGGGCGTGTTGTTTTCCGTAACGATCTTGAACTCAACGGCTTCGATTCGGCTGGTGTCGAAGTCGGCGAATTGCCCGAAGTTGGCGTTGATGGTCTGCTCGGCGCCGAAGTTTTCGGCGGAGCCTTCGAGGAGCAGTTCCACTTTCATGCGCAGGGCGATGGTGCTCTTGTCGGTCAGGAAGCCCACGATGCTGGGATCTTTTCGGGCGTTGGAGATGCCTGCCACCTCATAGATGAGGCGTATCGGTTGCGCGTTGAAGATTTCGGCAATGTTCGAGTTGGTGCTGTCTAAGACGACGTGTGTCTCCTTCGTCTGGCCAATTTCGCCGGCGGCCCAGGAAGGGTAATTGAAGTCAATGCTGTCGCCGAAAAAGACGTTGCTCTTTAGTTTGTACTCCTTGCCGTCGCGCCCGATGAAGCTCAGGTACTTGACCACCCCGCGCGTAGGGAAGCCCCAGGAATTGGTGATGGTCATGGTTACCTTTGGGTTTTTCACCTTCACATTGCCCTTAAGGTTGGTCTGGTTGATGTCAATATCAATGGTATCCAACGTGAGCGGGTACTCCGAGTAGCCCCAGTAGCCTTCCATGTAGGAGGCCGTGAAGCCCTGGATGAGGATGCCGATGCCGGCAATGCCGGGCAGGACTTCGTCAATTTTGATACGCGTGCCGTCGGGCAGGTACGCCTCGTAGCGGAATTCCAGCCGGTTGCTGTCCGAGGTCAGGGTGTAGCCTTTGAGCGGGATGGGCGGCGAAATGAACGTCTGGCGCGCCGGCACGGTGAAGGACATGGAGAACGGCTGGCCGTTTTTTGACATCTGCAGGATTTGGAAGGTACCCGTAATCGGCTGGTTGCGGGCGTTGTTGACCACCAGATTAAGGGTGCCGGTAGCTACCTCCACGCGGCGGATGTACACCGAGTCTAAGGTGTTGAACGGATATGAGTAGAACGTATCGTTGATGGGCACCGGCACTTCCGGGAAGTTGAAGAACCGGAAAATATCCGACGCCGGTTTTTCAGCCACGTCGCCGCTGTAAAACAGCGTCATCGTCTTGTCGGGGTTGATGACAATGGTGTCGCCGCCCACCGAGTCGTTGAGGACTTTGAGCATCAGGTCTTGCATGCCAATGCGGGTGGAGAACACTGGGAAAGCGTATTCGCCGGTGCGTTCGGCGAACTCCAGGTCGTCAAGGGCCAGCTTCTGGCAGCCGGCCAGAATGCCGGCAATCACTAAGGCCTGGAGTAGGACAGGAAGGGCGTTTTTGCGCGTCATAAATCTGTCAGGGATGTGGTTGGGTGAAGAAAATGCGGTTTCGGGAATGCTGGTAAAGGAGCGGCTGAAGGCGCATCCTTAAGGCGTTTAGAAGCCAAAGCCAATAGAGAATTGCCATAAAATGTTGTGGTCGTGGTCGTTGCGGAAGACCTGCTGGCCGTTGTTGGTCTGGCTTTTGGCCAGATCGCCCGCTTCGTTGGTAATGTCGGCCAACCCGTACTGAAAGCGCACGCCGAAAAAGAGCGAGCGGCTCATGTAGTACGACACGCCGCCCACAAGGCCATAGTCTAAGGCTTTATAAAGTTTGCCGCTGCCCTCCGGATGGTCAAAATAGGCGCCCATGGTTTTGGGCAACTCCACCTGGCGGCCGTCCACCTGTACGTTTACCTTTTCGCCAAAGTCGCCGCCGCTGATTTTATCCTTGCGGTAGTTGTGTTGCAGGTTGAACTCTAAGTCGGGTACCGTATTGCCCAAAGGCACCGTGCGCCCGCCCGTGAAGATGAGCGAGCCCTCACCGATGGATTGCACCAGCAGCCCCCCATACACACCGGCGGAAAACTCCAGGTCTTTCCAGCGGGCATATGCCAGCACCGGCAAGTCAATATAGACGTTTTGCAGATTGATGAAATAGCGCGAGTCTCCACGCGCCTCTGTAAAGCCGGCGCTGTGTCGGAACAGTCGGTATGAGGGCCCGTCAAAAGTGTACTTTGCGCCGCGCCGCGAGTAAATGAGTTCGCCGCGCAGGCCAAAAGCGTCGGTGAACGAATAGCCGAGGCCCATGCCGAGGTGGAAGCCCGTTACGTTGCGCCAGGTCTCTAAGTTGTTGCCGTTGGCGTCCGTCTCCGAAGGGCCGGCGATGCGCGCGGCATTCAAGCCCACTTTAAAACTCGTGCGCAGCTGCCCCCAGGCGGGTGCAATGCTGCCCCCCAAAACCGCTGCAAATGCGATAAGCCCGATTTTTTTGGAAAAAAATGTCTGCATCTTCCTTTTTAAATACGTGTACTTTCTGTCCACCCGCTGCTTGCGGCTGGCGCTTTTTGGGCAAAAGTAAGCCTTGCCGGAAACGTGGCGAGGGTTTTTAGATTTGGGCAGTCGCGTAATGCTGTAGGAGCGCCCAATACTGCCGCGCTGTTTGCTCCACTTCAGGGGCTGGTTCTTGCGCCCACTGGAGCAAGGCGATTTTGAGCCGTACGTTGGCCCGGTAGGTTTTGAAGTAGTGGAAGATGCGCTCGTCCTCGGCGCTTTCGATGCAGGGCCAATGGCGCTGGTAGGCACTCATAAATGCCTGTGCCAGAGGCGTATGTCCGCGGGCTTCCAAGTCCATGGCTAAGAAGGCCAGTTCGTTCAGGACGTCCAGCTGGCGCAGGTGCGGGCTGAATTCAATGCAGTCGAACACCACGGGCCCACCAGGCATCAGGAAGATGTTGCGTGCGTGAAGGTCGCCATGGCCATCCACCCAGAAGCCGTTGCGGGCGCGCTCGTCTAAGCGGTGTTGATGAGCCTCTATGAATTGGCGTTCCTGCTGTCGCCAGGCGTCGAAGCGGGCAGAGGCCTCGTTGCCGAAGAGCTGCCGGGCGGTGGGCTCTAAGGCGAAGAGGTCTTCAAAGTCGGCCCGGTATTCGTCGGGCGTTTCGCCCGGGGCGTCGGCAGCCGTCAGCACATGTTTGCGGTGGAATTGGGCCAATTGCCTGGCCAGCGCTTCCAGGTCGCGGTGCTCGACGGCATTTTGGGTCAGCAAGCGGTCCATCTGGCGGCTGTTGTCTAAGCGGTGCATCCACACAGCGTATTCCAAGAGCGGCGCCTCTGGGCGGTAGGAGCCGATGGCCGGCGCGCCGCTTTCATCGGGTTGTATGGCTAAGACGTCTAAGTACAGTTCCGGCGCCAAACGGCGATTGAGGATGACTTCCTGCTGGCAATAGTAACCGCGTTGTTCCAGCGTACTAAAGTCTAAGAAGGATAGCCGTACGGGTTTTTTAATCTTGAAGGCATACGTCGGAGCGAGCAGCACCCAGGAGATATGCGTTTCGATGACCTGTGCGGGGCCTTTTGGGCCCGGGTAGGCACTTCGGGCGGCGATGTCGTAGATTTGCTCGGTGGTCATGTGAGGGCGTGCTGCGCGGGCGGTCTTTATATGAGTTCTTCCAGCATCAGCCTGCGTCCGCGCTTAAGCACGCGGGACTCCTGGATGCGGCAGATGTTTTCGCGCTGGTGGTCGTCGTTGGCTTCGAGGAGCTGCCTGG
Organism: Saprospiraceae bacterium; assembly: GCA_025056735.1. Lineage (GTDB taxonomy): Bacteria > Bacteroidota > Bacteroidia > Chitinophagales > Saprospiraceae > M3007. Next base: position 45,421 of record JANWVR010000100.1, read on the forward strand.
CGACGAGCCATACTTCGGTGCGCCAATTGCGAATGAGTTGGGCGAGGAGCCATTCGTCCGTGCGGCCCATGAGGCGGTCTATGAGGGCCATGGCGACGGCGCGCGGTTCGATGATGCTGTCTTGTACGGCGTCAATCGTTTCGGCAATGACGCGGTTGACGGTCTCGTGGTCTTCGCGGCGTCGTTGGCGTGCGGTTTCGTCGGCGGTAGGCCACTCGTCGCGCAGGCACTCGTAGAGGGCCAGCGGCAGGTCGTAGTTGATATGGGCGTTGATGCCCAGTAGCAGGCGTTGCAGGATGTGCAGACGCCTGTGGCAGGTGGCGTCGTGCACCTGTTTCCACACGGCGGGCGTCTGGTCGCTTTGCCCGTCATAAAGTTGTAAGGCGTCGTAGTAGTAGTCGGCGAAGCGTAGCATGAGGCGCTCCACCCAGGCGGCATCGTGGAAGCGTCCGTCAGCAATGGCCTTTACCATATTGGCGCTCATCATACTGTAGCAGCGCTGGAAGTGGCAACGCTGGTCGCCCTTTCGTTCCCAGGCGGAGGCCTGGGCGTTCATGCGGTCGAGCAGGTCGTGCATAGGCATATGTCAGTAAGCGTACTTGCGAACGGCACTCAGCAAGTCGTCTGGGGTTGCGTCGTCGGCCTGCAAAGAAAGGTGTGGGTCGGCGATGTCTTCCCATTCGTTGCGCAGTTTTTCATAGACTTCGTAAGTGGCCTCGCTGTCCGGGCGCGGATGGCTCAGCCGTTGGCGGGCTGTGGCATCGCGGAGGCGCAACTGCACCCACCGGCATTCGGCGCCGCATTCGGCAGCTGCGCGCCGGAAAGGCTCGCGCAGGGCTTCGCGCTCGAGCACGCTGTCCATGACCACATCGCGCCCCGCGCTCAGCGCTTGACGCACGCGCGCAAGCAGCGCTTCGTACACGCGCTGCTTGGCTTCCGGCGTGTACTGGCCGCGCAAACCCAGCTCGGCGCGCACCTCGTCGCTGTTGAGGTGTACAGCGCCGTAGCGCTCGGCATACCTTCGAGCCAGGGTCGTCTTGCCCGTGGCGGGTAAGCCGGTGATGATGAGAAGAGTAGGTAATTTCATAAAAGTATTTCTTGCTTTTACACACCACCTCTGAGCGTCTTGTGGCAAATGTATGAGTATGCGCCTACCTTTTGAACAGACGCTCTACCTTCGCCCCATGCGAGGATTATGGTTTGCTTTGTCGTTAGCGCTCACGGGGGGCTTAGTGTGGTTGTTGCACACGCCCATTCCGGCGGGCCAGCAGCGCATTCCGGCGCTGGGCAGTTTTTTCAATCCCTTTAGTGGTTTTTGGCGAAATGCCGAACCGGCTGAGGGGCCACAGATGCCTGCCGAAGTTCGGCTATCGGGCTTGCGCGGTCGGGTAGAAGTGGTCTATGACGACCGGCTGGTGCCGCACATTTTTGCCGAACACTTAGAGGACGCTCTGCGTGTCCAGGGCTACGTTACAGCCCAGCACCGGCTGTGGCAGATGGACTTAGCGGCCCGCCGGGCAGCAGGCCGCCTGTCGGAAGTGCTGGGCGAACGGACGCTGGAGCTGGATCGCCTGACCCGTAGGCGCGGCCTTCCGTATGCCGCCGAGAACGCCTTGCGCGGCTGGCGACGCTCCGCAGAGGGCATGCGCTTGCTGGAGGCGTATTGCGCCGGCGTGAATGCCTGGATAGAACAGCTCAAGCCCGCCGACTATCCGCTGGAATTCAAACTCTTAGGTTATGCGCCCGAGCCCTGGTCGCCGCTGAAAACAGCCCTCATTGTGGAAAACATGGCCGAAACACTCTGCGGCGGCGAAAACGACCAGCTCGCCACAGCGGCGCTAGAGGCGCTTGGGCGTGCCACCTTCGACCAGCTCTACCCGGAGTGGAATCCGCGCCAGCAACCCATCGTGCCGGATACCGGGCAATGGCGCTCCATTCGCGGAACGCTGAACCCTGCCGCGCCGCCAGGCCGCGACAAACGCCTGTCGGCCTGGCCCATCGAAGAAGAGTACATCCGGGGCTCCAACAACTGGGCCGTAGCGGGCGCCAGGACGGACAATGGTGCTGCCTTCCTGTGCAATGACCCCCATCTGACGCTGTCGTTGCCATCCATCTGGTTCCAGCTGCAGCTGCATACGCCAGAGATGAACTGCTATGGCGTTTCCCTGCAGGGCGTGCCGGGCATTATCATCGGTTTCAATGAACACGTGGCCTGGGGCGTTACCAACGGAGGGCACGATGTAGCCGACTGGTACCGCGTGCAATGGGCCGATGCGGGGCGCACGCGCTATGTAGTGGACGGCCAGGAGCAACCCGTCGAGTGGCGCGTGGAGACCATCGGCATTCGAGGCCGCGCACCCCTGCTCGACAGCGTGCGCTACACCCGCTGGGGGCCGATGACCTATGACCACCAACCCGACCATCCGCTGCACGACTGCGCCTTCCGATGGGTAACTCACGACGAACCCGACCCCAGCGAAATGCGCTCGTTCCTCTTCCTCAACTTAGCCAAAACCTACGACAACTACCGCGAAGCCATCGCGCACTACGAGGCGCCGGCGCAAAACTTCGTCTTCGCTACGCGCAGCGGCGAAGTCGCCATCACTGTCCAGGGCAAATTGCCGGCCCGTCGCTATGAGCAGGGCCGCTTTGTGCTCGACGGCAGCCAGAGCGCCAGCGCCTGGCCAGGCTTCATCCCCAACGAACACCTGCCCGCCCAACGCTCGCCCACCCGTGCCTTCGTCTTTTCGGCCAACCAGCACTCGACCCCTCCTTCTTATCCCTACTACTACACCAGCCGCGACTTCGACGACTACCGGGGCCGACACCTCTACGACCGCCTGAATGCCCTGCAACGCGCCAATGCCGACAGCATGGCCAGCATTCAGCAGGACAACTTCAGCCAACGCGCCGCCGACGCCCTACCCGCGCTGTTGCGCCTACTCGACCGCAACGCTCTCAATGCCCAAGGCCAACAGTGGGCCGCCGAACTGGAACGCTGGGACTACCGCTACGAAGCTACCTCCACCGCTGCGCCGCTCTACGAGGTGTGGTTCGACACCTGCTACCTGCGCACCTGGGACGAAATGCTGGACTCCACCGGCGAAAAACAAACCCTCCTGCTGCCCGAGCGGTGGCGTTTTATCGAACTGCTGGACAAAGACCCTACCAACGCTTTCTTCGACCGCCAGGACACGCCGCAGCGCGAAACGGCTCGCGACATCGTTACCGACGCTTTCCGGTGCATGCAGGCATTTTTTGAAAAAAATCCGGAAAAACGCACCATGTGGGCCAAGTTTCGCCCGGTAAGTATCCGGCATCTGGCCCAAATAGAGGCCCTGAGTCGAAATGTAGAGGTGGGCGGCCACAACACTGCGCTAAATGCGCAGACGCGCACACATGGGCCGTCATGGCGTGTTATTGTGGAACTCAGCCCGGACACGGTGCGCGCTCGCGGCGTCTATCCGGGCGGCCAGTCGGGCAACCCCGGTAGCCGCTTCTACGACAATTTGCTCGACACATGGGCGAAGGGCCGCTACCACGATTTGTTTTTCTTAAAAACGCCTGAGGAACTGCCCGAAGCGCATTTGTTTACCCGCCAAACGCTGTTGCCGCGATGAGAAACTTTCATTTAGTGCATGCTACTACTTTTAGCACGGGCTTGCTCTTGGCCGCCGGCCTGCCGTGGTGGATGACGGCCGTCTTCGGGGCGCTGGCGGGCTGGCTGTGGGCTAAGAGCAATGGCCAGGGCTTTTGGGGCGGCTTTGTGGGCGCCCTGCTGCTGTGGCTGATATTCGCGGTAGTGCGCGACGTGGATAACGAAGGTATCCTCTCGACGCGCATGGGCGCGCTGTTTATGGGGCTACCGCGTTGGGGCGTGCTGGGCATTACGGGGCTGCTGGGCGGCCTTTTGGGCGCCACGGGCGCGCTCACGGGCTATCGGGCGCGGGTGTGGTGGCAGGCGAAACAAGCATAACAAACCGCCGCCCACAATTCGGCGATACTGGCGGCATTCTATGGTAACACCCTGACGGTCAGTCCATACGCACCAGCTGAAATTCTACCCTTCGGTTGAGGGCTCGGCCCTTAGGCGTTTTGTTGCTGGCAATAGGTTTGGTTTGGCCGAAGCCAACGGCGTGGAGGCGTTCGGGTTCGATGCCCAGTTCAATGAGCTTTTCCCGGCATCGGGCGGCTCGTTTTTCCGACAGTTCCTGGTTCCGTTGTTTTTTGCCTCGATTGTCGGTGTGTCCGGCTATGGTCACGCGGTAATTGGGGTAGTTTTGAAGGATTTCGGCCACGCGCTTCACGACGGGCAGCGAGGCTTCGGTGAGTTTGTCGGAGCCGGTTTCAAACTGGATTTGTTTGCCGGCTTCTTGCAGTTGCCGGACGACCTGCTTTTTCAATTCCGGGCATCCTCGGAGGGTTTCAATGCCGGCGACGTAAGGGCAGCGGTCGTCGGGGTCGGGTAGGCCATCGCCGTCGGTGTCGGGGCAGCCCTGGTACTGGGCGCTACCGCTTTGTGTCGGGCATCGGTCGGCGTAGTCGGGGATGTTGTCGCCGTCGGTGTCGGGGCAGCCGTGGAAGGCGAAGAGACCCGGTTGGTCGGGGCAATGGTCGTCGTAGTCGGGCAGGCCGTCGCCGTCGCGGTCGGGGCAGCCTAAGTGGCGCCAGTCGCCGGGTTGGTCGGGGCACAGGTCGAGCAGGTCGGCGATGCCATCGCTGTCGGTGTCGGGGCATCCAAAAGTAAATTCAGGCCCCCACTGATAGGGGCAGGCATCGCGTGGGTCGGGTATGCTGTCGGCATCGGCGTCGGGGCAGCCGTCTAAGTGGTGCAGACCGGGCAGGTCGGGGCACAGGTCTTCGATGTCGGGTATGTCGTCGCCGTCGCGGTCGGGGCAACCACAGGCGCTGGCCGGGCCAGTTAAGTAGGGGCACAGGTCGAGGCTATCCTGCACGCCGTCGCCATCGGCGTCGGGGCAGCCGCGCGCCGAGGGTACGCCCGGTACGAAAGGACATTCGTCGTGGTCGTCCACAATACCGTCGGCATCAGCATCGGGGCAGCCGCGGTATTTGCGTGGGCCGGGCGAGAGTGGGCATTTGTCGCGGCGATTGGGTATCCAGTCGCGGTCGGAGTCTATGTAGCGGATGCGGTGAGAGAGGGTAACGCCGCCGAAGGCAAACCAATCGTTGGTGTCTGAGATACCGGCGACGCTGACGCCGTCTAAATAATCGGAAGAAACGGAGCGCATGCCCAGCTCGAAGCCCAGCAGCCAATAGCGGCCAATGTCCCACTTGAAGCCACCGCCGAAGTGGATAACCGGCGTAGGCGGCGGTGCAGGAGCCTGCTTATCAGCTAAGATGCGCTCAGCCGATACGTTTGGGTTGGGCTGATAGGTGTCGTTGTAATCCGTTCGAGTGCGGAAATAGTTGTAGCCTGCGCCGGCAAAGACGTAAGGGCCAAAGATTTTGCGAAAACGCCAGCCATTGCGACGCCTGTAGCCAAACACGTCCCACTCCAGCAACAGAGAGCCTTCGTGAAAGTCGCTGATGAATTTAAACCGGCGCTGCGAACGCCATTCGGGTTCAGGGAAATGAGACTCATCGCCGGCAATTCTGCCGCCTAAGTAGTTGACACGCAGGGCGAACGAAGGGCTGAGATGGCGGCGTACCAGCAATCCGTAGCCAATTTCGCGCACCTTGTAGTCGTAATAAACATGCTCGTTCAGGTCGCCTGCATACGCTGTCATACCCCCCATAGCGCCTATTTCCCAGGTGGTCTGGCCAAACAGGCCCGCAAGACCTGACATGACCCCAAGTAGGGTACCGAAGTATTTCATGTTAAACCGAAGGTTAGTAGGTAAACGATTATCCGGCGGAAAACAGGCCGGTAGATTCGGGGGATAATACGCGGATTATTGCCTCAAAATTCGCTCCATATCGGCTGCTGAAACAGTAATTATCCCTGCTGCGCGAAGGCGAGGCAGAGCAATTTTCCATATGGGCGCCTGATGAAACACATCAGCGAATATCGGTAATGCGGCATCCATTTGCCCAACGTTGGCCAGCGTCAGCGCTGTCCAGAATTGTAGTTCAACCTGCTGGGGCAGCAAGCGGCGCGCTTCGGAGTACTCGCGCATGGCCGAGCGCATATCGCCCTTCTCCATGTAATAATCGCCGCGGTTCATGTGCTCGTAGGCTAAATGCACAGTGTAGAGCCGTCGCAGCTCGGCAACGGGCGTCGGATGATCGTCCACGCGCAGGTCAATGAGTCGGTCGTCCCAGGGTGTGTTCGTACGCTGGCCGCGTACAACGAGCAAGGCCGCCGATTGCTGGCCGCGGAAATCGCCCCCAGCTGCCTGGGCCGCCTCCAGAACGCACAGCAACCGCTCGGCTAAAGACTTGCCCTGGCTGGTTTCCCAGGCTTGCTGCATGGCCGAGCAAACATCGGGCCCCAGCATCATATTGGCCTGAACGGAGTATTGCGCGCCTGCAGCATCGCAGGCGTATGCGATGCAACCCTCACCCGTATGTACGGCCACCCGCCCCTGTGCATCGAGCAATGCTACCTGGCGCACCGCTCGCCCGGGGTCGTTCTTTAGCAAGCTATCTAACGCCTCTCGAGCACTCAAGCCGCTGCGCATAAGCGCTAAACCACGGGGGCCAAAAGACTTGTTAACAAATGATTGAGTAGCCACCACGCCGACGCCTGCCTCCGCCCAGGAAACCACTGTGCCCACACTAAACCAGTGACTTTGCACCGCTACCCCCATCTCACCGCTGGCACTATCACGCGCCACCACAGAGAAGGTATGTGCCAATGGTTCACGTAAAAAAAGTTGACTCAAGGGCGCCTCGGCCACGACCTGACCCGTTGCTGCAGCTGCATTCCACAAAAGCGCACCAGCGCCATAAAGCAGCCATATCCGCCTGAATAGAGCACATATGAGCATGCCGCAAATGTAGCACCTCGCCCGGCTTTGCAGCCGGTTCTTACAATAAGTTCTCCGGAAATCTGCGGGAAACCGCCGCTTGTTTACTCCTTTAAAAAAAGCCCATCTTATCCTCTTCTTTTAAAGAGCGCCTCCCGAAAACAAGAAAGAGGACACTAAAGCGCATCTGCCGCCTCCGCCTTCCACGCCTCAATGTTTCGCGTCTTGCTGGACAACTGAACGCCCACCGCCACCACCGGCTTGCCCAGATTCCAAAACGCCTGATGGTAGCGCTTCTGCCGTATCTGCTCCAGCGCCACCTCCGCGCTCTGATCTAATTTGAACTCCAAGATGTACACCCGCCGGCTCGTCTCCACTGCCACATCGGCCCGACCCTCCGACGTGCACGGCTCGCTGCGCACGCGCAAACCCATGTAACTGAACAACAAATGAATAGCCGCATGAAAAAACCGCACCGGCGCCTTCGCATCG
>JANWVR010000034.1 GCA_025056735.1 Saprospiraceae bacterium
TACATCGTCGTACAAAGCGTCAATCTCATCCAACAGCAACACTATCGGCTTACTCTGAGACTCGGCCCACTGCGAAAGATAATCCTGAAAGGCATCCACCGACGGCGTTAAGCCCTCCGGAGGCGCCGGCCACTCGTGCTGCGGCAAAAAAGACCGCGCCCCCCGATACACGGCTCGGGCAAACGAAACATTGGCCGCCTCCGGCGAAATACTGGTCAGTGCCGCGTTTTCTAACGATGCTACAACACTGATATACTTGCCCTCGCGATTGAGCCGACGCGCCAGCGCGTGCAGCAGCGTCGTCTTGCCTGTTTGCCGAGGCGCGTGAATGAGAAAATACTGTTTAGCCTCTATCAGCCGGCGAATATCCGGGTCCTTCCCGCGGAGCGGGTCCACCATGTAATGCTCCTCTGGATTACACAGACCGGTGGTGTTGAAATAGCGTGCCATGACCGCAAAGATAGCCCAGTAACCGCCGAACTTGTTCGGCCCAGTACCGGCCAAACTCGTTTGGCCGGCGCCTGACTCACCTCCCCAACCACCAGGAACGCAAAGAGCCCTGCAAAGAGAAAAAACCGCCTCAGACCTACCGAAAAGCCGGAAACGGGCGTTTCCGGATACAGGCACATCTACCATCCTGTAACCGCCCGATTCATCGGGTGGAGCGGGCGCAGGGCCACCACTCCCATATCTACCATCCTGACGAACATCACACCTACCGCACCCACCGGCAGGTGTGACACGGGCCGCTGGAAACTGGAGGTTCCGGGCACGGGCGCCCGATAGATCGGGTTTAATACCCGGAAACCGGCGCTATCGACCACAGGTATTGATCGCCAAACCACTGCCGCAGGAGGTTTTCGGTGGTTTCGGGTGGTTCGTTTCGGTGTCGGAAATGCCCATGTTTGAGGTCAATTTCGTAGTCGTCGGCGTACCGGTGATGATTTTGACCGATGTCTTTGAGGGCATTGAGGATGTACTGGAGTTCGGCGTTGGTCATGGTGGGGTGCAGGGAGAGGCGCACCCATCCGGGTTTTTCGCTGAGGTCGCCGGCGTCAATTTTGCTGACGATTTCGCAGGAGCGTTCCTGAGAGATGCCGAAGAGGAAGTGTCCGTAGGTGCCGGCGCAGGCGCATCCGCCGCGGACCTGGATGCCGTATCGGTCGTTGAGGAGTTTGACGGCGAGGTTGTAGTGAAGGTCCTCAATGGTGAAGGAGACGACGCCGATGCGGTGTTCGTTGTGTCGTTCCAGGACGTTGAGCCAGGGTAGGTCGTCGGTTTCGCGCCAGAAGGTTTGGAGCAGTTCGTGTTCGCGTTCCAAGATATTGGCCGTGCCCATCTGCTCTTTGAGTTGGATGGCTAAGGCGGCTTTGATGGTTTGGAGGATGGGCGGTGTGCCGCCGTCTTCACGCACTTCGATGTCGTCGAAGTAGTGGTGGCCGCCCCAGGGGTTGGTCCACAGGACGGTGCCTCCGCCGGGGTTATCGGGCACGCGGTTGTGGTAGAGGGCTTTGTTGAACACCAACACGCCGGGCGTGCCGGGGCCGCCGAGGAATTTGTGGGGCGAAAAATAGATGGCGTCCAATTGCTCCATAGGGTTAGCGGGGTGCATGTTGATGTCAATGTACGGAGCGGTGCAGGCGAAGTCCACGAAGCAGTAGCCGCCATGTTGGTGCATCAGGGCGGCGGCTTCATGGTAGGGCGTGAGAATGCCCGTAACGTTGCTGCCCGAGGTGATGGCGGCGATTTTGAGAGGTCGGTTGCGGTACTGATGGAGCAATTGCTTTAAATGGCGCAAGTCTACGTGTCCGTTGGCGTTGGGCGGTATAATAACAACGTCGCAGATAGTTTCCAACCAGGAGGTCTGGTTGCTGTGGTGCTCCATGTGGGTACAGAAGACCACCGGGCGCTCTTCCGGTCGGAAGTGGATGCGTTCCGCAAAGCGCTCGTGGATGCGCAGGCCGAGCATGCGTTGGAGTTTGTTCACCACGCCGGTCATGCCGGAGTAGGCGGCGATGAGGGCGTCGCCGTCATTGGCATTGACGTGGCGTTTGATGATCTGCTGGGCGGTGTGGTAAGCCTGGGTCATTAGGCTTCCAGTCAGGTTGGTTTCCGTATGGGTGTTAGCCATGTAGGCGCCAATGTGGTGGCTGAGGCACTCTTCAATAGGCCTGTAAAGGCGTCCGCTGGCGATCCAGTCGGCATAGACAAGGGGCTTTTCGCCGTAAGGCGTCCGGATACGGTGGTGGATGCCGATGATGTTCTGGCGAAAAGGGAGGAAGTATTCTTCTAAACTGCGGCCCATGGTGGTGAACATTTTTTGCCTTTGGGCAAAAGTAGCTATTGCCGCCGATGTACTTTTGCCAAAAATTCCGCGAGCGCTTGCAGATCTACCAGTCCGAACCACCCAACCCACCTTACGCTGGCAACACCATGCCTGAAGTCAAACTTTTTGCCTGTTCAGCCTCCGAAAAATTAGCCGAAGAGATCGCCTTTTACTACGACGAGCCGCTGGGCCAGAAAACGCTTAACCGCTTCAGCGATGGCGAGATGCAGCCCATCATCCAGGAAAGCGTGCGCGGGGCCTTTGTCTTTTTTATCCAGAGCACCTGCCAGCCGCACGACAACCTCATGGAGCTGCTCCTGTGCATTGACGCCGCGCGGCGCGCCTCGGCGGGCTACATCACGGCGGTCATCCCGTACTTCGGCTATGCCCGGCAAGACCGCAAAGACATGCCGCGCGTGCCCATCAGCGCCAAACTCATCGCCAACCTGCTGACTACTGCCGGCGCCAACCGCATCATGACCATGGACCTGCACGCCGACCAGGTGCAGGGCTTTTTCGACATCCCGGTGGACCACTTGCGCTCCGAAGCCATCTACATCCCCTACTTAGAAAACAACTTCGACCTCTCCAACGCCGTCTTTGCCAGCCCCGACGTGGGCGGCGTTAAGCGGGCACGCGAGTTCTCCAAACATTTCAAACGCGACTTGGTCATCTGCGACAAATACCGCTCGCGCGCCAATCAGGTGGAGTCCATCACCGTCATCGGCGACGTCAACGGCGCCGACGTCATCCTGGTGGACGACTTGGTGGACACCGCCGGCACCCTGTGCAAAGCCGCCGACGCCCTCATGAGCAAGGGCGCCCGCTCCGTACGCGCCATCTGCACCCATCCGGTGCTCTCGGGCAAAGCTTACGAAAACATCGAAGCGTCGAAACTCACCGAACTCATCGTCTGCGATACCATCCCGCTGAAAAAAAGCTGCACCAAAATCAAAGTGCTTTCTACCGCCAAATTGTTCTCGCGCGCTATCCGGAATACCGTCGAGCACAAGTCCATCGCTGCCCTTTTCCACTGGAAAACTCCGGCAAATCCGCCGCTTCCTTGAAAAATCCCGCCGTTCCGTAAATGGCACTTGTGGGCCGAAAAGAGCCGACGTTATCTTTGTTCCAGTTTTCTCATAGTATGTTTTGATTTTCCTACTGCTCGTAATTGGCAGTAGGATTTTTTTCATCTACTTGGCCCTCGCCCTCGGCGCTTACTCCGGTTTCCCCCTTCTATACATCGTTTTGGCCCCTTTGTGTTGCCAAAACAGTTTGAATCCCCCAGCCGCCAGCGGTGTTTCTTTTTTTTGCACACCTGGCTTTTTAATCGCTCTCCTGGCAGATTTTTGCCGCGTCTTATGAGAATTCAAATATCTATCGTGGCCGGCGGTTTGCTCATGATGGCGACTGCTGGCCACGGCCAGGTACAGAGCGGGACGTATCGAACGCTTCTGCGCACGCTCCTTAGCCACAGCGTGCCCGAAATGGGCGTGACCCAGGCGGCTGCCCAGTCTTCCCATTACCTGTTTCTGGACGCCCGCGAAGCGCCCGAGTACCAGGTGAGCCACATCGCCCAGGCGCGCTGGGTCGGCTATGAAACCTTCGACCTGTCGAAGCTCAGGGACGTGGACAAAAGTACGCCTATCGTCGTATATTGCTCCGTGGGCTATCGAAGCGAAAAAATCGCCGAACAGCTCCTTGCCGCCGGCTTCCAAAAGGTATGGAACCTCTACGGGGGCATCTTCGAGTGGGTCAATGCCGGCCACCCGGTGTACAACGAGCGCGGCCCTACGGAAGAGGTGCATGCCTATGACCGTACTTGGGGTATCTGGCTCAAGCGGGGGAAAAAAGTGTA
>JANWVR010000101.1 GCA_025056735.1 Saprospiraceae bacterium
AGCGATGAGATGTACCAAAATGCTGGCGAAAAGGGCATTGTGCATGCGGATAAGGACGATCCGCCTCGGCGACGTGCCAATAAAAAAAAGGACAGGGCGCCCGGAAGACGGATCGCCCACCCATTTTGGGCGCCGTAGGTCGTCAAAGCGGGCAGGTGAGGTTGGAGGTGTTGCACAACACGTGTAAGGAAGAAGTGGAAGCCTCCATAAACCTTCATTGTGCGCAAGAAGGCGTCTGCTATAGTGACGAGAATTCGGCCTATGGCCCGGTAGGCACGCCAACATGAGCGCATAAGACGGTCTGCCATAGGGCCCACGAATGGGCACGAGATGAGGATGGCGATGGTATCAACGAAGTGCATACGAATACGATCGAAGGCTTGTGGACAGAGGTGCGTAACTTTTTAAGGCGTTTTAAAGGCGTGAGCAAGCACTACCTACATCTTTGCGTGGCCATGTTTGAGTGGATGCACAACCTGAAGCGGATGACAGTAAGATTTATTCAGGCCTTGGTCTTCAGCCCAACAGGAACATGAGCCATTTTTTTCTCCACCACCTGGGCTTATTCCTGTCCCTTCGTGGCCGGTACAGCCGGGATAAAAATGAACTGGCCTCTATTACTTCTCCACCGACAAAAGCCTGCGGGGGCCGTTCTCGATGGCCGACGTTAAAACCCAGTATTTCAATGAACTAATGATCAACCGAATTTTTGACGTGTTCGCTAAGTTGCCGAACCTCACAAAAAATCATCCCGAAATCCGAAAGCTGTATGACCTTGGAAAAATCGCAGCCTAATTCTTTACGAACCGTTGATATATAGTTTATCATTGTAATTTTACATGAATATCATTGCAACTTTTCTATTTCATGCTTCTATACGGCTAGACTTCTCTGAAATCTGTGAGAACATGAAAATCGAGGATTGAACTTTACTCAATTGAAAGGATTGGCTCATGTTTTCTCTTGACCGGTTAGCTGTGCAAAAACCTGAAAATCAAGGGCTTATTTTCTTGGCTCGACCCATCAGGAAGATGAGCCAAAGGATTAGCCTTTTAGCATAGGAGCCCCTAAGTCTTTAGCGCCCTAAAAATGTGAGCAATAATCTGTATTCACTGTTACTACCCTGATCCTATATTTAGAATTAATAGAGCACTTGATAAATCTAATTGAACTTTCGTCAATGCAAGATTTAGAATACATTACCCATGGATAAATGATGATATAATCATATTCATTAAAATCAATCCCTTCTCCTTTACAGCCGTCTGTTATGCATTCAGCATTTTCTAGAAGCTTATTCCATATCATGACTCCGTCAATATCTAATTTATCTCTTTTTTTAATCTCTACTTGTTTGCATATATCATCTTGTATATCTTGAAAGCAGCGTCCCCCTCTACTTTCAATGTTACAATCTAGCAATTTTTTGTTCCCATCAAAGACATATATGTATCCAAAATCGAAATAACGCGACAATATTTCATGCGATGCAGAGTCTTTGGCTATAAAAATATCCCCTAGAATACCATTCTTGTTAGCGTAATCAATTATGCTCTCTCTAGTTTGCATCTGAGGTTCGCTCATCCCTAAAAACTCATTCTGCTTGTACCTGTAGAATGCAAATAAGCAGATTAGAATTATCAATATTACTATGACCTTCTTAAACATAAAACATACCATTTTGATAATAGCCGCTAAAAGTCATAAATCTTGCTTAACCGCAACAAACAGCTAAACAGGATGCGCATTCCGCCATTTTACTTAGTCGTGGGTTGCGTATAAGCAACTATGCGCACTGCTTGGCCCCTCTTGCGCATGGCGCAGAACGCAAGGGGGCAACTCAGGGCCATTTAAATTTAAACGGTGGGAGGTAAAATGAGTACATAATGAAGTAAAGGTTTTCTTTTATGAGTGTTTTCGTACGCGAAGATAAGCGTTTTTTTAGTTGTCAAGTTTTTCAGCGATTTTTTTCAAGATTTTTTCGCCGGGTTAATATTAACGCGCGAAAGATGGTGGAGACATTGTGCCATCTATTTGATTTTCATTGGTTTGCATATTCTTGGTGCAAAGTCGGTCGAATGGGCTTTGGATTTTTTCCATCCGTTTTGGGTGATATGGGTGTAGATTTGGGTGGTTTCGGGGCTGGCGTGCCCGAGGGGTTCCTCAGCTCCGGCGAGGTTCCGCCTCGAATGAGCGCCTCGAATGCGTTTTGGGACGGGAGCCGAGTAATTTTTCGCCTTACCTTTGCGTGCGCTTTTGGAATTGCTTTTGCGGTGGCGCATCTGACTCGCTGAAGCGCAATTATTTTCAAAAAAATACACTCGACACCATGCCGGATAACATCCATCCACAACCTACGCTGAACATTGAGCTGCCCGAAGATGTGGCGGAAGGCATTTACTCCAATCTGGCCATTATTTCCCACTCCAACGCTGAGTTTGTGGTGGATTTCATTCGAATGATGCCCAATGTGCCCAAAGCGCGGGTGAAGGCGCGCATTATTCTGACGCCGCAGCACGCCAAGCGCTTGCTGTTTGCGCTGAAGGACAACATCCAGAAGTACGAGATGCAGTTTGGCAAGATTGAAGAGCCAGAGCATCCGCAGCTGCCGCCAATGAACTTCAACACGCCGCCGGCGCAGGCCTGAGGGCGCACGCCGTTAGAGGGTATATTCTTGCCCTAATTCTGGAATTTCCACGGCGGCAAACCCGTGTTGCAGCAGCGTATCGCGCCAGCTTTGCTGGCGGTCGAACGTACCGTGTGTGAGCCATATCTGGCGGACAGTGCCGCGCTGATTTTCTAAAAACTGGAGCATTTCGGTGCGGTCGGCATGGGCGCTGAAGGAGTCCATCACCTCCACTTCGGCCAGTACTTGTTTATGTTCACCGAAGATTTCGATGCTTCTTGCGCCGGCGCGCAGCAGGCCGCCGGGCGTGTTGGGCGCGCAATAACCGATGATGAGGAAGGTGGCGCGCCAGTCTTCGATATTGTTGAACAGGTGGTGCCGGATACGGCCAGCATTCATCATGCCTGAGGCGGCGATGATGATGCAGGGCTTCTGGATGTGGTTGAGTTGCTTGCTGGCCTCCACAGAGCGGATGTACTGCAATTCCTTGAAACCGAATGGGTTTTCGTTTTCCAGCATGTAGCGGTGGAGTTCCTGGTCGAAGCATTCGGCATGGTCCAGGAAGACATCGGTGGCGTCTACGGCCAGAGGGCTATCTACGAATACGGGCACTTTGGGCAGGCGTCCAGCGTTGTGCAGCTGGTCGAGCATATAGACGACCTCCTGGGTGCGGCCCACCGAGAAGGCAGGGATGATGAGTTTGCCTTTTTTCTCGACGCAAGTGTGGCGCACGACCTGGCAGAGGTGCTCCAGTTCTGCTGGCGCGGCTTCGTGTTCGCGGTCGCCGTAGGTGCTTTCGCAGATGAGGTATTCCACTTCGGGCATGGGCTGTGGGTCGCGCAGGATGGGTCGGCTAGGTCGTCCGATGTCGCCAGTGAAGCCGAAGCGCACGACTCGGTCGCCTTGTTGAATTTCGAGCGTGACGGAGGCGCTGCCCAGGATGTGGCCGGCGTCGCGGAAGAGCACGCGCACACGCGGATGGACGTGGAACCACTGCTCGTAGCCAAAAGCCGCGAACCGGTTTAGCGCCTTATGCACATCGTCTGCGGTGTAGAGCGGCTTTTTTTCGGGCGTACCGGGAGGGCGGCGCTTGTTGTCGTGGTAGGCGTCGGCCTCCTGTATTTTGGCCGAGTCTAAGAGCATAATGGCGCACAGGTCGCGCGTAGCGTGCGTGGCGTAGATGGTTCCGCGGAAGCCGTCGGCCACGAGTTTGGGCACGCGGCCCGTGTGGTCAATATGGGCATGGCTCAGGATGAGGCAATCCAGTTCGCGTGGGTCGAAGAGCCATTTTTCGTTGAAACCGTGTACCGGGCTGTCCTCTACGTCGTTGTCGCCGCCCTGATATAGGCCGCAATCGAGCAGGATGCGGAAGCCGTCATCTAAGGTGATGAGGTGGGAGGAGCCGGTTACTTCGCGCGCTGCGCCGCAGAATTTAACGGTCATAGGATGTGCTAAGCGGTTGACGAGGCGCAAAGTACGGCAGCCGCCTTTTCTGGCCGTTTTCTTTTTGGGATAAAAATCGGCTTCTGCTGTGTAGCTATGAAAAAAGCAATCCGGAGGCCGCCGCCAGGTGCGGGCCAGCAGGAGTTGGAAATCAAATAAAGTCAAGCAGTCTAAATGCCTGTCCCAGAATAGGGGGATGCTTGACTTCCAACCAGCGCTCCAGGACGGTGGCGTACACCTGTCGGAAGTCCGTGTCGAACTTGAGGTCGCCCTGGTCTAAGTCGGTCAGGTTGGGCAGGGTGTTGAGCAGGCCCTGGCGTCGGAGCGCGCCGCCGAGGAAGAACATCTGGTTGGCCGTGCCGTGGTCGGTGCCGCCGCTGGCATTTTGGCCGACGCGCCGGCCGAACTCGGAGAAGGTCATCACGAGTGTGTCGTTCCAGCGTCCGTTTGCTTTCAGGTCGGCGGCAAAGGCCGCCAGCGCGGCGTCGAGTTGGCCCAGCAGGCGCTGATGTTGGGCGGGTTGGTTGATGTGCGTGTCGAAGCTGCCCAGCGACAGGTAGTACACCACCGTGTCGGCGTCGCTCAGCAGGAGAGAGGCCACTGTTTTGAACTGCCGCCCCAGCGGCGTGTCGGGGTAGTTGGCCGTAGAGGGCCTCACCTGGCTCTTCTCGAAGATGTAATCTGCCGAGGCGATGGCGTCGGTCATAGTTTTGTACAGGTACCCGATGGGTGTTTCGGCGGGAGCATGGGCGGCGCCAGTGGCTGCGTATTCGGCGAAGTAGGCGCTTCGGGTGGCGGCGCGCAGCTCGGCGGGTTCGCGCAGGGCGATGCCTTTGCGCTGTTGGCCTTTGAGGGCTAAGCCGACGGCGTCGCCCAGTTCGATGGCAGGCGCTAAGCAGGGCTGCGGAGAGCATTGCGCGTCAAGATAACGCCCTATCCAGCCCGTGTGCCAGTACTCGTGGGCCGGACTGGCGCTGTGCCAGATGTCCATGCTTCGGAAATGCGAGCGGTCAGGGTTGGGGTAGCCCACGTTGTGCAGTATCGCCAGATCGCCGCTGTCGTAGAGGCCCTTGAGGCCTTTCAGGGCGGGGTGCAGGGCGGCTTCCTCCGTCAGGCGCAGGGCGTCGGCGGCCTTGATGGCGATGCGTGGGCGTTCGCGGTAATAGACGTCGTTGCGCACGGGCACGACGGTATTGAGGCCGTCGTTGCCGCCGCTAAGCTGCACGACGACGAGCGCCTTGCCGCGCACAGGCAACGCGCCCGGACGCGCGTGGGCTTGCAAGAAGCGCGGCAGCCACAGCGAGGCGGCGGCTAAGGAAGCTGTTTTTAGGAAAGTGCGGCGTCGGATAAGCATGCGGATATACGGCAGATAGTGAAGACGTTGGGTTAGCACAACTGGTATTCGGGCGTCGCCATCAGCTGCAGTGCGGCCGTCTGGAGCAGTTGTTCGCGCGAGGTCGCGTTGAGGTGCTTGCGCACGACGGCGAGGCGATCGTCGGAGGCAGGCGTTTGCCACAGATATCGGGCCAGCGCGGGCAGCAGGTCGTCGTCGGGCGTCCGGGCGAAGGCCTCGAAGAGCGGTTCCCAGTGGAGTTCGGCCGTCAGGCGTCGGCGCAGGCGGCTGGCGCGTCCCTGTCCCATGGCGATGTCGTCATCGTCGGCGGCACTGAGGTCTATGGCGTCGCCGGCGGCGAGGATGTGCGGCAGGCGCAGGCGCAGCATGAGCGTGGTGGCGTCAATCCAGGTACGGCCGCCGGGCCAGCCCGCCACATTGGGCGGGTGGAAGAGCACCTGGCCCAGCGCGCGTTGCAACAGCAGCTGCGCCTCGGGGTCGTCCAACGTCATGGGCAGGGCGCGCCGCAGACCGACCCACAGCATTACGGGCGACTTGATCTGATTGCCCATGTTTTCAGTGTCGTAGAACCATTCGGCCGTGAAAATGTCGTCGAGCAGGAGACTAATATCGTAGCCGCTGTCGTAGAAGCGGTCGGCCAACCCGAGCACGCGCTCCTCGGGCACGCGCTCGTCGTTGACGAAGAAGCGGTACATCTTGCGCGCAATGAAGCGAGCCGTCTGGCGCTGTTCCAGCAGAATGTCGAGCACGTCGTCGCCGTCGAAGCGGCCCGTATGGCCCAGCACCGTCTTGACGCCGCGGTCGTGCTGATTTTGCCGAAAGACAAATTCGCCCTTCGCGTTGAAGCCCCAGCCCGTGAAGGCGCGGGCGGCTTCCTTGATATCCGCTTCGGTGTAGTGGCCGCGCCCGAGGGTGAACAGTTCCATCACCTCCCGCGCAAAGTTTTCGTTGGGCTTTGCTTTGCGGTTCTGCTGGTTATTCAAAAAAGCCAGCATGGCCGCGCTCTTGGACACCGCGCGCAGCAGGTCGCCAAAATTGCCCAGCGCGTGCGTGCGAATGACGTGCAGCAGGTCTTGCTGAAAGACGATGTTCAGATTCCGGCTGGCAAAATGGCCGTGCCAGAAGAGGGCGACTTTTTCGCGCAGCTGGGCAGGCGTGAGCGTCATCTCCTCGAGCCACAACAGATTGAGGCCCTGAAGCAAATCGCGGCTTTGGGCGCGGCGCTCCCGGCGCTCCTCTGGAGTCAGCTCTTCGACGCGGGCAAATTCGCCCACGCCCATGAACAGGCCGCGCACCACGTCGTCGGTTACGAACAGCTCGCCAGGGTCTTGGGCCGACAGGCGGCGCAGCATAGGCCACCACACCTCTTCAGGGCGGCGCAGCCAGGCGGGCCATTCGGATGAGGCCGGGCCAAAGCCGGCGCGCCAAAACAGGTGTTGCAAACGGCGTTGAGCAAGGGAGTCGTGCATGCGTTTTCAGGCATTCGTACGGCGCTTAAGACGGCGCGCCGAAGCAAGCGTTTAACGCTCACTCCGGCGCGCCATTGTTCAGGCATGTGGGTTCTGCCGCCAAATGCTCAAAAAATCTGTTGCCACAGGGCTTGTTGTCCCGGCAATCACCCGTCGTTGCGGGCCGACTACGTTTCGATGACGTACGTCTTCAGCGCAAACCAGTCGAGTTCTTTCGTCTGGATTTCGTTCGTGTCCGGGTTAAATTCAATGTGCAGGTGGCGACCGATGAGGTACAGGTCGGCGCGCGCCGAGTCGGGCTCGGCCAGTTGGGCGCGGAAGTAGCGCTGGCGCACCAAGTGGTCGAAGAACAGGTCGCGCAGCTGACGCCACGAGTGGGCCAGGTCGCGATGCGCCGGATGGTGCACCGTGAAGGTGTTGTCCGGATAGGTCGTGATGACGTCGGTCAGGTCTCGAAAGAACTCCTTCGTGCCGTTGCTCTCCCACCGATTAGCCTCAGCCCAGCGGATGTCCTGGACAGCGGGCTGACCGTTCTCTTCGGAGTAAAAAAGACGCTTCAGGTCCTGTTCGGAAATGGCTTCGCCGACCTGTTCCACCGTCAGGTGCATCACCTCGATGGGGGCATCGGTCTCACTGGGATACAGGAGCGGCTCTACCGCGCGCTGAAAGGCAGCCAGAAGATCTTCTGGCGCCATGGAAATGCGTTGAAAGGCCATAGTGAAAAAATTTTTGAGCAAATAAGACCCTCCTGCATTACCTGCGCGTGAAGGCAGCATAAAGCGTATGTAATGTTTTTTAAAAGGACATTCTTTGCCGCACAAGGAGAGCAACGAAAGGTAACACAGCGCCCACTGGCGGGCCATTTCAGACAGCAGAGCCGCATCGCAAGGCGGCTAACTCCGCTCAACTGCTTACACCTGTGAAATGAAAAAATCGGCGGTTATCTAACCAACCGGCTCGAGATTATCGTTGGCGAGGATGCCAGTAATGAGCAGAGCACGGGAAAGGCGGACGAAAACCTTGCTGGCTTTTTAGCGCATGGTCGAGTAATAGGCTGCCAGCACTTGCTCCGCCGCAGCAAAAGGCGACAGCCGACCAGCAGCGACGTCAGCCTCTAAAGCAGGGAGCAGTGCCTGCACCTTGGGATGCTGATAAAAATGCTGCTGCAGACCGTTTTGGATGCTTTCGCGGAGCCAGTAGAGCGCCTGTTGCCGACGCTGTTGAGTAAAGTAGCCGCTGTCGTGGAATTGGCGCGAGCACTCCTGCACGGCCTGCCACACATCGGCGATGCCAGAGCCTTCTGTGCTGCTGCAGGTTAACACGCGCGGCGTCCAGCCGCTGGGGTGAGAGGGCAGCAGGCGCACGGCATTCAGGTAATAGCCCTGGGCCTGGCGGGCCAGTTGCAGGCGTTCCCCGTCGGCCTTGTTCACCACCAGCAGGTCGGCCATCTCGACAATGCCGCGCTTAATGCCCTGCAGCTCGTCGCCCGCGCCTGGTAACAGCAAGAGCAGGAAAATGTCAGCGATATGTCGGGCAGCGATTTCAGACTGACCTACCCCCACCGTCTCAATGAGCACCGTCGGATAGCCGGCGGCCTCTACTATGCGAATGGTTTCGCGCGTTTTGCGGGCCACGCCACCGAGCGAGCTGCCCGAAGGCGAGGGCCGGATGAAAACGTGCTCAGAGGCCGACAGGCGCTCCATGCGCGTTTTATCGCCCAGGATACTGCCGCCGCTAACGGCGCTGGATGGGTCAATGGCCAGCACAGCCACGCGCTGACCTTGCTCCACTAAGTGCATGCCTATGGCTTCGATAAACGAGCTCTTACCCACTCCGGGTGCTCCGGTGATGGCAATGCGCAGGGTGTCGGCACCAGGGCTGTTGGCCAGTTGTTGCAACAGTTGTTGGGCCAGCGCCTGGTGGTCGGGCCGTGTGCTTTCGATAAGCGTAATGGCGCGCCCCAGCGCAACGCGGTCGCCAGCGCGGATGCCTTCAGCGTATTGCTCTACAGACCATTGCAGGCGCGGCATGGATAGAACGTATTTCAGGAAAAAATGCGAGGCCTCAAAGGCAGGTTCCGCAAGCATAACCTGAACAGGCGCCCTGAAAACCAGAACTCTCCAAAAGCACTGCACCGCTCAAAACTCGCAGTCAGAACGCCTTTCTCTAAACGCAACTGCGTATTCAACCACAAGGACGACACAAAACCGGCCAGAAGGGCGGTAAAGGCATCTCTCAGAACGCTTCTCCGTTCAAAACCGTTCTGCGCCAGGCTCGAGAATTGCACGAGGAATGCGGGTTCGTCAGGCTAAATGCGCCTGGTAGGCGGCGGCGTCCATCAGCGCGTTGAGATCCTCTGGGTTAGCCAATTCCACTTTGACAATCCAGCCCTTGCCGTACGGGTCTTCGTTGATAAGCGCTGGATTGCCGCCGCGGGAGTCGTCAATGTCGGCGTTGAATTCCAGCACCGTTGCCTTTACAGGCATAAATAGGTCGGACGTCGTTTTCACAGCCTCCACCGTACCGAAGACGCCGTGGGCCTCGATGGTTTGCCCGACGGTATCCACTTCGATATACACCAATTCGCCCAGTTCGCTTTGGGCAAAATCTGTGATGCCCACGTAGGCAATGTTGCCGCTTTCTAAGCGGATCCACTCGTGGTCTTCCGTGTATCTGCAGTTGTCAGGGAAGTGCATGAAAGAAAACAGGTTTTGTTTTTAATAAAAAAATCAGGTTCTGCCGTCTGCCCATTTGTCGGGCGGGCCAAAGGTAAAGCGCCGCAAAGGTTGGCAAAGGGTCTTGCCCAGTTTTTGAGCAGAGGAAAGCGAGCGTTTCGCGTTTGCAGGAGCACTTTGTGTTTCTTTGCAGTCTCTCTCATCAGCGGGCGCGCGAGTCGCCAGCCCAAAACTGCTACGTATGCAAGAGCACGCCAGCGTACACGAGTCCTTTATGCGTTTAGCCATTGAACAGGCGCGCTGCGGTATGGCCAACGGCGAAGGCGGCCCGTTTGGCGCGGTTGTCGTTAAGGACGGCCAGGTCATCGCGGTGGGCAACAACCGCGTAACGAGCACCAACGATCCGACGGCCCACGCCGAAATAGTCGCCATTCGGGAGGCCTGCCGCCGTCTGGGCAGCTTTCAGCTCGAAGGCTGTGTGCTCTACACTTCCTGCGAGCCATGCCCGATGTGCTTGGGTGCCATTTATTGGGCCCGGCCGGCCCGAGTGTTCTTTGGCTGCACGCGCCACGATGCCGCAGCCATTGACTTCGACGACGCTTTTATCTATCAAGAAATGGCAGCGCCGCTCCAGGAGCGCCGTATTGAAATGACGCCGCTGCTGCGCGAGGAGGCGTTAGCCGTGTTTGCGCTCTGGCGCGAAAAAGCGGATAAGGTGCGCTACTGAAGCTCGCCCAACAGGCGAAGGCAGCGCTGCCAGCGGCGTTGGGCTTCTTGGGGCGATAGGGCCGTTTTGCGCAACGCGAACGGCGCGTCGCCCGGCGTTGCCGCGATTATCTGGCGATGCTCGTTTTTCTTGTCGTGTTGCATCCGCTCCCACACCCGCAACCAGGGCGCCTGGGCCAAGGGCGCCGGCGGCAACAGCAGTCGGAGCAGCGCCACGTCGGCGGGCGTAGGGTCGTCTAATTCGCACAGCATGCCCATCGCGATAGCCTCACCGTGGGTAATCGGTTTCCCGATGCTGAGAAAGTAACTTTCCAAGCCATGCCCGAAGGTGTGCCCAAAGTTAAGCAAAGCGCGCAGGCCGCCTTCGAGCGGATCCTCGCTAACGATGCGCGCCTTGACGGCGATGGAACGGCGAAGCAGGCGGTTCCATGTCTCAGCGCTGGCCTCCTCTGGCGCCTTCAGCAGGTGGTGGTTTTCCTGCAACTCCTGCAGGAGTTCGGGCGAGCCAATGTAAGCGTGCTTGACCACTTCGGCCAGGCCGCTGCGCAATTCGCGCGGGTGCAGCGTGTTGAGGAAGGCCGGGTCGGCGAAGACAGCTGCGGGTTGGCGGAAGGCGCCAAGGACGTTTTTGATGTCGTGAAAATTGATGCCCACCTTCCCACCAAGGGCGGCGTCGGTCATGGCCAGCAAAGTAGTGGGTATCTGGACGAAGTCAATGCCACGTTTGTAGGTAGCCGCGCAGAAGCCGCCTAAGTCGCCCAGGACGCCGCCTCCCAGGACGAGTACTAAAGCCCGACGGTCGAGTTGAGCGTCCACCATAGCCTTCCAGACGCGCTCACAGACTGCTAAGGTCTTGCTGGCTTCGGCGTCGCCGGGTTGATAGGTGGGCGAAGGAGATAAATCGAGGCGGCACGGATGCAGGTTGCTCTCCCTTTGGGCCAGGGCCTGAAGAGCGGCCTGTCCTGCGGGGACGGCTTTGGCGTCGGCCAGCAAAAAGAGGGCCGAGTAAGCCGTGCGATGGGTCTCTATCCAGGGCAGGAGCGTTTGGTCGAGGGGGCCGAGCCAGATGGGGCTGCCAGCGACGACGAAATCGGGCGCGCTCATGCGTGTCCGTTGGCTAAGGGCATGTGAATGCTTATGGTGGTGCCGCGTCCGGGTTCGCTGTCCAAGTGCAGCTTCCAGCGGTGTTCGCGGCAGATGGTTTGCACATAGTATAGGCCCAGCCCAAAGCCCTTGACGTTGTGCACGTTGCCCGTGGGCACGCGGTAGAATTTTTTGAAGACATGCTTCTGGTGTTCGGGCGCGATGCCGATGCCGTGGTCGCGGACGGCGAGCACCACGTGGCTGTTGACGGGCATGAGCTCGACCTCGATGTGCGGAGCGTTTTTGGAGTACTTGACGCCGTTGTCCACTAAGTTGTGCAGGATGTTGGTCAGGTGCAGGCGGTCGGCGCGCACGCAGGCGTGGTCGGTGTGCAACTTGAGTTCGAGCGTGCCCTTTTTCTCTTCCGTTTTCATTTCTAAAGACGGCTGTAGCCCGCGGACGAGGTCGGCTACGTCCACTTCTTCGAGGTTGAGCTGCACGTGGTCGCGCTCGATTTTCGCCAGCTGGAGCACCTTTTCCACCTGCGTATTGAGGCGCATGATTTGCTCCTTGATGATGCCGGCATAGCGCGACAGACGGGCATCGTTCCGGATGACCGGGCTTTGCAAAAAGACGTCGGTCGAGATGTTGATGGTGGCGATAGGCGTCTTGAACTCGTGGGTCATGTTGTTGATAAAATCCCGTTGGAGTTCGGAAAGCTGCTTTTGCCGGAGGATGACGCCAATGGTGTAAATGAAAAACAGCACGGCTAAGAACACCAACACCGTGAAGGCAATTACCACCCACATGTTGGCCAGGATGTTCACCTCTTTGTTCGGAAAGCGCACGCCGAAGTAATAGATAAAATCGCTGTCGTGGTGCGCGGGCAGTGGCGCCTGGAGCTGCGTACTGGCATCGCTTTCCGCCTTTTTTTTGTATTTAACCAGACGTCCACTGACCATCTGGTTGCTGGAACAGTCGAAAATACCGTATTGAAAGTCTTCGCGCAAGCTTTGTTTTTCAAAGGCTTTTTGCAGATAAAACTCCAACGAGGCTTCGTCGAACTGGTTGTTGATGTTGACGACGTAATAGTTGGACTGCACCTGCTGGATGAGGTTGGCGTCTTCGAGCACGAACAGGCCAATGCGCGCCAGATCGCGGGCGGTTTCCAGCAGGGCCTGGCGCACGCGACGGTCGAAGTCCTGCTCCTGCAAATCCCACATGCGCACCACCCAATAGGTCTGCACCGACAGCAGGCCCATGACGGTAAGCGCGCCCAGGATGATAACTCTTCGGATCGTGCGGTTGGTCATAAAAAAAACGGGAGAGCAAACGGTTGAAAAACAGCAGACAGCCGTTGAGGCTTTGTGCCGCTCCTCATTTTGGCCACAAAAATAAAACAAAACAGAGCAACCACTGGAACTCGGCTGCGCCATTGACCAACCGTTGGTGTACTTTAGCGCCTGCATCAACCGCAGTATCGGGCGCTCCAAAAGCCCGGCAACCCGCTGTCGGTATTCCATCAGCGTCTTCCTATGTCGTACCTTCGTATCAGTGTCCTGTTGTGGTTCTCCGGGTGGGCCGCCCTGTGCCTGGCCCAGCCCGATGTAGAAAAGCAATGGCAGAGCCGCCTCATCTTAGCCGAAGACGGCGAAACCGTTGAACTCCCCGCCGGGCGCTTCGAATTGACCAACACTCTGTGGCTCGACGGCAAGCGGAGCGTTACCCTGCGCGGCGCGGGCGCCGAGCGAACGGTGCTGTCGTTTCGCGGCCAAAAGCAGGGGGCTGAGGGCCTCAAAATCACTAACGCCTCCGACATTGTAGTGGAAGGCCTAACCCTCGAGGACAGCCGGGGCGACCTGCTGAAGGCCCAGCAAGTCAATGGCCTGACCCTGCGCGACCTCACGGCCCAATGGACGGGCAAACCGCGCAAAACCAACGGCTCTTACGCCCTCTATCCGGTGCAGTGCCAGCGCGTGCGCATCGAACGCTGCACCGCCATTGGCGCTTCCGACGCCGGCATCTACGTGGGCCAGTCCGACAGCGTCTGGGTAACCGAGTGCTTAGCGCACCACAACGTGGCCGGTATCGAAATTGAAAACACCACCAACGCCTGGGTGTGGAACAATACCGCCCGCGACAACACCGGCGGCATCCTGATCTTTGACCTGCCCGACCTGCCCAAAAAGCGAGGCGGCCGCGTGTTGGTATGGAAAAACCACGTGCTGCACAATAACCACAAAAACTTCGCCCCCAGAGGCAACATCGTGGCCAAAGTGCCGCCCGGCACCGGCATCATGGTGCTCGCCACGCGCCAGGTAGAAATCGCCGAAAACACCGTGCTCCACAACCGCACAGCGCCTACGGCCATCGTCAGCTACTACATCGCTCAGACGCCCATCCAGGACAAGGAATATTCGCCCTACCCCGCTGACGTGTACCTGCACGGCAATACCTACTCTGCCGACAAATGCCGGCCCACGTGGCGCCATCGCTTGGGCTTCCTGCTCTGGCTCAAATTTGGTCGCCGCCCGCCGCGCATCGTGTACGACGGCATTGCCGACCCCAGCGCGCCCTACGCTCGCATTTGCCTTCAGCAAAATGCCAACGGCTCCTTTGCCAATGTAAAAGCAGCACAAGGATTTAAAAATATAACCACCGACTGCACACCGCATGACTGCTCTCTACCGCTTTTGCCCCGGCCCGAATAGGCTCTGCCTCGCCGCCCTCGCCTCAATGGCCGCGCTAATGCTGTTGGCGGCATTTAGCCGCCCCGATGCGCCCCCTAAGCCTAAGCAGCGCCTGTCGGAATACGGCTTTTTTATCGGCCCTTTGGCGGACCTGCAGCCCGCAGAGGGGGTATTTGCCTACACCGTCAACGCGGCGCTCTTTAGCGATTACGCCGAAAAAGCCCGTTTCATCGCCCTTCCAGAAGGCGCACGCATGGGCTTCCGACCCAACGGGCCGTTCGATTTTCCAGTGGGAAGTTTCATCATCAAAAACTTTTTCTATTTCAACGACGGTCGAAAGCCCGAACTGGGCCGCCGCATTGTAGAAACCCGTCTGCTGATGCGCGAAACCAACGGTTGGAAAGCCCTGACCTACGTGTGGAACGCCGAGCAAACCGACGCCCTGCTCGAAGTAGCTGGCGCTGAGCTGCCTATTGCCTGGACGGACGCCTCCGGCAAACGCCGCACTCTTTCTTATCAGGCGCCTAACCTGAACCAGTGCAAGGGTTGCCATGCCACCGACGGTCACATCGTGCCCATCGGCGTCAGCGCTGAACAACTGCACCGCAACGGCACGCCCGACGGTAGCCCGCTCGAACGCTGGAGCGCCGAAGGCCGTCTGGAGGGCGCCGATGCTAACACCTTGGCCGCCATAACGCCGTTGGCCGACTATGAAAACCCAAACCTCCCCTTAGACGCCCGCGCCCGCGCCTACTTGCACGCCAACTGCGCCCACTGCCACAACCCACGTGGCCCTGCCAGCACCAGCGGCCTCTTCTTAGAAGCCACGCAAACTGACCCCATGCGTCTGGGCATCGGCAAACCACCCGTGGCCGCCGGACGCGGCAGCGGCAACCGAAAATACAGCATCGCTCCCGGAAAACCGCACGAAAGCATCCTCCTATACCGCATGGAGCAAGACGATCCCGGCATCCGCATGCCCGAACTGGGCCGCCAACTGCCCCATCGCGAAGGCATCGAACTCATCCGGCAGTGGATACGCCACATGCCCATGTAACCGCCAAACTTGTTTGAAGTAACCGCCAAATTTATTTGGCCAAGTAACCGCCAAACTTGTTTGAAGTAACCGCCAAACTTGTTTGGCCAAGTAACCGCCAAACTTGTTTGGCCAAGTAGCCGCCAAACTTGTTTGGCCAAGTAACCGCCAAACTTGTTTGGCCAAGTAACCGCCAAACTTGTTTGGCCAAGTAGCCGCCAAACTTGTTTGGCCAGCCCCCAAAAGCAAAGCCAGCGCAGCCCCTGCCACGCTGGCTTGCCGGTCGCTCGCCCTAGATAGGGAACGAGTTTGCTCATTGTTTCACCACCTTCAGCGCCGCCGTAGCGCTGCCTGCCCACAGGCGCACGACATACGTGCCGGCGGGCAGCCCTTGCAGGTCGAGGTCGAGTTGCTGGGCTCCAGCGGTCAGTTCTTGCGCCAGCGTGCGCGTGGTGCGGCCGAGCAGGTCTGTCACCTCAGCGCGCACGGGGCTACTTTGGGGCAGTTCAAAGCTCAGGCGCAGGGCGTCGGTGGCGGGGTTGGGGCTGGCCGTCAGTTGCAGTGCGGCGGCGTCGAGGGTGGGCGCGCTTACCTGCAGGCTGCGCGTGCCGAAGCCAAACCAGCGGCCCCAGTCGTGGGCGGAGATGACCAACGGCGCCGAGGCGCCCGTGCCCTGGATGCGATTGGGCGCTACTGTGCGCTGGTAGAGGTTGTACTGGTTGCTTACACGGCGCTCGAAGAGCAGCGTATTGTCAGTGCGCGTGTAGCTGGGCCAGCCCAGCACGCCGTTGTAGGCCACGAGGTAGTCCACGTCGCCCGTTTGCACATTTGCGCCCAGTATGTGATAGTCGTCGTTCAGGCCGTCCACGTAGTCAAAAGCAATAACGAAGGGCGCCATTTGCGAAAACACAGGGTTGCCCACACTGGACTCCGGCGGCAAACTATTGAACATCTTGGAAATGGGCGGGGAGGCAGGTGTGAAGGCGTTGTTTTGCCAGAATCGCATAAAGCCGATGTCCCAGTATTCCAAAATTTGCCCGGTGGTGCTGACTAAGCGGTTGAAAGCGTCGTACATGATGTACTGGTTGGAGTAGTCGAACTCCAGCACGTCGGCATAGAGCACTTCGCTGGTCGTCTGACCGGTAGGCGAATAGGTGGGATTGTGCAGGGTAAACGCGCGTGAATTACCTACCGGGTCGCCCAGGTCGAATACGTAGATGCGGTTGTCGGCTACATCGGTGAGTGCGGCTAAAAAGCGGCCATTTTTCGAGATAGCCACATTGCGCCATTCAGGGAACTGGCTTAGTTGGATTACTTGATAGAAGAGGTTGGGGGCCACATTCTGCAGGTCTATGGCGATGATGTGCCCTTCGCTGTTGACGAAGACGATTTGTTTGCCGTCGTCCGACACACTGGGTCGGCTGGCCACGCCGCCGTTGTAGAGGGTACCGACGTACTGCCCGTTGTCACGGTGCAGGTCGAGCAGGGCGCCGTTGTTTGTTTTAGAGACGATGAGGCCGACTCCCGGGTTTTCTTTCAGCAGCCCGAAGGGATTGGTGGGCTGTCCCCCACCGATGCCCACGGTAGCGAACGCATTGGCAGCGGCGTTGGCTACTGCGCTGCCATAAAGGTCGGTGGCGGCCTGAATGACGGCCAATCGGCAGTCAATGAACTGGCTGGACTTGACCAAGTAGTCGCGCAGGGCTTTGTAGTACACCCGCTCGGCTCTGTCTAAGCCCACAGCAGAATGGGTAGCGAAGAGCACAAAGGCGCGATTGACGATGCCGGAATTGATATGCACACCGCCGTTATTTTGGGGGCCAACGTACTTTTCGCTCATATGCTTGGGTTGCGCGGGCGAGCCGTTGTTGGGGAACTGCATATCGCGCAAGCAGTTGTTGGGCGTAGCGCCCGGGCGCACCACGTCTTCGCCGATGAGCCAGTCGCCGCGATCTACACAGGCGCCAAAGACGTCGGCAAAGGACTCGTTGAGCGCGCCGCTTTCATACTGGTACTCCAGATTAGCCGTATTTTCGATGACGCCATGGCCCATTTCGTGGGCGCCTACGTCGAGACCGCGCGCCAAGTCGAAGAAGAACGTGTTGCCCGCGCCGTACCACATGGCGAAGCCATTCCAATAGGCGTTGTCCATGGGGCCGCCGTTGTCGTCGGCGACGTTGAAGAACGAAATGATGTTGCCGCCTTTGCCGTCAATGGAATTGCGCCCGTGGGTGCTGCGGAAGTAGTCGTGGCTTTGGATAGCATTCCAGTGGGCGCTCACAGCGCTTCTGTTGTTGAACACCGTTGAGTTGGAAATGACGATGGTATAGTCAAACGTATTGGGTTTGGAGGGCGTGGTGTTTTTGGCATTAAGCGTAACGATTACGCCCACGGGTTTGTTAGGCATTTGCGATGCGGCGGCATTGAACATCGGCTTGCTGGCGTCTTCCATGTAGTAGTTGGAGCCGATTTGCCAGGCGCCGAAGGTGCGGTTGATGTTTCTCAGGTCTAAGCCGCTGCCCGTTACCGGGTTGCCGTTTCCGGCAGCGATAGCGTCGTGCGTGTGGGCGCGCGGCGCTGGCGCAGTGCTCAGCGTTGGCGCTGAGGTGCCATGGAAGGGTGCGATACGGCAGGTGTGGTCGAAGTGGTGGAGGATGCTGCCGTCGTGCGCATCTACGAAATAGACTTTGCGATGAAGCAGGTCAGCGTACAGGGTAACCACCCAGGCGAGGCGCTCGGCGTCGAGTCGGCGTTCGAGATGATAGATGACTAATTCAGTGCGGACTTCCTGGCCGCCTACTAAGGCGCGTTCGTCATCGGTCCAGTCCGTTTTGTGCGGTCCTACGTGAGCGCGAACCCGCTGGAGGGCTTCTTCGGCACTGATCGTAGGCATGGTGGTGGCCAGCTGCGGCGTCGGATAGTAACGGCCATTGAGCATGGCGAAGGCGCCGTTTTGCGTATGCGCAATCACCTCTGCGCCATACACGGGCACCCCCTGATACACCTGCTCTAAGCGAACGTGCCAGGCACCTTGCTCGTCCTGGTGCGCCCGGCGCGGGACGAACTCCGCCTCCGGGTGCTCGATGCCATTGGGGCGCAGCGCCGCCAGGTAAGCCAGTGCGCGCTGTTCGATGGGACGGTTGGCTTCGGCAGCGTCAGCGGTTTTCACCCGCCCACTGAACCAGATAGGCAGCCCGCTCTCGGCATCCAGCGTGCGCTCTACCGCTGCAGCTTCAGCGGGCGACTCAGGCAACTGCAAGACGCCAATCGGGCGAAATGGGAAGGCCTCGGGCATCAGAGGCGGCTCGGCCAACGGAACGCTGAAACGACCGGGCCAGGGGTTGAGCCGAAGCCGTTCGGGCGCCGGTTGCGGGCCGTCGGCAGGAGGCGTCGTTTTGGCGCTCTGGGCAAAAGCAACGTCCTGAAGAAGCGTTGCAAAAGCGAGGAATAGAAGGCTCTTTTTCATATAATCGGTATGGTGAATTAATTGTGAAAGATCTTGAGTACACAAATAGTTCAAATGCAGATAAGGAACAAAAAACACTCGACTATGCGCGGCATACACCCGAGAGGCACACGCCATGACCAGAATAAGGGCGTTTCTGAGTGCAAGTATCGGCGATTCCGCCGGAACGATGGCCGCCCGTCGTCGAATTTTACAAACGCTTCAGCTGGGTGGAACACCAGGTGGCCCCGCCCTCCGACGTTACCATTCTACGCCACTCCCTCACTACCCTCCTCCTTGAACAAGGCGCCGACCTACGGTACATCCAGGAACTCCTCGGACACGCCAGCCCCGAAACCACCCAAATCTACACCCACATCACCCACAACGGATGGAAAAAAATCCAAAGCCCATTCGACCAACTCTGCACCAAGAATATGCAAACCACTGAAAATCAAATAAATGGCACAATATCTCCACCATCTCTCGTGCACTAATATCAACCTGGCGAAAAAATTTGAAAAAAAATCGCTGAAAAGCTTGACAATTGAGAAAAGCGCTTATCTTTATACCCAGAAGCACTCATTAAAAAAACGTTCACTTTTTCCCAACCGAGATTATGTACCCATTTTACCTCCCACCGTTCAAATGGCCCTGAGTTTGCCCCCTTGCGTTCCGCGCCATGCGCAAGAGGGGCTAAGCAGTGCGCATAGTTGCTTACACGCAACCCACGATCAATAGAATGGCGCAATGCATATCTTGTCTCGCCGTTTGTTGCGGTTGAGCAGAGTTGAGCGGAAATTATCAAACGACGCAGACACGCCCACGACGCTAACGAGCACACCCAAACACGCCCGACCGTCCAGCACCGCACGGATGCCGCACACAAGTACACCCGCCGACCTGACCTACCGACACCACAACAGCGCCGAACAGACCGCCTCAATCACGACAGATACACGACCCGTACAATCCACCGCCATGCAGAGGCCGCCAAGGCCGGGCCAGACACGAAAGACCCAACAGAACACCAACAGACTCAGAAGATCAGAGGAAAACGTTTTTCCCTTTTTCGCTTCGTTCATTGACTCAGCCAGGCTTTTCACCTGCACTTTCGCGGTGCTATGCGCTCTGGGTTTCCCTGCGGCCCTCGGCGCCCTCTGCGGTGAAGGAAATGCTTCGAGGAGGGTGCTGTTTTGTCGCCAAATAGCAAAAAAAGTAGGCTAAGGCGCTTGCATTTTTGGTTTGAAGACTGCATCTTTGCTAGTAGTTATGAGGGTGAAAAGCAACATCGTTCCGCTAACTCTACTTTCCCGTCCATACTCCCTGAGCGGTCGCACGGCGGGAAAGTGGGCGTTCAGCGCAAAGACAACTTGAAAACGAACCTTTAATGCGACAGGTACTTGAAGAATTGGAAAAGCGAATACAGGAAAAACAAGGCGCGAAAGATACTGGGAATATGGTAATTACTATCCCTGTTGTGGTCAATGTACTATGGCGCACAGCAGCAGAAAACATTTCTGATGCTCAAATTCAAAGCCAAATAGACGTTTTAAACGCAGATTTCCGCCTGTTGAATGCTGATGCAGCGAACACACCTGCTGCTTTTGCTCCACTGAGAGCCGATTGCCAGATTAACTTTTGCCTGGCCAGGCGCGACCCTAACGGATGCCCTACAACAGGCATCCGGCGCAGGCAGACAAACAAAACTGTATTCAATCCAGATATAAACGATATGAAATTTGAAAGTCAGGGCGGTTTGGATGCCTGGGATAGAGACCAATACTTAAATATTTGGGTATGCAACATGAACTCTGACCCACTGGGCTATGCTCAATTTCCCGGCGGACCCGCCAATACTGATGGAGTAGTTGTGGACTACAGATATTTTGGGACTATCGGGACGGCCACTGCCCCGTTTCATTTAGGACGCACTGCGACTCACGAAGTCGGTCATTGGCTCAACCTTTTCCATATATGGAGGGCAAGTGGTTGCGACAATAGCGACTTGGTTGATGATACGCCCAATCAAGATGGTCCAAACTTTGGTTGCCCATCCTTTCCTCACATAAGTTGTTCCAATGGGCCGCATGGCGATATGTTCATGAACTATATGGATTATGTTAATGACAATTGCATGTTTATGTTCACGCACGGGCAAAAAGCACGCATGCGAGCAACCTTTGAACCAGGGGGGCCACGAAATGCTATCTTAAACTCCAACAGGTGCAAAGCCTCAGGATTAGGGCCAACTACGCATATTAACACTAACACACTCTTCAATATTGATAGGAACATGCCTGGCGATATTCACGTCCATGCCGGTTCAGAACTGATTATCCAAGCAAAAATAGGCATGCCGCAAGGAGCCAAAATCCTCGTGGAGCGCAACGCTCGCTTGGTCATTAGTCAAGGAGGTGTCGTCACTCGCGGCGGTTGTAATGACCCCCACTGGAAAGGCATTCAGGTAGAAGGAAACAGCGCATTGGCACAGCCCGACATTGCTCTGTTAGGACCACTTCCGCCGCTGAACAACAATGCTCAGCCAGGGCAGGTAGTATTGCTCAAAGGCGGTACTATTGAATGGGCGGAGATTGGCGTATCAGCCGGCAGAGATATGCCTCAAGAACTCTGGGGCGGTTTAGTGTATGCCAACGAAGGCAAGTTCCGCAACAACTTCCGCGACCTGGATTTTATGCCCTACGCCTTTCCCAACAAAAGCAGGTTCATTGACACCGATTTCTGGAGCAACATAGATGACATTGACATCACGCAAGGGGTATGGATTTGGGGTACTGATGGCATTGAGTTTAGCGAATGCTCCTTTTCGGCTTACGACTTTGAGGCCATTCGGGTTTTCGATGCCAGAATCAAGGTAACCAACAGGAATATCTTCTGGGGTAACGAAAGAGGCATATCAGTAGAAGCTACTTATCCCCTCTCACATGCATCGGCCATTATTGGCGCGGCTGCTGTGCCAGAAAATATCTTCTGGAATAATCAATACCATATTGTAGGCCAGTCAGCAGGTGGCTTGCAGAATGGTCAGGTATATTCACTTGATATCATCAACAACGAGTTTATTGGTGGCCAGATCGGAGTAGCTATAGGCGGCCCAAGTTATTACCGTATTGGCGGTAATAGATTTACGGGACCAATGAGTGTAGGAGGGTTAATGTTTCACAGTGGATACAACAGTATGTTTTTCAGCACGGCTCTTTGCAACCGGTTTGAGAACTCAGGACGATGGGGCGCCTTAGCTGCCGGCGACAACCACAAGCTCAACTTTTGGCAAAATAAGTTTGCCCTGCCGGGTGCCGGCAGCTCCGACCTGGCAGTAGCCGAAATTGGTATTCCCGGCTTGTTTTCGATACCCGGCTCCATCTTCCCCGTACAGGGTACTTCTGTAATGCCTGCCGACAACTGCTTCACTAATCCGGGCACCAAGCCCGACATTGCAACCGTCGGCAACACGCAACATTTCCGTTATTTCTACCGCGGCGGAGAGCACGCCGACTGTAAGCATGAGCCTTTAAATCCGGGGAATTATTCAAAGCATTTTACGCCGCCGAACAGCCAAGCATTTGGATGTGCGGAATTTGGCGGCATACCTTTGCTGTCGCCCACCCCCAAAGAAACAGATTTACAAGCCATCCGGCAATTGCTGGCATCTTTTGGCAATTCGATGCCTTCCCAGGTGGATTCGGCAGTCTGGTATCACCAGTTGCAACAACAAAAAGCGGCTCTGCTGCAGCATTTGGTACAAGCGGCATTAGACAGTGCAAATTATCAACGGGCCGAAAATCTGCTGGCCGGCGAGCAAAGTAAGGCGGCAGACTGGGGCATATTTGGGTTGCGCACTTCCCGGCGCGACTATACCGGCGCGCTCTCGTGGTTGCAACAAATGCCCGCCAACGACATGTTTGACCTCCAATTCCGCAATGTGCAATTGATCAATCTGGCGTTTTTACAAAATCCGCAGTCTTACGAGCTTTCTGCCACTGATCGCAATTATCTGGAAGGTGTCGCCTTGGGCAAAGGGCCTGTACGCGACTATGCGCGCAGCCTGTTGGGCTTGCTCACCGGCCAGCGTTTCGAATTGTGGATACCGGAGGGTGAAACGCCGCCCCTGCAACAACCGAATGTGGTAGAACGCTATACCGATGAATGGGACTGGAGGGTTTATCCCAACCCCGCCGGCGAGACCCTGCAACTGGCTTGGCGCGTCGTGCCAAGCGAAGAGCAATGGCATGTGTCTGTGACTGATCTGGCGGGGAGGATGCTGCGCACCGAGCGCATAGCGCCATCGGTCGGGTTTTATGCCCTTGATCTAAGCGCGCTGCAGAATGGATTTTATATCCTGAGCGTTACAGACAGGCAGCAT
>JANWVR010000039.1 GCA_025056735.1 Saprospiraceae bacterium
TGCGGTCGAACATAGCGTTAATAGAAGCCTGAAAGGGTAGGGTGTAGAAAACGCGCCCTTTGCAGCGGCGCAGTAGGAAATCCGTTTTGCCAGCGCCAGTAGGCGCTACTGCAATCGTATGTGGCCGCGGATCGTCGGCGTCTACTATCGAAAGCGGGTACAGCGGATGCCGACGCTTTTCGTCCCGAAAAAAGCCGAGACTGGGCTTTCGGAAGGTCCTTTTAAGCACGTGCTCTACTTCGTCGTTAAAGGCAGAGGCGAAGTGATCGGCGGCCCGAAGCAGCCCTTTCCAGGGCGACCAGCCTCGCGGGCGACGCTCACAGTACTCAACGGTGTAATCTATGGCCGCTCTCGCCTCCTTTGCTGAAATGGAGCGGGGCGCAATTCCAAAAGACGCCGCCACGCCAAGCGCTGCAGGCGACCAACTCTCCCAGGCATATACGTGAAAATCTAAGGTGTCGGGTTCATTTTCTGCCAGGTCAATCAATCCCGACCCTCGGGGGTCGTCTCGCACCGATTTGTGGTGGGCCACCACTAACTCAATCAGCCTATCCCATTCCCCTTTCGGAAAGAGAGGCAAGAAACCCAGCGACGAGATTTCGTGCCGATGGGTGTAACGCATAAACTCTTTGCGTTCACGGGTAGAGGCTGAATAAGCGCCAATTTTACACTGAAAATGCGGATGTGCTTTGCCTAAGTCGTGCAAGATGGCGCCTTTTCGGGCAACATCCACTGGGAAGCCGAGTTCGGCGGCGATCTTCTCAATGGCCAGCACCACGTGCCGGGTGTGCTCCAGCAGCGTCAAGCCGCCGTTTTCAGCGCTTTTGGCTAAGGGTTCGCCCGTGTACATGGCTCAGAAGTAGTTTTCGGGTTGTCGAATGGGGTTTCCAAAAATCTTCAGCTCGCCGTACATGGCCTCGCCAAAGGCAAAGCGGTTGTGGCCGACCTTGAAGCCCTCCGCTTCGGAGCAGAAGAGCAGCTCAAAGCCCTCTA
Source organism: Saprospiraceae bacterium (assembly GCA_025056735.1). Classification (GTDB taxonomy): domain Bacteria; phylum Bacteroidota; class Bacteroidia; order Chitinophagales; family Saprospiraceae; genus M3007. Next base: position 994 of record JANWVR010000039.1, read on the forward strand.
TTTCATCGAAATCTGCCTCGTCGGCCAGTTCGAGCAGTTCCTCTGGAAGTAGGATGTCTTCGTTGCGGCACAGGCAGATGTGTTGGGCAAAGGCGCGCTCAGCATCCTCTTGCTCAACAAAGGCCAGGTACAGATGAGGCTCCACCATGACGTTGCGCTTCAGGATGGAGAGCTCTCGCGAGGGAAACTTCCTCTTGTCCACGACTGTGAGGCTGATGCCCTTCGATTGAGTGCGCTCCTGCTGTTCGCTCAGGCCGGTGTAATTGAGCCGATGGCGCTTGATTTTGTGGATCTTTCCATAAGCATAATGACTCGCGTCTAAGAGCTCAGGAAACAGTTTCTTCTCTATGCCTTCCACAATGGAGGGGGTCAGGAACTGTTGCGAGTAGGTTTCGCTGTCGCGCACGGCTGTCCAGGGTTTGATGTAGCCGAAAGGGCCGGTGTATTTGACGACGTAAAGCATGGCAAAGAAGTGTTTTATTGGAGTGAACCAAAGCCGATTCCGGTGGAATTCCCCACACCGACATCCCAGGCGAAGCCGATTTGCTCTGGCGTACCTTCAATGATGACCGGGCAGTAATTGACCTTATTTTCAATGCCGCGATAGACGCTCAGCTTTGTTTTTGCGCCAGGAGCTTGCCGGTCGAAGCGGACAGCAACGCCCTCAGTGGGCAGTCCCGCTCTGGCCAGCTTGTGCTGTAGGGTCTCCGTCAGCAAGGCATCTGCCTCCGGCTCGGTGAAGAGGAAATGGCGCTGCTGATTTTCAAGGGTACGCTTGACGAGGGCAGGGCTCCCTAAGGAAAAGCGCATCCCGGAGGCAAAGACAGGCGTTTCGCGCAGGGTAATCTCCAATACGCGCATGCCAAAGGCTACCTCCGGGTCGTCTAAGATGCCCCCTACGATTTTCTTAACCAGATCCGGATCGTAAGCGCTGATGAACCAAAGGGCGCCATTCGGGAAATTAAGCCCTTTTTGGCCTCCGCGTTCGTTGCGCTGCAGCCAGGAGAAGGAGTAAAGCGACATGAAGTCGTGCAGAGCGTTGCGCCCAATCCACTTATGTAAGGCGCCTACCAGATTGACTGGATAGTCGAAGGGCACAAGAGCCGTATTTTTGGAAAGCATCAGATATATGCGCATATCCAACCGATATTTTTTAGTAGACAAACAAAGGTATAGATAGAGGCTGCCGAACCCATTTCGGCACCCCTCCTAGAAATTTTTAAAAACGCATTTTTTCTACTTCTGCCCGAAGGTGCTCGAGGAGCTCTTCGGGTGCAATTACTTGTATATCAAGGTGATAAAATCCTAAGATAAAATTGGTCAGGCCGTAAAAATTTCGGTTGACGTCGCACTGAAAATCGAAGTAGGCGGGGTTTTCCGTAGGCTCGATGTAGGAGCGAGTCAGGGGATAGCGCTCCACGAGTTCGTTGTAGGCGCCCACGCTCAGGCGGAGGTGAACGTTGATCTGGTCGTTGCTGACGATGCGGAAGGGATCGGTGCGCTGAATGACGTGATGGCCTTCGTATTGCCAGGGTGTCTCGAGCAGGCGGACGCGGGAGATGCGCGAGATGCGGAAGTGGCGGGGTGCACACCTTTCTACGTCAAAGCTTTGAAGCGTGTCTTCCGAAGGGCTAATGTGGTACGGCTCCACAGTGCGATCGGCCACTGTATTGCTGTTGGACGAGCGATAACCCTCCAGCACCACCTGCCGCTTTTCTTTCCGCGCCTGTTCGAGCAGGTCCACTTTGGTCAGGTGCGGCTTTCGAAGCCAGGAATAGCCTAAGCGGCTGTAATCGTACAGCGAGTGAAGTTTTTGCTTCAATTGCGCCCTTTTTTCCGGCGTCGTCATCAAGTTGTCAATGGCCTGGTGAATGAGCGTGCGCTCCTCTTCGGAAAAGAATAGCAGCCGCTCCAGGCTTTTAAGCGGGCGGTTAACCACAAAGGCATACCGATAGCGCTCGTCTCGATCGAGTTCTAAGCCAATTTCCCGAAAAACCTCGAAATCGTTGGCGATCGTATCGGGATGCACGCCATAGCGATCGGCCAACTCTTTTTTGGTGTAGCCAAAGGGCCGCTCCATGATGGCTTGCAAGATGCGCAAAAGGCGGGCTTTCGAGCCGTATTCGTTGTCTTTGGGCATAGGCAACGGGTGTTTGATGGTCAGTTAATGGTCCGTTGTTTCTGATTGATTTTGCAGTTTTGCACGGCTTCGGTCAGATGGCAAAATGTCTCCATAGCCAAAACCCTGACTGTTGGCTCTCCCCCAACCGGCGAGCATGCCTACAGCGATGAGTTCGCGCGGCGCCGTGATTTCAAAGTCCATCATCCAGCCGCGTACGCGGGTCTGCTGGGGCGTGCCCTGCTTGAGCGTTACCAACTTGGAGCGCGGCTGCCGGTCGGTGCACAGGCGAAACCTTAAACTTGTTAACGGCCAAAGCTTAGAGATATCCGCTTTCGTAAATGCCTGGTATTTATCCAATAGATTTTGAAGCATCAGCCCACCGAAATCCGGGTCATCGGGCGCCAGGTACTCGTCGGGCCCTTCAGAGCGCTTGCGGGCTACCAAAAGCGGCGAGCGCATGCGTATTCGCACCCGAAGAGGCTCAGGAGCATCCGGAAGCTGCAGCGGTGTAGCGCAAATGTCTTTTACTCGAAAATGCGCACGCGCCCGGCGGTCGCCCAGCCAAAACTCCTGGCGATAAAACAAACCTTCTATAAAACCTTCTACAGCATTAAAAGTACAGAAGCGGATAAACAAACCTATTTCCTCGGATAAAATGCGAAGCCGATCTCCTTCAATGCTAAATTTTGGGATGTCGAGGTTGGAAAAGCAAAATAACTTGAACATCTTTGGCCCGGCAGCATAGCCTTCATCGTGCAAAAAGCGAGCGTAACCGGCATCAGCCTCCCGGAGCACGCGGTAAATCCAGGCGGACAGCTCGTACTGATAATTGAGCGGCACCCACGGATTGGGCTCTCGGCATTCTAACGTTAATCGCAACTGCATGAAGTTAATAGGTTGTGTAGAATGGCGCACTGAGCAATTCGCCCAGAAGTGCAACTATCCCACTGATTAAGAATAGTTTGAGCATAAAGACCAGCCTGCGATAGTTATTTTATTGCCTGAAGCAAGCCACAGCCTGTTTATTGGGCAAAATTATCCCATTTTATAAAAAACTAATCCTTAGATAGCCTATTCTGACTACAGGGACATGACTATCCTAAAAAGGCGATATCCCCCCACTGACCCTTTTCACCCCTCCCCATGACGCCGGTAATTCTTGCCAGATGCGGCAGCTTTCCTATGTTTGCCCTTCGAAATTAAATCTGACATCGCATGGCATTAAGAGAACAGTTAGAAAAGCTGGCTAAAGTGCACAGCCACCCCTGTGTAACGATTTCGCTGAACACTCATCGGACGCATCCGGACAATGTGCAGGACGGCATCGTGCTGAAAAACCTATGTAGCGAGGCAGAGCATCGCCTGCTGGCTGAATTTGACAAACGCCACGTGCTGCCGCTCATCGAGCACATTAAGGCCCTGCCGCAAAAGGTGGACGTGAACTACAATTTGGAGAGCCTGCACGCCTTTGTGAGTGAAGGCGTGGAGGAGATCATCCGCCTGCCCATTCATGTGCCGGAGAATGGCGTGCATATTGCCGATACTTTTGCCATTCGGCCGCTGATAAAAGCGCTCAACCGCGTAACAGAATACCTTATTGCGGTGGTCAGCCAGTCGGGCGTACATCTTTATCGCGCCATCAACGATGCCGTCGTGGAGGAGATCCGGAACGGAGAGTTCCCGTATGAGCCCATGACCAACTACGAGACTGAAAAAGAGAAGCTGACCGATCCCAAGCGGTTAGACAATCTGGTGCGCGAATACCTCAACGGCATGGACAAAGCCCTCAATCGTGTACACAACCAAACGGGGTTACATTGCGTGGTGGTGGCCACCGAAGACAACTACAGCCGCCTCATGCAAGTCGCCGACCGCCAGGTGATCTACTACGACGGCTTTGTACACATCAACTACAACCAGTTGGCGCCCCACAAAGTGGCAGCAGAGGCCTGGAAGCTGGTCAGCCAGGTACAGCGCCAGGAGCGCGCCAAGGCCATCGAGGAGATGATCGAGTCTGTCAAGGAGGGCAAAGTGGTTACCGACATTCACGAAATCTACAGTGCCGCTAAGGAGGGCCGCGGCGATCTGCTCATCGTGCACGAGAGTTTTAAGCTTCCGGCGCGCATTACGGGCGAGTTTACCTTTGAAGTGGTGGACGACCCGCTGGCGCCCGATGTGGTGGACGACCTGACGAGCGATATCGCCTGGGAAGTCTATTCCAAAAAGGGGCGCGTGGTCTTCACCGAACAGAACGGCATCAAGCAACTGGGCGACATTGCCCTCAAGGTGCGCTATTGAACTGTACAGGGGCAGGCGCGATTGTGTCCTACGGAAGGCGCGTGCTTTGCCAGCGGACAAGCCGCCAGCGCGCGCCTTTTTTTCGATAGACAGCTAAATACGAGAGCCGCACGTCAAAAGGCGCCTGCTGCAAGCGCCCGCGAACGCGCACCACGCCGTTGACGAGGGCAGTACGACCGTAGCGCTGCGCCTGTGCGCTATCGCGTACCATGTGCTCGTAAACGAGCGCACCCGAGGCAATGGCTTCTAAGTGACTGCGCTTGTCTTCGAGCAAGCCGTTGGAGTGGCGATAAATCAGGTCTTCCGATAACCATCTGGATAACTCCGCCGTGTCGCGGCGCGTCATGGCGTCAAATCGCCGCAACTCATCCTGGAGAACGGATGGGTTTTTAGAACTTTGCGCTGACCCAGCAAAGGGCGTCAGCAACAGCAAGGCAAATATCCAGCGGCGCATGGCGTTTTTTTGAAGGGCAAAGAACGCGCAACTCTTGTGATTGCACTCCATAACAATCCGACCACCTATTGCTGTCCGAACATGAAACCTGCACTTCTCTTTCTCGGTGCACTTGCTGCGCTAGGTTTGACCCAGTGTCGCTCCGACAAAGCGCCTGCCGACCCGAACAAACCCGAATACTTCCTGTACGCCGTGCGCGTGGACGACTTGCCGCTGCGCAAGAAGCCCGAGCAGGATGCCACCATCGTAGCGCACCTGACCGAGGGGGAGCTGTTGGAAGGCCAGGGCGAAGTTTCTGCCCAGCGCGAAGAGATGATGCTGCGTGGCCAATCCTATCGGGCGCCTTATGTGTCGGCCAACCGCCTGAAAGACGAAAAGCAAGCCGGCTGGGCCTTCAGCGCTGGCTTGACCGAGCTATACGCCGGCCCACGTGCCGACCGCCCCGACCCAAACGCCGTGGAGGCCCTCATCCGGCACCTGCAAGGGCTGGACTTCCGCGACATCTCCAACGGCGCTAAAGCCTGGCGATACGTTGAAAAGCACTTTGAGGCAGTGCCTAAGCCCTTAGCCGACGCTGCTTTCTTGCTGCTGGAGCCCTTCCTGCGCCGCATGGAAACAGAGGGGGAGCTGTGGAAAATCACCGATGGACGCCTGCCCTTTACCGAGGCAGATGCTCAGGCCGTTTATAAGGGGCGTTTTGATTACAGCAAGTATCCGATTACGGACTCGCTGTACGCCAACGGCTTTCGTTTAGCCTGGGGCGAGGGTATGTTCTTTCCAGTGGTCAACTGGGATCGCTTGCGCGACTTCTTTGGGCCGCGCGTCAGCCCGGCTATGCAGCGCTACATCATTCAGCGCACAGAGGAATACAAACATCCCATTTACGAGGATGGCGGTATTGTGGTACCGTTGGAAGCCGTGGCCGAGATGGCCGTTTGGTGGGAGAAATTCAACCAACGTTACCCCTACTTTGTGCGCCGCGATGAAACGCGCGAGTCAGAGGCCTGGCTGCGGTTAGTCCTGCTCAATGGCGTGGATAATACGCCCATTTTTTCGCCAGAGACGGAAGAAGTGTCGCAGGCCTATCGCTCTGCCTGGGAGTATACCCTGCAGCGCCATCCGAAAACGGAGCTGGCGCGTCGAGTAAAGGAGATGGCCGACCTGTGCGCTGCCGAGGGTTGGAAGCGCAGCGACAAGGTGAATGCTCTGCGGGCGCGCATCTTGCAAGAGTACAACGACCGATAACTGGAGTCTGTAAGGCTTACAGTTCGACAGTAAACACCGTGCCGCGAGGGCTATTGTCGCGCACGGTGATGGTTCCGTTGTGCAAGCGTACCACCTGACTGACAATGTACAGCCCCAGGCCGGTTCCGGTCGTCTGGCGCGTCTCTTCGTTGCCTAAGCGGTAGAATTTTTCAAAGACAGCCGGCTTTTCGGCGTCAGGGATACCCACGCCCTGGTCGGCTACGCTCAGGCGCATCTGGCGGTCGGGCAGGGGCTCTATGCGAATGTGCACGGGCGTTCCAGGCGGCGAGTACTTTAGGGCGTTGTCCAAGAGGTTCTGTACCACCGAAGTCAGCCCCAACCGGTCGGCCTGCACGGGCGGGAAATCAGGGGGCGCCTCGACGTTCACCTGGGCCTCCGGGAAGCGCACTAAAGCGTTAGAGACGCAGTCCTGGATGATCGCTCGCACGTCCACCCGCTCGGGTTGGGGCCGCCAGTCGTCCTCCAGACGGGCAGCCAGCAGCAGGTCGTCCACTAACGTTTGCAGGCGGGCGGCGTCGCGCATGCCGTTGGAGCAAATTTGTTCCACCTGTTCGCGGTTGAGCGCGCGCCGGGCCATCGTCTCTAAGGCCAGACGCATGGCGGCTATGGGTGATTTCAGCTCGTGCGTAATGCTGAGCATAAAGTTGCGTCGCTGGCGGGCCAGGGCTACCTCGCGCCGCGCAGCCCGATTGATGACCCACAGGCCAAAGACCAGACAAAGCGTAAAAAAGACCCCCTCCGACAGGATCATGCGCTGGTGCCGGCGGTGGCGCTCCAGCAGCGCCTGATATTCCGCCGTTTCGCGCAGCAGGGTCAAATTGACGCCTCGCCCGCTGCGCGCGTGTTTTAGCTCCAGCGCCTGCACCGACAGGGCCAGCAGACGGTCGTTCTGACGCCACAGCTCAAAGGCCCACCATGCAAAGGCCAGCACCATGTACACAATGACCGATGTGGTTAACCATTGCAAAGAAGAACGACCGGTTGGCATATCGGGCGGTTGAGTGCCCTCCTCTCGAGGGGACACCCTCTGACCGAGATGTCCCCCCGAAAAGGCAGGCAGATCACTCTTTGGGATTGATTTCAAACAATTCTACCTCAAAAATCAGCACCGAATTGGGCTTGATCTTGGGGCTGGGGCTGCGCTCGCCGTAGGCCAGCTCAGAGGGGATGTAAAACTTGAACTTGTCGCCTACGCGCATTAACTGCAACCCTTCCGTCCATCCGGCAATGACTTGATTGAGGCCAAAAGTGATGGGCTGGCCGCGCTCCACGCTGCTATCGAAGACCGAGCCGTCAATGTTCGTGCCGTGGTAGTGCACCTTAACGCGGTCGGTAGCTTTGGGCGACTCTTTACCGTTGCCGCGCTTGAGCACTTCGTACTGCAAGCCGCTGGCAGTAGTGATTACGCCAGAGCGCTTTTTGTTTTCCTCCAGGAATTTCTGGCCAGCGGCCTTGCCCTCTTCAGCGGCGCGGCGTTGAGCCTCCTGGGTGTAGCGGTTGAAGACGTCGGTGGCCGTCTGCTGATCCATGGGCATTTCGGCGTCTTTGATAGCGTCCGATAGGCCGCGCATCACTAAGTCCATGTTCAGGCCGATAGGCAACTGGCGCTTCAGGCTGTTGCCAATGAGCATGCCGTAAGCGAAACTGGCACTGTCTTGCGCGGTTTTCAGCGTGGCGCGTTGCGCGTTGAGAGATACAGCTGTGGTCAGGGCCAGGGCGAACAGAAGGATTTTGTTCATGTGTTGCGTTTTTTAAATAAAAAAACAGTTACGTTTTATTCTTGCGGTTGGCTAAGGTGTGCCTCGTCGTTCACGAGCGCGCCGCCTTCATTTCGGCGTACAGACGGTGAAAGTGCGGGATGGTTTCAATGCCTTTGTAAAAATTGAACAGTCCGTAATGCTCGTTGGGGGAGTGAATGTTGTCGGCGTCTAAGCCGAAGCCCATCAGGATAGAATGCGCGCCGAGTACCTGCTGAAACATAGCCACGATGGGAATACTGCCGCCGCCGCGCTGGGGGATTGGCTTTTTGCCAAAGGCGAGTTCCATGGCTTTTTCGGCTGCCCGATACTCGACGCTGTCCGTAGGCACGACGACAGGCAACCCGCCGTGAAGGGCTTTTACTTTGACCTGCACATAGGGCGGCGCTATTTTTTCAAAATGCTGTTGAAACAAACGCTCGATTTTTTCCGGCTTTTGGTTGGGCACTAAGCGCATCGAGATTTTGGCGTATGCCTTTGAAGGCAGCACGGTTTTAGCGCCTTCGCCGGTGTAGCCGCCCCAGATGCCGTTGACGTCTAAGGTAGGCCGAATGCCGGTGCGCTCAAAAGTCGTGTAGCCCTTTTCGCCCCAGAGGGCCTCGACGCCGAGGTCTTTCTTGTAGGCTTTTTCGTCGTAAGGCGCGGCGTTAAGGCGCTTGCGTTCCTTTCGGCTGACCTTCTCGACGTCTTCGTAAAAGTCCTTGATGGTAATGCGTCCCTTTTTATCGTGCAGCGAGGCAATCATCTGGCACAGAACGTTAATAGGATTAGCCACGGCGCCGCCGTAGACGCCCGAATGCAGATCGCGATTGGGCCCTGTAACTTCCACTTCCATATAAGCCAGCCCGCGCAGGCCCACGGTGAGGCTGGGGGTTTCGTTGTCTATGATGCTGGTATCGGAGATAAGCACCACGTCGCAGGCCAGCAGGTCGTGGTTTTGCTGGCAAAAGGCCTCCAAGTGTTTGGAGCCCACTTCCTCTTCACCCTCGATCATGAACTTGACGTTGCAGGGCAGCGTATGAGTGCGGAGCATGGCCTCGAAGGCTTTCACGTGCATGAAGAATTGCCCTTTGTCGTCGCAGGCGCCGCGGGCAAAGATGGCGCCCTCAGGATGCAGGTCGGTTTTCTTGACGACTGGCTCGAAGGGCGGGCTGTCCCACAGGTCGAGCGGATCGGGCGGCTGCACGTCGTAGTGGCCGTACACGAGCACCGTGGGCGCCGCAGGATTTACCTGCTTTTCACCATAGACGATAGGATGGCCATCGGTGGGAATAACAGATACAGTATCGGCGCCCGCCTGGCGCAAGTGTTCAGCGGTGGCCTCAGCCATGCGCCTGACGTCGGCAGCGTATTGCGGGTCGGCGCTGATGGAGGGGATGCGCAGCAAATCGAGCAGCTCGTTCAGGAAGCGCTCGCGGTGCGTCTCGAGGTAGGTTTGCAGTTCTTTCATGCGTCGTATTGTCGTTCCGGAAGGCCGAGGGCTTTCCGCGTTTTTAAAGCGCGGCAAAGTTCTCGGTTTGCTCTCGTATGGCCAAACGGCGTTGCTGTACACGAAAACAAAGTAGGGCTCTCACAGCGATTTCGCCCCTCGTTTCGGGCGGTTCGTCCCTGTTTTAAGTCCGTTTATCAAATTTTCATATTAAGTTAAACACCTTGGAAAAATGGGCCTGAGTGCTTTGGTCTATCTTTGCTGCATTCCGCCCTGGAAGGCCGAAAGCAAGCCTTTTTAATCTCCTCTTTATCATCATAAAATAAACAAATTATGGTATCTCGTGTACTTCTCATCAGTCTTTTGCTGTTGAGCGTTGTCGGCCTTATCGGTCAAATACCGATTACAACGCTTGGAACCCCATACAACCAGAACTTTGACGTTTTGGCACCCTCGGGGACGAACAATCCGTGGACAAACCACTCGACCATTCCAGGCTGGCACCTTTTTCGCCAGCCGGCGCCGGGCACAGCGCTGACATCTTACAATTCCTCAGATGGCAGTTCGACTACCGGCTCCATGTACAGCTTCGGCTCCACCTCCAGCTCGGAGCGCGCTCTGGGGGCCCTTGCTTCGGGCGGTACGTATTGGGGCAGTCCGAGCGCTGGATCCGTAGCAGGATGGATAGCGGTGGCTTTTTTGAACAGCACGGGCACGACAATTTCGCAGATGCAGATCACGTACGATGGAGAGCAGTGGCGCGACGCGAACACCACGCCTCAGTCCTTGATCGTCGAGTACGGCATCGGCGCCTCGTTTACTACGGTGGCCACCTGGACGCTTGCAGGTGCACCTTTTAATTTTAATAGCCCGGTGAATAGCAACTCTGGCGCCATCAACGGCAACACGGTAGGTAAAGTAGCCGGCATTGGCGGTCTTATCGGCGGCCTGACGTGGAACCCCGGCCAGCTCATGTGGATTCGGTGGCGGGTAACCAACGCCGTAGGCAACGACCACGGCCTCGGCATAGATAACTTTCAGTTCATTGCTTATTCGCCCGATTACGCCATTACAGTGTCGGGCGGGAGCATGACGGTTACCGATTTGAAAGGCAACAGCGATGTGCTTACGGTATCCGAGCCCTCTGCGGGCAACATTGGATTCAACGCTCCTGGGCGCACATACTCGCTAAACGGCGGCCCGGCGTTGCCCTTCCCAGTAAGTCTGACGCTCACAGGAATCACTAACCTGACGATAAACGCAGAGGATGGCGATGATGTCGTGGACGTCCAGGGATTTACCGTCCCTTTTCCCTGGCTGACGGTCAACGGCGGCAACGGCGATGATGACGTGAAGTTCTCGGGAGACATCAATTTCGCTCCTTCTGCCTCTTTAGATGTCATTTTAGTGGACGATACGCCAACTCCGGGAATAGACAACGTGTTTTTCCTTTCAGGCGCTGAATTAAAAATGCAGGATGCTAACGCATATATTGATGTTAGCCGGAGCGTTGCTTTTAGTCCAGGCAGTAGCCTTGAAATTACCGATGGGACTATTATCATATATGCCAACTACAGTGTATTTCCCAGCACCACGGGGAATTTTGTTGGCATCAACCTCAACAATGCTTCGATTAAGACGAACGGCCTTCCGTCATTTGTCACCCTTATTGGTCGAGGGGGCGACGACCCGGGCGGTCAGCACGGTGTCGCGCTGTATAATGACTCTGAAATAATTGCAGAAAACGGTGATGTCTATATCACAGGCTATGGAGGCAATGCACCTGGCTCGGCTAACATGGGGGTAACCCTTGAGGGAGGCAGCACCGTATCCGGCGATAATCGTGTAGAGATATACGGCTACGGTGGTGGGCAGGGCACTTCCGATTTTTGCTGCGGCATACATACCTTTCAGTCGCCCTCTATTATTTCTAATGCTGGCTCTATCGTATTGTATGGCTATGGCGCACTAGACCCTAACGGCGCGCAAAATCACGGCGTCCTGCTGCGCGACTTCACCAACGTATCTGCTCAAGATTTCTGTAGTATTGTCGGATACGGCGGCGGCACAAGCATCTCCGATTTTAATACAGGTATCATGGTTGAGTCGGACGCTCAAGTAAATGCCGACTATATCTATTTCAGTGGGACGGGAGGTTCTTCTGACGGTAATGCCAACATAGGAACCCTGATGCGACTAAATGCAGAGGCGAATGCTACTGATTTCTTTTCATCCTTTAGTTTAGGTGGCACCGGTGCCGGCATAGATAACATAGGTTTTTGGGGGCTGGATGCTCAAATCAACGTCTCCAATGGTGGAGCTTTCTTGTCTGGTACAGGTGGGGACGGTTTAGACCGCAATCAGGGGGTTCGTTTGTCTTTTGGTTTCAATATGACTACAGCCGGGCTTACCAGCGTCGGTGGTATTGGAGGATCGAACCCTTTGGGCACTGATGGCTACGGCGTATTCTTGGAGGATAACGGAACGAGCATAGTCTCCTCCGATAACATCTACGTATACGGTACAGAGGGCGCTGGCTCGGATAATTACGGCATTGTCATGCAGAATGCCAGTTCTATTTCCTCTTTGGGCACTTCCAATATCTGGATGTATGCCAACAGCATGGATTTGAACGCACCAGCCTCTATCAGTGCGGGCGGGGCTGTATTCCTGGTTAACGGCACTTTTCTCGTTCCGATTGATGTGGGTTCAACTACAGACTTCCTGGGCGGACCGCTATCGCTCTCGGATGCCGAATTGGATTTGGTTTCGGCGCCTATTATCCACATTGGCGATCAGTTCTTTACCGGAGACATCTCCATCACTGCACCCATAAGCATCACTATTCCCTCTGTTCAAGTGCTTTTGAATTCTAACAGAGACATTCTCTTTCCTCCCACAGGAGGAACCTTTGATGTGGGTTTAACGGGCAGTTTGTTTTTGAATGGAGGGTTCACTCCTTTTCAGGGAGTGTATCCCGACAAGGACAACGTAGATGTGCGATGTGCTCCTTCTACATTGACTCTTTCATCCTTTACCAGTTTGAACATCATTATCAATGGTACGACGCCGGGGGACGGAACGGGCAGTACGTACACGCAACTAAACGTAGAGGGCGCTATTAATCTAAATAATGCCACGCTGCAGCTTTCAGGTTCGTACGTACCCACGGGTGGAGAGGTTTTCATCGTAGGCGTCAACGACGGTACGGATGCTGTATCGGGCACTTTTGCGGGTTTGTCCGAAGGAGCGACCATCTTCAACATACTGGGCAGCGGTCTGAATGCGACGATTACTTATGTAGGCAATACGGGTAACGATGTCGTCATCATTGTTCAGGGCAGCTCTTGTCCGCCGCCGACATTTACCACCTGCCCCTCCAACATTGTAGTGCCCAATACCTCGGGCCAGTGTGGCGCTGTGGTGAACTACACGGCGGTGGCTACCGGCACGCCTGCGCCTACGCTAACATATACGTTTAGCGGCGCCACGACGGGCAGCGGCAGCGGCACGGGTTCGGGTTCCTTCTTCAATGTAGGCACTACCAACGTAGTTATTACGGCTTCGAATGGATGTCCGCCTAATGCCGTCTGTAGCTTCCAAGTGACGGTGAACGACACGCAGGCTCCAACTATTACGTGTCCGCCGACGCAGACGCTGGTGCTGGGAACCAATTGCCAGGCCACGTTGCCGGCGTACGCGCCTACTTCGGTCAGTGACAATTGTATCGTTAGCCCGGGGGTAACGCAGTCGCCTGTA
>JANWVR010000049.1 GCA_025056735.1 Saprospiraceae bacterium
GAAGGAGGCCTGCTTTGCTCAGGCGTGGCTGGCAGCCGACACTGACGCCGCAAGGCCATGGTGGGAGCGCATCCACTACTTCGTGAAACGCCAGCCCGACGCTGCAGGGCTGCGCGCTCAGGCAGCCTGGCACATGGCCCAGGGCGACTACGCAGCCGGCCGCGAAGCCGCTAAAAAAGCGCTCCGTTTCCTCGACCGCATCCGACACCCTACAGCCACCGTATGCGCAGAAAAACGTCTCTTAAAAGCCATGCTTTCTGATACCGTGGCATGTCCAGAAGCCACTTCAACGCCGTCGGCCTGATGCCCTGTTGGTCATAGCCTTTTGCAGATACATCCCGCCTTTGTCTGATTTTATCTAATTTCTTAAAACAAAAAGATACGCCTATCTTTTTTTGCCTGAAACTGCTCTCTCATCACCGAAAATTAAACCATACACAACATGAAGAAAGTACTTGCATTTGCCCTTCTCGTCCTGTTGGCCAACGCCTTTGCCCAAGCCCAAACGGCCGACGAAATCATCGCCAAATACATTGCCGCCACCGGAGGCGACAACTGGAAAAAAGTGGAAGCCATTCGCATGGAGGCCACTATAACTGCTGACGCTGCCCCGGGCATGGCTATTGGCTGGTCTATGACGGCTGTTCGCGATAAAGCCACGCGCATGGAGGTTTCTATTATGGGTATGTCGCAGGTCATGGCCGCTAAAGGCGACAAGGGCTGGAGCACCAACCCCTTTACGGGCAGCACTGATCCAGAACCCATGACCGCTGACCAGGTCAAAAACCTCTTAGAGCAGGCCGATATTGACGGCACCGTTATTGGCTATAAAGACAAAGGCTACACGGTAGAATATGTCGGTAAAGAAGATGTAGAAGGCACAGAAGCTCACAAGATTAGGGTGAACAAAGGTGGTAAGAAGGTGGAATACCTTTTCTATGACCCGAAGACGTTTTATGAAATCAAAAGCATCCAGGTGGACGAAGTGGATGGCCAGGAAGTGGAAGTAGCTTCGGTGTATTCCAACTTCAAAGAGGTGGGCGGCATCATCATACCGCACACCATGCAGCAGGTGAACCCCATGATGGGTGCCACCACCATCACCATCACCAAAGTGGAATTCAATCCTTTGGTGGACATGAAAATCTTTGACATGCCGGCGAAAAAGTAAGCGGCGTTTCCAAGCCCTTCTTTCCCATGAGGCCACCTTCCGCTCGCCTACTTATGCGCAGGGTGGCCTCGTTTTTTAGAGCATTTTTGCCACCATAGCGAAACGCTGGAGGCTCAAACAGGCACGCGCACGCCTCTATGGTTTTCTGGGATGGCTCCCCTTTTTCCTAGCGATAGCCATCTTTTTCCAAATTGCTGTTCCTCCCTTTCATATGAAACTGTTTTTCGTCATGAGAAAACACATCCTCTTGGGTCTCTTTGTGGCCTGTTCAGCAGCGGTTTTTGCTCAAAATACACTGACGTCGGCGGTTTTTGGCGCTCTTGAGGCGCGCAACATTGGCCCGGCCGTCATGAGCGGGCGCATCACCGCCATTGAAGGCGTTAACAACAACCCTAAAATTCTTTACGTAGGCACGGCGGGCGGCGGCGTGTGGAAGTCCACTACAGCTGGCGCTACGTTTGAGCCGATTTTTGATAAATACCCGCAATCCATCGGCGCGGTGGCCATTGATCCATCGAAGCCCGATATCGTTTGGGTAGGCACGGGCGAGAGCAACATGCGTAACAGCGTTTCGATAGGTCTGGGCGTCTATCGCTCGACCGACGCCGGGCGCAACTGGACGCACTTGGGATTGGAAAAGACCGAGCACATCGCCAAGATTGTCATTCATCCACAACAGTCGAACACCGTGTACGTCGCTGCGCCCGGCCCGCTGTGGAGCGACAGCCCGGAGCGCGGCCTGTACAAGACCACCGATGGGGGCAAGACGTGGGAAAAAATCCTCTATTTCAACGAGCGCACGGGCTGCGCCGATGTGATCATGGACCCGCGCAACCCCGACGTGTTGCTGGCAGCCATGTGGGAAGTGCGCCGCACGCCGTATTCGTTTACCTCCGGCGGCCCGGGCAGCGCACTGTACAAAACTACCGACGGGGGAAAAACCTGGCGCAAGCTCACCAACGGCCTCCCATTGGGGCCCTTTGGGCGCATTGCCTTGGCCTTAGCGCCCAGCGCGCCCGACAACATGTGGGCTATTGTAGAGAGCGAAAACACCAGCCTGTATATTTCTGCCGATGGGGGCGAGACGTGGAAATACCAGAGCGCGACGTCCAACGTAACGGCCCGGCCGTTCTATTTCAGCACCTTGGTGGTTGACCCTAAAGACCCCAAGCGCGTCTATCGGCCGGCGTTTTCGCTGTCTATCAGCACCGACGGCGGCTACTCATTCAACGAAGGCGGCCGCACCAGCGGATGGGTGCACGCTGACCACCACGCCCTGTGGATCAATCCGAACAGCACCAATCACCTCTATTTGGGCACTGACGGCGGCGTGTACATGAGCTTAGACTATGGCGTGTCGTGGATCATGCTCAAAACCCTGCCCGTGGCGCAGTACTACCAGGTCAGCGCCGACAATCAGGAACCCTATCACGTCTATGGCGGCTTGCAGGACAACGGTTCCTGGCGCGGCCCCTCGCGCGCCCGCGGCGGCATCAAAAACGGCGACTGGCTCGACCTCTACGGCGGCGACGGCTTCTGGGTGCAACCCGACGCCCAAGACCCTAACATCGTCTATTGCGAAAGCCAGGGCGGCAACATGGCCCGCGTCAACCTCCGCACCGGCCAGAACAAATCCATCCAACCCCAAGAGCGACCCGGCGACCCTAAGTATCGCTGGAACTGGAACACGCCCATCGTGAAAAGCCCGGTAAATCCGAAAGTCATCTACTGCGGTGCGCAGTTCCTGTTCAAGTCGGCTGACCGAGGCGAAACCTGGGATCGCATCTCGCCCGACCTGACCACCAACGACACCCTCAAGCAAAAGCAATACGCCAGCGGCGGCCTCACTGTGGACAACACCTCGGCCGAAAACCACTGCACCATCTACTCCATCGGCCCTTCGCCCTTAGACGAAAACCTCATCTACATCGGTACCGACGACGGCAACCTGCAGGTGACGCGCGACGGCGGCAAAACCTGGACGCGCTTAGACTACACGAGCGCTGGCGTACCCGCAGGCACGTGGGTCAGCCGCGTAACGCCCAGCCGACACAACCGCAACCGCGCCTACGCGACTTTCGACCGGCACGCCTACGGAGACATGCGCACCTACGCCGCCCGCACCGACGACGGCGGCAAAACCTGGAAATCCATCGCCCAGAGCGAAGCGCTCAAAGGCTACGCCCACGTCATCATCGAAGACACGGAGAATCCCGACCTGTTGTTTCTCGGTACTGAGTTTGGTCTGTACTTGAGCAACGATGGCGGCCAGACGTGGGTACATTACAAATCCAAACTGCCCGAATACGTAGCCGTGCGCGATTTGGTCATTCACCCGCGCACGCAGGACCTGGTCATCGCCACCCACGGGCGCGGCATTTTCATCTTAGACGACATCTCGCCCATCCGTCGCCTGACGCCGGAGCTGCTCGAACGCCCGGCTGCCCTGCTGCCCAGCCGACCTACCCCCGTAACCACCGGGCACTACGGCCAGGGCTTCCCCAACACCGACGCTTACGTTGGCCCAAACCCCACGGAGCAGGCCGTCATCCAGTTTTACCTCAAAGACCGCGTCCTGAGCGGCGAGGTTACCATAGATGTTTTCGACCCTTCGGGTAAAAAAGTCGTTACCCTGCCCGGGGCCAACCGCAAAGGCGTCAACGTGGCCCGATGGGACATGCGCACCGCTCCGCCAAAGGCGGCCAAAGGCGTGCTGGCACGCGGCGAAATGGGCGTCTATGCTGGCTTTTTTGGCCAATTGGCCATGCCCGGCGTCTATGGCATCCGGCTGAATGCCGGCGGCGTTACGGACACAGGCACGCTTACCCTCATCCCTGACCCCATCCAACCCGACCTAGATTACTCGCGCCGCCGCGCCATTTCGCAAGAACTCTTCAACATGGTGGAAGACTTAGGCTTGCTGGTCGCCCAGGTGCAAAGCGCTAAGGACTCCGCCCTCCAGCGCGCTGCTGCCCTCAAGGATGCGCGCTTAAAAGGCCAGCTGCAGCGCTATGCCGACGACTTGGAGACCTTCCGCAAAACGCTCACCGAAACCATCGAGTCCAAAGGCATCACCGGCGAACAGCAATTGCGCGCTCGCATCGGCAAGCTGTACGTCCTCTCGGAAATGTCGGACGAACCGCCTACGCGCTCCATACTGGAAGGCATGCAGGCGCTGCGCCAGGAGCTTCAGCAAGCGCAACGCCGTGCCGACGAGTTCTTCGGCCCGCGCCTGACGCCGCTCAACCGGGACTTGCAAAAGGCCGGATTTGCGGCCATCGAGCGTATGAGCCGCGAGGCATTTGATAAAAACTACCAGGCGGGGCCAAAGCCGCCAGGAACACACGAGCTGCTCTACGGCTGGCCAGAAGTCCAGGAATGACCGCCTTGTGCGATAAAAGCGCCTGCGGCCCGTTGAGGCAAACTGCTCCAGCGGGCCGCAAGTATTTTATGAGAGAATAAGAAGGCCATTAAAGCACTTCTACCCAGCGCCCTGAAGTACTGGCGCGGATGCGGCTGTCGTACATAGCCTCGCAGCTCACCGGCGGCAGATAATAACGCCCGGCGTAGGCAGCATTGAGCTGGATGCGGTAGGTACGCATGTCGTCGGAGTCGCCCTTTCGAGGCAAACTGAAGTACGTGTACGCGCGGTCATCGCGAATGTCCTGATAGTCGGATGGGCTTTGACCGCCCATTTGCATACCGCTCAGGCGAGCGTTCTGGATTTCCCAGCCAGAGGGGAAGATTTGCGACAGTGCCAACTCGTTGAAGGGAAAGCCCAGGTCAGAGTTGCGCTTGACGGTTACTTCGGCAATGAAATCAGCGCCTTTGGGCAGGCGCGCTACGTCTATGGGATTGCCGCTGGCGTCTAAATATCGGACGCTCAAGGCAATATTCTCTGCGATTTCTTCTCCGGTGTCCTGGTCAGGCGCCCGTTGGCCAACGGCGACGACGCGGATGTAGAGGCGTCCTTTGCCTGTATTTTTGACGGTGAGGCGCTGAGCGGAAGTTTTGCTGCTAAGGTCCACTACGGCGATGGGCTTGCTGGCATCCCCTTTCTGAGCGCTGCCGCCGTTGAATTGGTAGGTGAACTGCGGGCCAGCAGTGCCTTGTTTGCCGACGTATTTCGACAAGGCGCGCAGAGCAACGGCGAGGCCCTGCGTGTTCCACTCCCAAGAGGGTTCGCCGCCGAGTTGCTGGCAGAGGTTTTGGACGAGCGTTTCGGCGCGTTTCTTATCGCCAATAGCGGTGTAAGTCTCCAGCTGGAGCGCCTGGTCGCGCAGGGAGGAGGCGAAGGTGCGCCCCCCCCATTCGTAGTTCCAGTCTTCGCGCCATTTTTTATTGGCCATATCGCGGGCAACTTCGGCTTTTCCGGCCTGGGCGTAGGCTGCAGCCAGCAGTAGGGCCGCTTGTTTGTACAGGTTTTTCTGCTCCTTGAGGCGGTTCATGGCACCCAGTTCGGGTTTTCCGGCTAAGGCTAAGGCGTACAGACGATAGGCCTGGGTGAGCTCGTCGTCGTATGCGTACCAGGGGCTGCGGTCGTTGGCGCCGGGCGTCCAGCGGCGGGCGCTCTGGGCCAATTGTTCAAGCCAAGGGTCGAGCATATTGGGCGACACGGCGTAGCCTTTGGCCTTTGCCTCGAGCAGGAAATGACCGGCGTAAATGTCGCTCCAGGAATTGGCGTAACTGCCGCCAGGCCAATAGGCAAAGGCGCCGTTGGGCGTTTGATAGCGGTGCAGGCGTTCGAGCGTGCTCGAAATGTTGCGGGTCGCCTTTTCCTGCTGTTCTTTGCTGAGCGGCGCAATGAGGTCGGCGTACAATTGCGGGAAAGCGCCAGAGGTAATCTGCTCGATGCAGCCGTGCGGGTATCGGAGCAGATAGTCCAAGTGTCGGCTGAGGTTGATGGGCGGCAGGGCGCTCACTTCGAGGGTGAGGCGTTCCAGGTTGGCGTATTGGCTGAGGTCTAAGGTTTCACTCCATTCGCGTCCACCCTCGGCGGCGCCGTCCCATACCTGGGTCTGCACCGGATTAGGGTTGCGGATGGCGATGTCCACCGTTTCCTTAGCCGTTTCACCGCCGCCGGTGGCTTCGATGACGAACTGGGCGTCGCCCGTCTTGTTGCCTACCTGCACGTCGAAATAGACCATCTGACTGCCCGGCTGCGCAAACGAGAGCGTGTGGCTGGTTGGTCCTATGATGCGCGCTGTGCCGCGCTTTTCCGACAGGCGCACTGTGGCGCTCTTGACGCTGTTTTCGACGGCAAACACCTCGACGGGCAGGCGCACCGTCTCGCCCGGTCCCAGCACGCGCGGCAGCGTGGGCAGCACCATGACGGGCTTGCGCACGGCGCAGGTCTTTTCCGCCGAGCCGTAGGCCCCTTTACCGCCGGAAGCGGGCGCCGAACAGACGGCCATGACGCGCACCGAGCCGATGTAGTTGTCGAGCGTGAGCTGGTGTTTGGCCGTCTGGCCTTTCTCTAAGCGGAACGGCCCTAAGTGGCGCACGACGGGTTTGAAACGGCTGACCTGGGCGGCATTGCGACTTTTCTGGTTGATGGCGTCGCCGCCAACGCTCAGGATGCGCTCCATGCTGGCGCCGAAGGCGCCCAGCACGTGGTCGTAGACGTCCCAGGTCTTGACGCCTATGGCTTCGCGGGCGAAGAAGGCATCCCATGGATTGGGCGTCTGGAAGCGGGTGAGGTCGAGCAGACCTTCGTCCACGACGGCTAAGGTGTAGGTGCAGGCTTTGCCGGAAGTTTCGCGCACGCTGACGGCGAAGGGCTGACCGGGTCGGATGACAGCGGGCGCCTCCAGCTGTGGTTTGAGGCGGGTGGCCGGGTTCTCGACCATCACCGGCATGACGCCGTACATGCGGATAGGCAGGTCGTTGGCCGTCTGGGCGTAAGGCTGGAAGAGGCTGACGTGAGCATAGATATTGGGGGTCATCTCGGCAGTGGCCTCAAAGGTCAGTGCATTGTCGCCGGCTTTGGCATCGAACCAGCGGTGCTCCAGTACGCGCGAGCCGTTTTCTAAGGTCAGAAGGATGCGCCCCTTTTCAGAGGCGGGCACGCGCAGGGTGACCTTTTCGCCTACGGTGTATTTGTCTTTGCCGACGGAGAAGGGCAGCATGGCCACGGCCTGGCGGCTGCGCAGGTCGCTGCGGTCGTCGGGATAGCCCGTCCAGAAGAAATCGCCGCTGGCATGGCCACCTTCTTCGTCCACGGCGCGCACCAAATAGCGGCCCCATTGCGTAGGCCTAATGTTCCAGGTGGCGATGCCGCGGCTATTGGTGAAGAGCGTTGCTTTTGCCACGGCACCCATGTGGTCGGCAGTGTTGAACTGCGAGATTTCATGGCGCGGATTTTCGTCCCACCACCAACGCCAATCGCATAGATAAAGGCCAACGCTCACTCTGCGATTGGGCTGCGGGTTGCCGCTGGCGTCCACGCAGGCGACCTGAATCTGGCCACCTTCAAAGCCGACGCTTTTGTAGCCGCCTTTGTCAGCGGGAATGCTGACGCCGACGAAGCGTGGGTAAGGGCAATAATCTACAGCGAAATTGTCGGTGCTGAAGTCGCCACCGCGCTCGAAGACGCGCGTTTTAAAGCGGGCGACCAGGCGCCCTGGAGCACCCTCCACGCTGCCGAGGCGCAGGGGCACGCTGGCACGTCCGCTCTCGTCCAAGTAGCCATCGAAGATGGTTTCCGGGTCGCTCCAAAAGGAGCGGGTAGGATCATCAAAGACAAAATCGCCAAAATTTTTAAACTCCGTTTTTCCGGCGCTGAGTTGCATTTCGACGCGGGCCTGGAGACCGGCAGCCGGCGCGCCGTGGAGCCAGGCAGCGCGCAGGGCAGCGCTGCGGTTTTCGTCGCCCGGGGTGAGGATTTTTTTGCCTAAATCGAATTCGATTTTGAGGCGGTTGGGCTTGACGGTTTCGATTTTGAGGGTTTGATTGAAAGCTGCGCCGCCCACTTCGACGCGGGCAGTCCAGTTGCCGGTGGGAGCGTCGGGGCGAGTAGCGCAGTGAAAAGCATACACACCGCCGACGTGTTGGGCGGTGGCGGTTCGGTAGTAGAGGGTACCGCGGGGGTCGCGCAGTTCGAGGCTGACAGGGTGCGTGGGCGGTAGCTGGCCGGTGCGGTCTTCGAGCACGAAGTTGAGGTAGAGCGAGTCGCCAGGTCTCCAGACGCCGCGTTCGCCATAGAGGTAGCCTTTGAGGCCTTTATGGGCCTCGACGCCGGCCACATCAAAGCGGCTAAGCGAGAGCGAGGCGCCGTCGGCGAGGCGCAGGTAGCCGCGGTGGTCGCCGCGCGTGGCCACAGCAAGAAAGGGCGTCTCGCGCAGTTTTTCGATGTAAGCAGTGCCGCCGCTGCCGGTTTGGGTTTCGGCAATGGGCTGCAACTGGTAGTTGAGCATCGTGATTTTCACGCTCCCTTCGGGTTCGGCAGTCAGCAGGTCGGTGGTGCAGAGGAACAGCGAGCGGTCGCGGCCCCATTTAGCAGTGATGCCCAGGTCGCTGACGAACACGTTGCGCGCGGCAAAGTGTTCGGAGTGGTAGTATTCGCGGGCGCAAGGGTTATCGCGGTTTTCCCATTCGTATTCTTCGCCGTCTTCCCAGTCATCGGAGTAATAGACGCCGCGATAGCCGCCCCACAGGCTTTTCATGCGGCCGTCTTCGTCGGTTTCGCCAAAATGGGCCAGGTCTTCTTCCGCATCTTCGTCGGCAGAGACTGGGCAGGCGTAAGCCGCATAAGAGCGGCGGAACGACAGACGCACCTGATAGATGGCGCCCGGGTCTTTTTTGATGAAATCCGAAAGGTCGAAGGCATATCGCTGCCAGCCAGTGCTGCTGGCTTCCGGGCTAAGGTCGGAGAGCGCAATTTTTTGCTGGTGAATGATTTTGCCCACGCGCTCCAGCTCGCTTTCGCCCTCGATGTCGTTGGTCTGCAGGAATTGCAGGATGTTGCTCTGGAAAATTTTAAAAATTTCCACATCCACGGCGCGTAGGCCGGTCGCTTCGAAGGGAAACAGCACCTGGCCATCGCTATTCTTGGGCACGATGGCGCCATTGCCCACTAAGCGCACCTGGGGGCGCAAGGCGCCGAAGTCTAAGGGCCATTCGCTGCGGCCGTCCAGCATGGCGCCGCCTGCGCTGCGCAGGCCGTCTTCCACGATGAGCCGGTGCTTGCCAGAGAGTGGCTCGCGCGGATAGACGCGCACAAAGTTGTCGTTGACGGCAAAGCGAAGCCCAATGTCGGCGTCGTCTAAGCGGATGAGGCCAGCGAGGTCGGTGCTTGTCGAGACCGGGTCGGAAAAGTTGAGCAGCACATACGGCTCTGCGCCGCGCACGATGCGCGCGTGCAGCAGCGCAAATTCGCCCTGCCCGGGCACGGTAACGCTTTGCGAGCCGTCTTTGCCCGAGAGGCCCAACGACTTGCCCGACCAGCGCAGCTCGACTTTGGAGCGCACGGCGGAGCGCTCGACGTCGTCGGCAGCAAATTCGTGCGTCTTGCCATCGGCGCTATGCGTCCAGCGCATGGTCAGGCGTTTGCTGCCCTGCTGGGCGCTGAGCGCCTGCTCGACGGCGCTGGCCTCCACAGGGTCGCTCGTGTGCAGGCGGCCCACCACCTGCTGCTGACGCGCACCCGCAACCGAGCGCAGGCCGTCCACCTCGACCTCAAAGGCTAAGGGCCGCACGCCAAAGGAAAACTCAAACGTCTCGGCAGCTTCCGAGACGTCGCCAAACAGCCGATTGAGGGCTACCTTTGCCGTGTAGTGCTTGCCCTGGACCAGCGGCTCTTTGGGTTGCACCCGCAGGGTGTATTCGTCTTGCCAGACCGCATCGCCAGGAATGGACGGCGACACTGACCAGATGCCCGACGCCACCTTTTGGCCTACCTGTTCGCGACCAACAGCCGCCTTTGCAAAACGCACGACCACGGCATCGCTGCGGCTAATGCCGCCACCCGTGTAGGCGCTCACGTAGCGGGCCACCTCTTCTAAATACGCATCGCTGTAAGAAGCGCTCTTTTTGCATGCCCACAGCCCGAGAAGCGCCGGCAGGAGCAACCACATTGCTTTCTTTGTCATAGAAATCCGTTTTGGGAGATGTAAAGATAGGTTTTACATTTTATGGCCGAAATGTAAGGCGCTTGTGCTGCTACACGCGCTAAATTGAAAGGTTATTTTTGGGTAAACGCCTGCGCTCCCTGAACCCTGCCCGACTTTGTGGCGTTAGAGGAATAACTATTTCGACATGCTTCAGGTAAGAGCGCTTACGCAGACATATATGCTGGCTTCCGGCCAGCCGTTAACGGTATTAGAAGACATCAACTTTGAGGTGGCGCCAGGCGAGACAATGGCCATTGTAGGCCCTTCGGGCAGCGGCAAGACGACCCTTCTGGGTCTGTGCGCTGGCTTAGACCGGGCGGCCCGCGGCACGGTGTTGCTCAACGGCATTCCCTTAGAGCCGCTTTCGGAAGACGAGCGCGCCGCGTTGCGCAATCAATACGTGGGTTTTATTTTTCAAAATTTTCAACTCCTACCTACGCTAACAGCGTTGGAAAACGTCATGACTCCGTTGGAGTTACGGGGCGAACGCCAGGCGGAAGCAGTGGCTCGCGAATGGTTGGAGCGCGTGGGCTTAGGTCAGCGCCTCCATCACTACCCGGCGCAGCTGTCGGGCGGCGAGCAGCAGCGCGTCGGTATTGCGCGCGCCTTTGCCAATCGGCCCCGCATCCTCTTTGCCGACGAACCCACGGGCAATTTAGACGCCGAAAATGCGGGCGGCGTGGCCGACCTTTTGTTTGCCCTCAATCGCGACGCCGGCACAACGCTTGTCTTGGTAACACACGATCTCGAACTGGCGCGCCGAACGGGCCGCATCCTTTACCTGCGCGGTGGGCGCGTGTGGCGCGAGGAGCGGCTCAATTGAATGGAATGGCCTTACGTCCGATGCAGGGCGGCTGAGAGCGATAGCAGAATGACATCGCACACCTCGTCAATGGTGCGGCGGGTGGTGTCGAGCACTAAGTCGAAGTTGTCCATGTTGGCGCAGTCGGCGCCGTACAGGCGCAAATAGCGCGCGTTTTCGCTGGCTTTGCGGGCGGTGATTTTCTCGATGGCCTCCTCGACGCTCTGATATTGCTCGCTGCGGCGCGTAGGGTCGCCCAGAATGCGCTCAGCGGCTACGCGCACGTCCACGGTGAGGTAAACTTTGTAGGCTTCTGGAATGAAAAACCAGGCTAAGCGGCTATCCACCACATACTGGCCAGTGTCTTGCCGGAGTGCCCGAATGGCGTTGTCAATGCGGTAGTCAATGGTGGGGTCCACCTCGGCCATTCGGTTGAGCGTCAGGGTATCCACGCCGAGTTCTTCGGCCAATTGGCGCTGGATGCGGCCGGTAGAGAAGTATTCAAAACCGGTGAGTTCACACAGGCGGCGTGCCACGGCACTTTTGCCGCTGCCTAAGTCGCCAGTAATGGCAATTTTTGTTCCGGGCGGGAAAGTATTTTCCATAAATACAAAGCATTTGTTAGCGCCAGGCGCGCCCTATCTTCGGGCGAGCGGAGGCAAAAGCGAAGGCCATTGTCGGGTGCAAAGAAGCCGAAGTTTGTGGGAAGCGCGGCAATAGAAAATGGGTCGGAGGGGCGCCAGATTCAGTCTTCAAAGCGCAGATGTTTGACCGTCAGGCCCTTGTTGATGAGTTGTTTGAGCGAGTCCACGCCGATGTTGAGGTGCATTTCGGCGAATTTCGCCGTTACGACGCGGTCGCTGGCCTCGGTTTTAATGCCGTCTTCTTGCAGGGGCATATCGCTGATTAACAGGAGCGCCCCGGCAGGCATGCGGTTTTTGAAGGCCGCTACGAAGATGGTCGCTGTTTCCATGTCAATGGCGTGGCAGCGCAAATCGCGCAGGCGTTTTTTGAAGTCTTCGCGGTGTTCCCAAAGGCGCTTGTTGGTCGTGTAAACCACGCCCGTCCAGTAGTCTTGTTCGTAGTCTCGGATGGTCGTTGAGATGGCTTTTTGCAGAGCAAAGGCGGGCAGAGCAGGCACTTCGGGCGGCAGGTAGTCGTTGCTGGTGCCTTCGCCGCGAATGGCGGCAATGGGCAAAATAAGGTCGCCTACGTGGTTCTTGTTGTCGCGAAGTCCGCCGCATTTGCCCAGAAAAAGCACAGCTTTGGGCTGAATGGCTTCCAGCAGGTCAATGATCAGCCCGGCGTTGGGGCTGCCGATGCCGAAGTTAATGATGGTGATGTTTTCTGCCGTGGCCGCCTGCATGGGTTTGTCGGCCCCGTAAATGGGCACGTCATGTTTGTCGGCAAACATGCGCACGTAGTTGCCAAAGTTGACCAGCAGGATGTATTGGCCGAATTTTTCTAAGGGCATACCGGTGTAGCGCGGTAGCCAGTCCCTGACAATCCGGTCTTTGGTTTCCCTTTGAAGGGCTTCGAGTTCTTCCTCGGCGCGCAGCAGGCTACCGTAGTGCGCCAGCGATGCTTTATCTTTCATGCACTTTTTGGGGGCTAAAGTAAGGAAACCATATCGGAGCAAATGGAAAGCCTGTGTTAAAAACAGCCGGTCGTTCGAAGGCGATAGCCCACTTGAGTAGCGCCGGACCGTCGAGAAATTTGAAGCGATAAAATTGTTCAACCTTTGGAAAGATGAAACATAAAAATACATTGAAAATCAGCAGTTTGTTTCAAGTGCACAGGCGGATTAAGCCGTGCAAATTAAAAATTCATCTTTTAATTTACACGGCTTTGGCCGGACCTTTATTTTAATCATTGCACCGCATTTAAAGCGCAGAGGGCTTGAGACGCCGAGGTTATTTCTCTACAATACGAGGCGTAAGCGAGCAGCCCTTTTGAACAGTATTTTGAAAGCAGTGCTTTCACGCGAAAACTCCGGGCCACAGGTCGGTTGCGGCTGGAGCACTCAAAGGAACATATCTCTGCCGGTATGCAAGCCGCTCGCGGTTTTTGTAGGCATATCCTCTTAAACAAAAAAGCAGGGCAGCCACCCTAAGGTGCTGCCCTGCCTAATGGCTCGGAGTGCCGTTAAAAAATCCGCTGTAACTATTCCACTTTCACCAACCGCCACGTGCCCGTCTGGCCGCTTTCGATCAGTTGGAGCAGGTAAGTGCCTGCGGGCAGGTGGGCTGTGTTGAGGTAGGTATTGGCGTCAGCGAGTTTCTGCTCTAAGATGAGCTGCCCGCTGGCCGACAGGAGGCGCAGCATGGCGTCGGGCTGCACGGGTCGGTCGAAGCGGATGCTGACAGACTCTCGGAAGGGATTGGGCGCCACCCAAACACCCTCTAAGCGCGGCTCCTGCGTGCTGATGAGGCACTGCTTGACGACGACCTGGCGCGAGGCGCTGCCGGGGCAGTTTTGTCCCCAGGTGTAACTCAAGCGGACGGTGCCTGCCCCCGTAGTCGTCCAGTCTACGGAGACGGCGTTTGTTCCCTGTCCGCCGACGATGGTTCCGCCGGTAACCGACCAGACGAGATTGCTCAGGCCAGTGGTCTGGAAGCGATAGACCCACACGCCAGTGTCCACGCAGGCTGTGTCAGCGCCA
>JANWVR010000068.1 GCA_025056735.1 Saprospiraceae bacterium
GCCGCGAAAAAGGCTTTGCAGAAGGCCGGGAACTGGGCCGGGAGGAAGGCCGAAAAGAAGGCCGCGGAGAAGGTATCGAAATAGGTTTGGAAATGGCTTTGCGCGCTTTTTTGAAGAAGAACCCGGATTGGGATGACAAAAACCGTTGCCGACCTTTTTGAGGTTTCGATACAGATTGTGCAGCGCGTGCGGCAAGCGCTCTGATTTTTCGAGCGATGTGGTTTCATGAGCATTGGTCGTTGCGCTCAGAAGAGGGCAAAAAGGTCGCTGACGGCTGGGATGCGCGAGGCGATGAAGCCTTCTGCATAGCGTACCTGGGCTGAGCGCCCAAAGATGCGTGCCTTGGCCTCCATAAAGTCGAGAAAGTCCTTGCTTGAGATAGGCGTTTGAGGACCTTCATCGGGCGCGTCGGGGTCGTAGAATTGGGAACGAAAAGCCAGGATAGCCTGCATTTTGCGCTCGAAGTAGGGCGTAATGTCCACGATGAAATGCGGCGTCAGGTGTCGGTCCTGAATATAGTGGAATACCGATTGGGGGCGCCAGGGTTGTTGAGCCTTGCCGTGGTCGTCGTAGGTTTCGATTTTGAGAAGGCCGGCATAGAAGCAGGCATCGGCGGCCAATCGGGCGGCCTTGCCGTGGTCGGGGTGTCGGTCGCTGGGGGCATTGCACAGCACGATGCGCGGGCGGTGTTGCCGGATGACGCGGATGACAGCGAGCAGGCTCTGGGGCGAGTACTCGAAGAAGCCGTCGGGCAGGTCGAGTTGGGTGCGAAAAGCGGCTCCCAAAAGTTGCGCTGCGGCTTGGGCTTCCTGAGTGCGCAATTCGGCGGAGCCACGCGAGCCTAGCTCGCCGCGGGTAAGGTCGAGTAGACCAAAAGTGTGGCCTTTATCGGCCTGGTGCAACAGTGTGCCCGAAGCACTTAATTCCACATCGTCGGGGTGCGCCCCGATGGCCAGAATATCAACGTTCATAAGTACTTTTGTTCGAGAAAACAGATACTGCTATGGAGATGAACTCGGACCTCGCAGCCCAGATTGCGGAAATGCAGAAGAACCTCTCGAACCTGGCGCAAGCAGAGCAAAGGTGCAGAGAACAATTGGAAACGCTGAGGCAGCGCTATGCCGACGACCTGTTTGCCGAGCGGCAGCTGACACGCCAGCTTCGCGAAGACCGCCACCGCATTCAACAGGACTACGAACGGCTGCGCGTGCAAAAAGGCGGCTTTGGTTTAAAAATGCTGCTGCTGTCCGGCTTCTCAGGTTTCATGAGCGCGTTACTCCTGTGCGCCATATATGTCTGGTTTTTAAAGCCCGCTCCCAACTATGTGGCTGATATGACCCGATTCCGCGAAGCGCACCAATTGACTTTGGAGCGCGCTCTGAGCGAAGGGCGCTTCGACGAAGTGGAGCAGGCGTTAGAGAAAAGCATCCAAGAGCCCCAAAATAGCACTATTCGCCCCGGATTAGAATTTGCCCGAAAATTGCTGGACGACGCCCGCCGAGGCTGCGCCAAAATGCGCTAATTGCGCAACGGTTTGCCGTTTTCGAGCATGTGCTGAATGCGGGCTAGCGTTTTGGGCTCGCCACAGAGGCTGAGAAATGCTTCACGCTCAATGTCAAGCAGATACTGTTCCGAGACGTGTTGTGGCCCTGTCAAGTCGCCGCCGCAGAGCACCCAGGCGATCTTGCGGGCGATCTTGATGTCGTGTTCCGTAGCGTAATTACCCAAATACAGCGAGTGCGCTGCAATATAAAGAGCGCCTAAGCCCGTTCGGCCCAGCACATAGACGTCCTTGCGCGGAATGGGCTGCACATACTCGTCGGCCATCTCCAGCACGCGCGCTTTGGCCTCAGCGATGTTGCGGGCCGTATTAAGCACAACGCGGTCTTTTTGCGGCAGCAAATAGCCGTAGTTGAACGCCTGGAAAGCCGAAGTGGCTACTTGCCCGGTAGCAATGGTTTTAAACTTCTCGATGAGCGTCGGTATCTGCACATCGCCCTCACGGCTGTAAGCGTCGGAGGCACGCACGGCGAATTCTTTCGTACCACCGCCGCCAGGCAATAGGCCGACGCCTACTTCGACTAAGCCGATATAGCTCTCCGCAGCAGCTGCCACTGCGTCGCAGTGCATGGCAAATTCGCAGCCACCGCCAAACACATAGCCCTGCGTGGCCATCACTACGGGCACGCTAGAGTAACGCAGGCGCATGGAGGTCTGCTGAAAAAGGTGTACGGCCATGTTCAACTCGTCCCACTCCTGCTGATAGGCCATCATGGCGATCATCATCAGGTTGGCGCCTACTGTGAAGTTTTGAGCGTTGTTGCCAATGACTAAACCGCGCCAGCCCTCCTCCTCGGCAATGCGGATGCTCTCGTTGAGGCCGCGCAGGATGCCCTCGCCGATGGCGTTCATCTTCGAATGGAATTCCAGACACAGGACGCCGTCACCGATGTCGTGCAAGGTGCACTCGGCATTGTGGAAGACGGGCTTCTGGTTGCGATAAGCGTCGAGCACAATAAACGCTTTGCCACCAGGCAACGGCTCGTAGGTCTTCGTCAGCGGATTGTAGCACAGGCGTTTGCCACTCTCCAGACGGTAAAACTGCGTATGGCCAGCGGCCAGCATCTCTTTCACCCAGGGGGCGACCTTTTCGCCGCGCGCTTCAGCAGCCTCTACTCCCTGGGCCATACCGACCATGTCCCAGTACTCGAAGGGGCCTTTTTCCCAGGCAAAGCCAGCGCGCAAAGCGTCGTCAATGGCATAGAGCGTGTCGCTGATCTCCGGTACGCGATTGGAAGCATAGGCAAACAGGCTGAGGAAGTAGCGCTGGAGCAGCTCCGCCCCTGCATCGTTGGCCTTGAACACAGCCTGCATGCGGCGCGGCAACTCGTCTATTTGCTTCAGCGTATCCAGCACCGGCAGTTTCGCCTTTTGCGAAGGCGCGTACTCGAGCGTTTGTAAGTTGAGGGCTAGCACCACCGAGCGGCCTTTGTCGTCTTTCTGGTCGGTTTTTTGATAAAAACCTTTGCCCGATTTATCGCCAAAAAATTTATTTTCAATCAAAAACTGCAGAAACTTCGGCATCTCAAAGGCCTGCACCTGTTCGTCGTTGGGGCAGTTTTGGCGTAAGCCGCCGATGACGTGCGCGGCAGTGTCCATGCCTACCAAGTCGGCTAAGCGGAACGTGCCCGTTTTGGGCCGGCCAATCGCTGGGCCGGTAAGCGCATCCACGGTGGCGATATCTAAGCCAAGTTCATAGGTGAGTTGAAAGACTTTGGCCATCGAGAACACACCAATGCGATTGGCGATGAAAGCTGGGGTGTCCTTGCAAAGCACAGTCTGTTTGCCCAGGAACACATCCCCAAAGTGCATGAAGAACTCCGTAACAGCAGGGTCAGTATCGGCAGTAGGGATGATTTCCAGCAGCCGCATGTAGCGCACCGGGTTAAAAAAGTGCGTGCCAAGGAAGTGTTTTTTGAAGTCCTCGCTACGCCCCTCCGTCATCAGGTGGATGGGAATGCCCGATGTGTTGGTGCTTACCAGTGAGCCGGGTGCGCGGTATTTTTCGACTTTTTCAAAGACTTGGCGTTTGATGTCTAACCGCTCAACAACGACTTCGACGATCCAGTCGCATTCTTTGATTTTCGGGAAATCATCTTCAAAGTTGCCCACCGTAATACGGTTGGCGAATTTAGCGTCGTAGAACGGGTTCAGTTTGGCTTTCAGCGCGTTTTGCAGCGCTTGCTGAGCGATGCGGTTGCGCGCTTCGGGCTTTTTGGCCTCAGCCTCCGAAAGGTCGGGCGGGAGGATGTCAAGCATCAGAACCTCAAAACCACAACCGGCTAAATGGGCAGCAATGCCCATACCCATCAGGCCGGAGCCGAGTACGCCGACTTTTTTGATGTGTTTGACCAACATGTGCAGGAAGAAAATTTCTGGACAGGGAACGTGGTGAGCAAGAGGGCGTGCACAAGAACAGCGAACCTTCGCCGCGCGAAGGTAGGCACAGACTATGAAATAGCCTGCGTTGATATGAGAACAATGGTTGCACCATCGGAAGGTTATGCTCAGGAGTTCTGTTGACGCAGTAGATACTCGATGGCCAAAGCATAGCCCTCTAAACCCAATCCGATAATACAGCCGATGCAGCGCGCTGTTAAGTAGGAATGATGGCGGTAGGTCTCGCGCGCGAATACGTTGCTGATATGCACCTCTATGGTGGGGCGGCCCACCGCAGCCAGCGCATCGGCCAGCGCGATAGAGGTGTGTGCATACGCTCCGGCATTTATGACAATGCCATCGGCCTGCTGGCCCAACTGATGCAGGCTGTCTATCAACGCTCCTTCGCTGTTGCTCTGGAAATACTCGATCTGCACTTGCGGAAAGCGCTGACGCAATTCCTCCAGGAAGGTCTCGAAAGAAACGTTGCCGTACCATTGCGGCTCACGATGCCCCAGCAGGTTTAAGTTCGGGCCATTAATTATTAGAATGCGCATACGTAGAAAGCAAAAAAATTCAGAAAATAACGTGCAAAGATGCGCTATTGAAAACGGCTTTCCTTTCTACAAGTACCTCTCGCATCGCGCCGTCCAAAATTGTCTTAGCCGAGTATTTACGAAGATGTTGGATATTGTTTTATATTTGCATGGTCATTTAATAAGCAGATGCGTACATCGCTCAGCTTTTGATGGTCCGTGTACTTCAACCCGTTCAGGTTTATGCTATTCCGTCGCTATAATGAGTCGTCCTTAGACCGCCTCGAGCGCGAAGCAAATGATGACTTCAGGCTTTTGAGGGACTTGGGGCCTGAGCATTTCAGCAATGCTCATTTGCTGGATTTGCGCGAGGAGCTCCGGCAGCGCTTAGATCGCTTCGACCGCACTGTGAAAATGCTCATGGTTGGGGGAGTGGCGTCGGTGGCCTGGTTTGTGGGCGGCTTGGGTTTCTCGTTCCTGGAGTGGCGGCTGCTTTCTGCCGCATGTTATAGCTTTTCAGGGCTTTTCATGTTAGGGTTGCTGGTTGGCACCTGGTGGCTGAAGTGGAAATACGAGAGCCGCGGAGAGTTGATGTATACTCTTTTGCAAGTGGAAGAAGAGCTGCGCAATCGCGCAGCCCTCAAAGGGCGCGGTGCCCCCTCTCGCTAACGTTTCCGTAGCGCGCCCATTCTGCTGCTTCACTTTGCCCATGCTTGACGTCTTCTTCAATGCCCTTCGAATAGCCTGCGAACGCGGCACCCTCATTAAATGCACGCTTAGTCGCCCCACTCCGGCTGCGCCAGCCGACTTGAAAAACATATATGTACGTCCTGTTTTGCTCAAAAAAGGGCTTCGCATGGCTTTTACCTACCGGTTTTCCACACGCGACGAGGTAAAAAATTTTACCTTAGAAGAAGCCGAAGACCAGCTCAGAAAGCTGCTAAGTGGGCAATTTCAGAGTGCTGATCTCTTCAGCACTGAGCAAGACTACAGCCTATTCCTCAGGCCAGGCGCCAAACCCTTCTGGCAAGTAAAGCCACCCAGTCATCAGCAGCCAGCTGACCTGAGTCACGACCGCCCCAAAAAGCGCCTGCTCGACCCCACCGCGCCCTGGCTGTGCGAATTGGGCATTACCAATCGCCAGGGGCAAGTGCTGCCTAGCGCCCAGGACAAATGGAAGCAAATCAACAAGTACTTAGAAATCATCGAAAGCCTTTTGCGCGCACACCCTCTGCCAGCCGATGCACATATCGCCGATATGGGCAGCGGCAAGGGCTACCTCACCTTCGCCCTTTACGACTTCCTGACACGCCACTTAGGTCTGACGCCAACAATCACAGGTATTGAACGACGTGAAAACCTGGCTAAATTCTGTCAGCAGATTGCCCAAAAGGTGAACTTTTCTAGGCTGCATTTCTGCGCCCAGGACATAGCCGATTATCGGCCCGAACGCTTGGATATGCTCATCGCCCTCCACGCCTGCGACACTGCCACCGACCTGGCACTGGCCACTGGCATCCGAGGGAAAGCCAGCATCATCCTCGCCGCTCCGTGCTGCCACAAACAGGTGCGCCAAAATATGCGCGCGCAAAATGAACTGGCCCCCATACTGCGACACGGCATCCTCGAGGAGCGCCAGGCGGAAATCCTCACCGACGGCATTCGAGCTCTTCTCTTAGAGGCTCACGGCTACAAAACCAGTGTATTCGAATTCGTTTCGACCGAACACACAGCTAAAAACCTCCTCATTACTGCCCTCGCAGCACCGCTCAACCAAGAGCACTGCTCAACTGCCCTCGAACAGGTCAGGACTCTCAAGGCCAGCTTCAGCATATCCGAACACTACCTGGAACGCCTTCTCGCCAACAATGCAAGCAGCGCAACCCACTAAGCACTGCGCCCTTTCCATTGGTCTATCAGCTGCAGCGTCTCGGGTAGGCCATTGAGCCGCTGAACGTTTGCCGGAAAATGCAAGTTGTTGCTAAATACTTGCACCCCTGACACCAATAAGCGGATATCACCGAGCACCCTCGATGCCTTGTCTAAATACTGTTGCACCGACTGACGTGGCAGAGGGTCGTTCAAGATCGTGTAGACATAATCCGGTTTGAAACTCTGTGCCGCGTCTTGTAGGTCGCCCAAAGACACGCCTGCGCCGAGATAAAGTACCCGAATACCCCGCCGGCGAAGTAGATAAAAGAGGAAAAGCAACGTAAGCTCTTGGCGCTCGTCTTCCGGTAAGTACAACAAAAGACGCGGAGCCGTAGCCTCCGGCTTGAGCGTTTCGCCATCAATGGCCACCATCAATTTACGCCGAATAAGCTGGGTAATGAATTTCTCGTGCGCTAACGAAATACTTCGCGTCAGCCAAAGTTCGTTCAGCCGACTCAAAAAGGGGTATATCACGTCCAA
This sequence comes from Saprospiraceae bacterium, assembly GCA_025056735.1. Classification (GTDB taxonomy): domain Bacteria; phylum Bacteroidota; class Bacteroidia; order Chitinophagales; family Saprospiraceae; genus M3007. The sequence continues at coordinate 6,888 of JANWVR010000068.1, forward strand.
CATCACCGACTCAAAGCCGTGCTCCCATTGATAATTAAGAAACACGCGCTCAAACGCAGCTTCATCCAGATCGAGCATAGCCAGCGTCAGTGCCTCAATGCGCGTATCTATCGTCTCCGTACGCCGTGTAAACTCCGCCGCCCGAGCACTAATCTCCTCCGGCGGCATCTTGGCCAACTTGCTGATCTTATACCCCGCACGGTTGAGCAACGCTATGTTAAAAAGTAGCCGAAGGTTCTCATCGTTATAATAACGAATGTTTGTATCCGTTCGGGCGGGTAAAATAAGCCGATATCGCTTCTCCCACATCCGAATGGTATGGGCTTTGATGCCTGTAAGGCGTTCTAAATCTCGAATGGAATACACGCTCATAATTCGATCGCAAATCTACACGACTCGTAAGTTTGTTTAAAATCTATCCACTCAGCTATGAATAACCTTTCAACGTCCTCGCCCGAAAAGAGTTCGCATGCCCGCAAAATTTCGGCAGGCTTTTTGCACAAAGGTGCACTGCAAGATGCCGATAACCCGCCTAAAAGTGCCTTTCCCTAAAAAAAGCGACCGAATTCTTGATGATTAAAAAAAATCACCTACCTTTGACGCGCAAAAAAAAACTTAAGCAAGGCCATGCTTTCCTTTTTTAATAAAAAATCGAATAATCAGACGCCCAAAGAGCAGCAACCTGAACCCAAAAGCCCATTGGACAAGGCGCAAGAAAACATGCAGGTCTTGGACAAAGATGAAATGCTTAAGGTAGAGGGCGGCAAGACGACTTCTAAACCCTTTGGCCAAACCTTCCCCTGGAACTCCACCTTCGGCGGCACAATACCGCAGTAAAACTTATTTGTCGTTTAGCACCAAGCCTCTCAGACGGGTTAGTGTCCGCTGAGAGGCTTGTTTTGTTTGCGAGTTTCGTCCTTGTGCTTACGATAGAAAGTCCCGCAGTTCCAATAATAGCCTCTGGAAAGAGCCACTGCGCTCGTGTACCTGCCGCAACGGCATCTTCAATTTCAGGGTTTCTTCCGCCGAAATGCCCAGGTTACCCATATGTGTGCTACCTCCGTGCCGTCAGGCAGGCGCCCTATGGAGAGCACACGCAGTGTTTGCGCCTCGCCCGTATGAGCAGCGCGCTGGACGGCGCCTGCAATATCCTCCACGCTTTCGCATGTGAATCGAACCATCTGGGCTGCTTTTTTCAAAAAATTGGCCTCCAAATGCGTAATAAGCATGGAAACTGGCGCCTCCTGCCCTTGAACGGCCATCCACGCGGGTAAACCCGTAGACAGCTCTGCCGCAGCACACTGAGCAGCAAAATAAATGGAGTGAAACGGGTTCTGTGAGCGCCATCCATAAGGCAACTGCACCACGCAACGCCCGGCGTCAATCTGCTCCAGTCGAATACCCATGAACGCCGCCGCGGGCAACTTCCACCAAAGGAAAAAGCGAAAACGCCAGCGTGAATTAAGCCAACGAGTCATTTTATCTGTTTTGCGTGCGCAAAGATAACCGTACCACAAACCGGCCAAGGACAGCATTCTATATCCGCTCAAGAAACGCCTCTTGCCCACACTTGCGCGCATGAAATATGCACCGACCCGACGCAGACGCATCCCTATCGCAGGTTTAAAAAACCGTTAAGTCTATACGAAATAAAGGCGCAACCCTGATAGCACTCTACTTTTGTAGCCGTTAGAGGACATTTTCCAAACATACAAACATATATGAACTGGAGAAGACTCAACGGGCAGCGCATCGAGAAGCCGCTGCTGCAGGCCGTCGAAGAAACCATTCAGCGGGAAAGGGCTGAAGGCCATCGGCTCAAGGTCTGCATCGGTACCGACTCGCAGGTGCTGGGCGATGAAGTGCATTTTGCCACAGTCATCGTCTTTCTGCGCGAGAAGCGAGGCGGTTTCATGTTCATATCCAACGATAAGAGCACACGCCAGATGAGCCTGCGCGAGCGGATGATTCTGGAGGTCGGCCGTTCGGTCGAAGTGGCTTATTCCCTTTGCGAGCTTCTCGATCGCTACGACGTAGGTCTGGAAGTACATGCTGACATCAACACCGACCCGATGTTCGAGAGCAACGCAGCCCTGAAAGAAGCCATGGGCTATATCCTCAGCATGGGCTTTGAATTTAAGGCTAAGCCCGACGCCTTCGCATCGTCTTCCTGCGCCGACAAATTCGTGTAGTACGCCTTTTTGCGACCTCAAATCGCGAAAAAGAGCGCTCTAAACGACACGAAACGCTGCCCTACCCTGCTGCAAAAGTTGCTGCGCATCCTTGGCAGAGACCGCCGCGCGCTACCTTTGCCAGATGAATCGCCAAACATTGGTCGCTGAACTCTTCCGAAAAAAAACCTTCCTCTGCATCGGACTGGATACTGAACCCGCTCGCCTTCCCAAACCCTTGCGAGGCCAGCCCGACGGAGTCTTCCAATTTAATTGCCGCATCATTGATGCTACCCGCGACCTATGCGTGGCCTATAAACCCAACCTGGCCTTCTATGAGGCGCGCGGGGCTGAGGGCTGGCTCGATTTTGAGCGCACCGTGCGGTACATTGGTTCTGAGCATTTCATCATTGCTGATGCTAAACGCGGCGACATTGGCAACACGTCAAGACTGTATGCAGAGGCTTTCTTCCGGCATTTGCCCTGCGATGCCATTACGGTAGCACCGTACATGGGTGCCGATAGCGTCGAGCCGTTTCTGGCCTTCGAGGGCAAGTGGACAATCGTGTTGGTGCTCACGTCGAATGCGGGCAGTGCCGATTTTCAGCAACAGCATGTGATCTCAACAGAGCGCCCCCTGTGGGAATACGTCGTTGAGCGGGCCAAGCACTGGGGCACGCCAGAGAACTTGATGTTCGTCGTGGGTGCCACGCACGCAGAGGCCTTTGCGCGCGTGCGCGCACTGGTACCCGAGCACTTCTTGCTCGTGCCGGGCATAGGCGCGCAAGGCGGTGATTTGGAGGCCGTCTGCCGATATGGCCTTACGCGCGAAGGCGGCTTGCTGGTCAATGCCTCGCGCAGTATCCTTTATGCCTCCTCTGGTGAAGATTTCGCCAAGGCTGCCCGCGCTGAAGCCCAACGGCTGCAAGCGCAAATGGCACGCCTGCTGGAAGCTGTCCTACGGTGAGGATTTCACGATACTACGAGCCAACTCGCGGCAAAATAGCAGTAGAATTTTCCGCCGGCCAATAAAATCCAAACATCCCTTCCACGATGATTAGTCACATAAAATTTTGATTAAAATCGTATTTACCGGCCCTGAAAGCACGGGCAAAACGGCCCTAACCGAAGCACTGGCACAGGCGTTGCACCTGCCCTGGGCGCCCGAATTTGCCCGCTATTATGTTGCTCATTTAGGCCGACCCTACGAGCGCACCGATCTAAGGGCTATTGGCCGTGGCCAGTTAGCTTGGGAACGATGGCTTGCTCAACAAAATCCACCCCTTCTCCTGTGCGACACTGATTGGACGGTACTGCAGGTGTGGGAACATTATCGCTACGGCGAACCTACTAACGGCGGCAACTGGCACTGGCAGAAGGGATATGGGCCGCCGCAACGCGCCGACTTTTACTTCCTGTGTGCGCCCGACTTCCCCTGGCAGCCCGACCCACTGCGCGAGCACCCCGAGGCGCGCGAAGAGCTCTTTATCTGGTACGAACGCTTGCTCGTAACCCACGGAGCGACTTACGAAACGCTCTACGGGCCGATAGAAGAACGACTCGCCAGGGCGTTGCAGCGCCTGCGACAGATCACTACGTTTTGAAAACGGACTTGTGCAGCAAAGGAGCCTATCGCCTACCCTACCCTTTTCCAACTTTGCATCGAAGAACGCTGTTCGCTTAAGGGCAGCCTCTCGTCGCTTTCGGCCGCTAAAGGCCTCTTTGGCTCAAAGGCAGGAGCCTCTCAGGCGCGTTCACAGCGTTCAATCGGCGAGCAGTTGTCCAGCAGTAAATTCCCTCGATAAGGTTTGAATACGCCAGGCGCGTAGTAGGCCTCCAGAATAAGGTATTGCATGGCGTGGTTGGGCACAAACTGGAAGGTGTACTTCCGCCACTCCCGGTGCGAAATGCTTTCCGACGAGCACAGCAATTGCTTTTTGCTCGGCCCGTCGCTGCCCCACACGCGCAAGCGTACGGGCAGGTCGTGGCTGACGTAGCGCGGGCTGTGGGCTAAATAAATGGAAAACGTGTAGCACACGTTGGGCGTCAGCGGCGACGGCAGGCGCTGGCCGACGTCTTCCACCGTGCCGTCATGGCGCGTGACCAAAGCCACGAACGAAGCGCCGTCTTGCGGCGGGCACTGCACGCCCCAGGCCCCCGGCATCATGTCGGGCGTGCTGCCCATGCCTACCGTTATCCAGCCGCGCGGAATTTTAGAAGCGCCCGGACTATCCTCAAACGAGGGATTCCTCAAGACGATCTTTTCGCCCGTCTGCTGGAGGGCCAAAGGCGCCGGCGCCCATAGCGCCAGACCTATCCACATGGAAGCAACGAAAGACACTCGCATCGCAGGCTGCATAAAGGACGATAGAAAAGGCGGTGGAAAGAGCCGGGCGCCTTAGCGCAGCAGAGTTACGGTACCGCTTTTGAAACGCTCCTCGCCTTTGCATCGGTAGCGGAGGCGGTAAAGGAACACGCCGGCATTGAGCGGCTGCCCCTGAAACGTGCCATCCCAACCGTCGAATACCGAAGCCGCCTCAAACACGCGCCCGCCCCAACGGTCGAACACCTCAAAAGAAATGAAATCGTCTACAGCATACGGATTGCTGATAGTAAACAAGTCGTTACGCCCCTGAGAAGAAGCCGGCGTAAACGCATTCGGAATGAAAATCAGGTTGCAATCCAGCGTATCCGGGTCTATGACCTTGACGTTGAGCGTGTCGTAAGCCGTGCAACCCTGGTGGAAGAAGTTGAGCCGATACGTAGTAGACACTGTGGGCGTGAGAACGGGTTCGGCGCTATTCGGACTCGACACCGTGGACGCCGGCGCCCACTGGAGGCTCTGCGCGCAGGCCGGATTAGCACGCGCCACAAAAGAATTGCCCAGATAGATAATCGTGTCGCCCGTCAGGATGCGGTCGGGCCGTACGTATAGGGCATTGATGTCGTCTTGCGTGAGGGCGCGGCTGTAAATGCGCAACTCGTCGAAATCGCCAAAAAAATGCTCGTCGAGCAGGCAGATGGGTTCGCCCACTTTCAAAATAGCCGACGAGGTAATATCTAAACGGGAGGGGGTACTGCGGCGTTCTTTCAGCACGCCATTGACGTAGATGGAATAGTTCGTATTGCTGCGCGTCAGCACAATGTGTTGCCAGCAGGCAGTAGGGTCTAAATCAGCAGTAACCGTTACAAACAGGTTTTGATTTTGCACTAAGCCCGAGCTGATGCGGCGGCTTCGGGGGTTGTAGCGCACCCACAGCGCTCTGGCTGCCGGGTCGCAGGAGGCCTGTTTGGAGAGAATCACTTGCGAGCCGCCGGCGTTCGGATTCACCGGGCCGGGTTTGAAGTAAAAGCTGATGGTGAAATCGCTCAAGGTGAACACATCGCTCAAGGGACCAACGAAAAAGATGGCGTCGCCCTTGCCGTCAAGCGCGATGGCTGAGTCCAGCACGCCGCACCGACACGTAGGGTCGCCTACAAGCGCACCTGTGGAGCCGTTGCCGCTTTCATCTTTGGCTTTGCATTCGCTAAAGGAGAAAAAAGCAACCAGCTTTTCGTTGATGTTTTGAGAAAAAGAGACGGCGTATAAGCCCAGGAAGAAGCAAAGCAGAGAAATACGCATGTGTGTATTCGCTTTTTAGGAAAAAGAAACGCCCATGTAGAGGGCAAAGTATGCCAAAAGGCTGCCTGAGCAGCCTCAGAGGGGTTATCAAAACCGGAAATGCACTAAGTCGGCAAACTGCTGAATGCGCTGCTGAATAAGAGCATCGTTGATCTCCAGCAACCGTTCGACTCCGAACTTTTCTACGCAAAACGAGGCCAGAGCAGAGCCGCAGATGACGGCGCGGCGCATGTTGTCCATCGAGAGGTCACCCGTGCGGGCCAGCCAGCCCATGAAACCGCCGGCAAAGGTATCGCCCGCGCCCGTAGGGTCAATAACTTCGGCTAACGGCAGGGCTGGGGCATAGAACAGATCTTCGCCGTGAAAGAGCAGTGCGCCGTGCTCGCCTTTTTTAATAATTAAAAAGCGCGGCCCCATGCCCAGGATGGCGCGCGCCGCTTTGACCAACGAATGCTCGCCCGACAGCTGGCGCGCCTCTTCGTCGTTGATGGTCAGCACGTCCACGCGCCGCAGCACCTGCTGTAAGTCGTCCCAGGCAGTATCCATCCAGAAGTTCATGGTGTCCATGGCCACCAATTTGGGTCGGCGCTCCAGCTGGTCGAGCACACGCAATTGCACCTGAGGTGTCAGGTTGCCCAGCATCAGATACTCGGCCTTTCGATAGCCGGGCGGCAATGCGGGGTC
>JANWVR010000082.1 GCA_025056735.1 Saprospiraceae bacterium
AAGCCCAGCGGGATGTCGCGCCCATCGTGTGGAATGTGCGCGGTGCCAAACAGGTAATCCCACACGGAGAGGGTAAGGCCAAAGTTGACGCCATAGCTGCCCTCGGGTAAGTGCTTCGCGTGGTGCCAGATGTGCATCTGCGGGCTGTTGAAGATATACTTGAGCGGCCCCAGCGGTAGGTAAATGTTGGCGTGGTTGAGGTGCCCGATGGTCAGCGTAAACAGGTGCACCAGCAAGAAGTCCTGAATACCAAAGCCAATCATGGCTAAAGGCAGGTACTCGAAGCTGCGGTACACAACGGTCTCCATGAAGTGGTAGCGCAGATGCGCGGCAAAGCCCATCTCGCGCACGGAGTGGTGCACCTTGTGAAATTCCCACAGCCAGGGCACGCGGTGCAGGAGCCGGTGCACGTTCCACTGCACAAAGTCGCGTACCACGAAGAGCGTCAGCAGTTGCGCCCAATGGGGCCAGCTGCCGATTTCAATGGCCACTAAATTGCGAATGCCAAAAGCCCAGGCCAGAAAATCGTTGAACGCCTGCACAGCTACATTGGAAATGGCCGCATAGCCCACTAAGCTGAACAGGAAGAAGTTGAAAAACATGTAAAAGGTGTCTAACCAGAAGTCTTCCCGAATGGCGCGCTGGTTTTTGCGCCAGGGGAAGAGCAGCTCTAAGGCATACGCAAACAATGAAATGGCGATGAGCCAATAGAAATAATTGCCCCAGTGAGGCGTGAGCACTTCGTGGAGGAAATAGCGGGCATAGCCCTCGAAACTGTTGACGAAAATATCCCAGTACTTACTCATGGTCAGAGTAGGTTTGGTAATTACGGCTTGGGTTTTTCGCCGGCGGGTACGGTGGGTTTTCGCAGGGTTTTCCACTCATACATACCGCCGGTGTAGTTATAGACTTTGGCAAAGCCCATTTGGGCTAATTGAGCGGCAGCTCTGGCGCTGCGGCCTCCGGAGGCGCAGTAAAGCACGACAGGGCGCTTGCGGTCTAAGCGTCCAATTTTTTCTGTGAAATCGGAGGCGGCGTAGTTGATTTCCCGGGCGCCGGCAATTTTGCCGGTTTGCTGAATCTCGCCAGGCGTACGAACGTCTACTAATTGAACGGTCTTGTCCGAGGCCAGAAGGCTTTCTAACTGGCTGACATTGAGATTGCTTTGGCCCTGGAGCAGGGCAGTAGACAGGACAAAAGCTGTCACCAAAACAGCAGGCTGAAGCGATTCCCTTTGCATAGTAAAAGCGGATTTTGCCAGCAAAGGTCATCGCGACCGGGGCGTTCTCTTTGTGACAGAAATCACGAAGCGCATGCTGGCGCAATTTATCATCAGAATAGCCTGATTATGATCCCTATAGATGCGCGTCCAGACCCTTCTGTATAACTAACTGACCTTACGCGAGCAAGGCAAAACGCTGTTGCCTCCAGGAATTGTCCCTCTATCGTGGCGGGCACATCAAACATCCTGTAACCGCCCGATTTATCGGGTGGAGCAGACGAAACTACCCCACAACCACATCCAACATCCTGACAACATCACATCACACAGGAACACCTGATAACAGCAGAAGGCCCTTTGGAAGGGTGGAAGTTCCGGTAGAAAAGGATTTTGCCGAGCAGGTTGGACACTGACGGGACACCATATCCAGGCCCTGCCCAACATCAGTAATAAAAACAAATGTCAAGAGCAGCGAAGCGCTCCATGCCTTTGAGGGCCCAGGGATTTATTTCTTCGCATTTTGCGCCCAAAGCGTTTCCTTATTATCCTCATCTTTGCAGGCTCGTGGTAAAAATTGCCACAGAGTCTTTTTTTAAAAAAACGCGGCTTTGCATCCGAAAAAGTCCTACGGTCAGCATTTTCTAAAGAGTGAACAGACGGCTGCGCGCATAGCCGCGGCGCTGCAGCGGGCTGCTGAGGCGGGCCGGGTGCTGGAGGTAGGCCCGGGCATGGGCAT
>JANWVR010000102.1 GCA_025056735.1 Saprospiraceae bacterium
TTGAGGCACGGACAGCACGATTTTTTCACCCGGCTTCAGGGTCTTCAGGAGTTCATACGTCCCCCCCCCGCAACAGAGGCTCGCGAGGCGCTGAAGTTGGCTCTTCCTCAGCGGGAGTGCATGTGTTGAAAAGGGCGGCTAAGCCAGCAACAAAAAGCAATTTTTTCATAGGAAGCTGAATTTTAGTGAAGGATAAATGCTTTGACAAATGTAAGATGCTTAGCAAAATAGCCCTTTAGAAAAGTGGCCTTTTGCCAGAAATAGCGGTTTGGCCACTCACCGCATCAGCGTAACCTCTTCTCTTCCCCTACGAAATGTGTTTGATCTGGAGTATCAAGCAGGGGCTATTCTGGCCGCGAGAGGGGCGTCAGAAAAGGGCCAGCTGGGCAGGCGTGGGCGACATTAGCAAGCGGATGTTATCTAAAAACGCCTTGTAATCCTGTTCACTGGGTATATTTTCCAATTGGGCTGCTCGGCATCTCGCCTGAATTTGTGAGATAGGAGTTGCCTGTGCGATAGCGCCCAGGTCAATCCGCTGAAGCACCTCTTTGGTATATCTTCGCTTGGCGCCAGCAAACGTGATGGCCTCCAGCAAATCGGCTACCGGTGGAGCATTAAGTAGCGCAAAGGCAATAGCCGCTTGGGAGAACTGTTCAAAACCTATGAAATAGCAGGTGTCGTCGAGCATTAAGGGCCTGCCGTTCTCTGGCAGTACGAGGGTGAAAACGGGCATTTTATAAAGCCCTGAAATAGCAACCTTGTAGGGCAGGAAGGAGTAGTTGCCAATTCCAAAAATAGAAAAGGGTGGCTTTCCTCGATAGATGCTCGATTTTCGCCGGGCAAACCGCTCTGAATGGGTGCTCAGGTAGCGATAGGTCAGCGGATACATCTCCCGGATGTAGGAGGTGTCCTGACCTATTCGGCGCTGCGTAACGATGGTGTACTTTTTAGCTTTTGCCACCTGGCCGCCCTTGAGTTCTGAGCTTTTCAGCAAACCAAATACTAAGTCGTTTTCTATCCGCACTTCAGCATCGGCTGCGCTGGAGAAGCCATCTCCAACGCGGGTTAACTCCATCACGGCAGTACAATCGTGCTTCAATCCCTGCCGCCACTCGAAGGGACAAATACCATCGAATGCTTGTACCTGGCGGTATCTTTTCAAGTCGGCAACAAATTTATCTTTTTCCCAACCGTATCGGATCGAAGTCTGCCCCGAGGGCTCCAGATAGGTTCGCAGGCATTGCGTTTCTGGCGCACGGTCGAAGCAGCACATCATCAGAGACGCTTCTACCGAGACACCAAACTCTTTCTGGGCATCTATAACATATTGTTCCACACGACCTATGCGTAATTGCAGGCGAGGCTGTTCAAACAACAGGTTTTTGATAACGGCGTTCTTGAGCAGAAGGGCCATACCTCCTGAATTGTGCTGAAACGCCCTAAGCAGCATTAGTGCAATAGACTCGCTAATGTCGAAGTTGCTTTTGCCTGTGAGGGCATCTAAGCCATTTAGGTTTCTAAAATTTGCCTTATGCGGAAGATTTGCCACGCGCATGGCACCCAGCTGCGCATTGGTTACCCATGGAGGGTTTCCCAGTACCAGTACCCTTCTTCCTGAAATTTCCTGGTTTATTTGCTGAAGATCAACGCTGAAGATATCCTGGCATAACAGCTCTATTTGCGGTGGCTTCCGATGAGGGCGCTCTAAAAAGTACTCTAATAAAGCCATTTTGGCCGCCCAAACGTAAGGTTGGTAGATTTCGATACCAATTACACGCTGCAGCTGTTGCGAGAAGGCGTCGAGAGCCGCCAGCAGAAAGGTGCCTTTTCCACAGGTAGGTTCTATCACTACCTGCGGCGAGAAGCCACGCTGTTTTACTAGCCCAACTATTCGCGTAGCCAGTGTTGCATTTGTCTGAAAATCACCGTAAGCAACCCGGTCGTCAGTCGGCAACGATCGAGGAGATACAGCCAAATGCTCAGCAAGGGCTTCGGCATCGGTGCTTGTCTCAAAAAAGGTGGCAACGCCGCAAACGGCTTGAAGGCGTTGGTTTATCTCAACCCAATCCGTCGCTCTCTGAAAAAGCCCTTTGAGAAAATAGCGAGTCTTCGGACTAATACGCGCTTCTGTAAACGGACTCATGTGTTTTTGGGGTTGACCACGTTAAGAATGCCCTCGACAGCTTCTGTCATGTTTAAGACCCGTTGATACTGCAGACGCCACTGGAGCGCATTTGAGATAGTCAAATACCCTTGAGCTGGCGGCGTCGCCAGAATTTGACGCGCTAAGGTGTGCAAAGTAAGTTCATCCGCTGGAAGATTGCGGTCATTCAAATATGCGACAATATCTTCCTCGTTGGCCCCGTCTCTCACCATCTCGCGCAACCGAAACGTAGTTGTATAATCACCTGTTCGGTCTTTTTCTATGAAGCAGTTGCCGAGCAGAGGTAACCTTAATATCCGTTTCGATATCAGGGCTGGGCAAGTCAATTCCGCTGGCTGAATTGCCCATTTCCATCGCGTAGCTTTCTGCAAGTTGATGCCTGAACCTGTGCTCGATGAATGTACCGACCGCTTTACCATCCGTTACACCAAAAAGCTGAGGGACGAGCAGCGTTTGCTCGCAGAAGGCAGCTGCTTCGGCCAGAAGCATCGGAATGGTCAACGCCGATTTCATCCGAGTCTCGTTTTTCAGGCGTAAAGATAGTGCGAGGAGCCGCTTGTTCCCTTTTGCTCTGCCATTGCTTTATTGGCGATTGACGCCTGCCTGATAAAGGAGGCCGAAAGACAAGCGCCAGAAAGCCCTGCGTGACTGCAACCGCTGCCGTTGCTCAATGTCCTTTTAACTGCGTGTCCATAGCTTTCGCGCAGGTTTTTCAGAGGGAGTCCAAGCGGCCTGTCGAGCGCTCTTGGGCGCGCAAGGTGGAGGCATGTCTGCACCGATAGTGGTGCGTGCTACTTGTAATTTTACTCAGCATACTGAGCAAAAATCCTCTTGCCTTTGAGTAAAAATGGCGCACATGTATGGCAGACCGCTATACGGCTTGCTGAAAAGCTACTCAGACGAGCCTCGGAAGTTCATCTATGCACTCATCGGCCCGCGCCAGGTGGGTAAGACGACGCTGCTGAGCCAGTTGTTAGAGGAAAGTACGGTGCCATACCATAGCGTCTCGGCTGACGACGTCGGTGCTAATAGTAGCGCATGGTTGCCTTTCAGCGGCATTTTTCGCCGCAGCGGGTGTATTTAATCGGCAAAGAAGGTCTTCCCTGGACAGATTTTCTGCGATTATCGCCAGAGGTATTGTTTTGAATTGCTCAAGACAGCGCCTTCGTCCGGGGAGTATGCTGCGGCTCACACGCCGGAGACACCTGGCAGGCTTTGTCGAGCGCTTGCTCTAAGTCCCACCACAGGTCTTCCACATGCTCTACGCCGACTGAGAGGCGTACGAGGGCGTCGGTAATGCCGAAGGCCGCCTTTTCCTCTGGCGCCATGCCCGCGTGTGTCATGGTAGCCGGGTGTTGGGCCAGCGACTCGGTGCTGCCGAGGCTGACGGCCAGTTTGATGACTTTCAGGTGGTTGAGGAAGGCGAAGGCTTCGCGTTCGCCTCCTTTCACCTCGAAGGAGACCATGGCGCCCGGCGAGGTGCACTGGCGGCGATAGGTTTTGTAGGCTTCACCGTCGGCAGGCGTCAGCAAGCCCAGGTAGTGTACATGCTTGACCACCGGATGCTCTTTCAAGCGTTGAGCCAGGATTTGCGCGTTAGCGGCCTGCTTTTCCATGCGCAGCTGGAGCGTTTCCAGACTACGCAGCAACAGCCAGCCGGTGTGCGGGGCAATCATGTTGCCCAAAAACGTGCGCAGGTTTTTGACGCGCGCGATGAGCTCCGCCGAGCCCAGACACGCCCCAGCGATGACGTCGCTGTGGCCACCGATATATTTGGTAGCCGAATACAGGACTAAATCCGCCCCGTGCTTGAGCGGATGCTGCCACAGCGGGCCTAAGTACGTGTTGTCCACGGCAACGAGCACGCGGCGCTCTGTCGTGCTAAAACGGTCGGCTACAGCGCGGCACATGGCGATGTCCACTAAGTCATTTGTTGGGTTGGCAGGCGTTTCCAAGTACACCATAGCCAAGCGCTCAGAGAGGCCCGATTGTTCGACCAACCGCACCAGTTCCTCCTGCGTTGCCCCGGGCCGAAAGCCCAGTACGTGGACGCCCCACTTGGGCAAAACATGATGTACAAAATGGCTCGTGCCTCCATAAAGCGGGTTGCTGTACAGCAGCAGATCGCCCGGCTGCAAAAACTCCAACAACACGGTGGTAATGGCCGACATGCCGCTCTCAAAGGCAGCGCAGGCCTCAGCGCCATCCCACAGCGTGAGGCGGTCTTCCAAAATCTCCATGTCGGGGTTGTTCAGCCGGCTGTAAATAAGGCCTGTCTTTTCGCGCGCGCCCTTCTCGCGCAATCCATAGGCTACTTCGAAGAACGCTTTGCCCGCCTCCGCACTCCGGAAGGCAAATGTAGACGTCTGGAAAATCGGGCATTTCACCGCCCCCTCCGACCATTCGGGCCGATAGCCGTAGGACATCATCAGTGTCTCGGGATGCAAGTTCTTTTTCATAACAGCATCGTTTTTTGGACAAAATTAAAGCATTTAAGAGCGTTTTTCCACTTTTTTATTTTATCAAAGAAAACAAAACTATTTAAGCCGTCATTTTATGAAAAAAATCCTATTTGCAAAGCAAATTCATCCCTTTCATGGAAAAAAAATCGGATGCTTTGGACGCTGCTGACCGCACCATCTTGCGCCTGCTGCAGCAAAATGCTTATTTGACAACAAAGGAAATCGCGGCGCAATTGGACCTGACCACTACGCCTGTGCACGAGCGCATCAAACGCTTAGAGCGCGAAGGTTACATCGAGCGTTATACCGCCGTAGTAAACCGCCGAAAAGCAGGGCTCTCGCTGTTGGTCTTTTGCGACGTAGCCCTCAAAGAGCACAACCGCGAGTACCTGCTCCGATTTGAGCAGTTCGTCGGCCAATTCGATGAGGTGCTGGAATGCTACCACGTTACGGGCGAATACGACTACACGCTTAAAGTCGTTGTAGCCGACATGGACGCCTATCAGCGCTTCATCAAAGAAAAACTCGCCACCTTAGAAAACATTGGGCGCGTGCAAAGCCATTTCGTTATGACAGAGGTGAAAAGCACAACCGCCCTGCCCGTATAGCCAGCAAAAAAGCGGAGATAATCCCCCAAAATGACCGATATTTGTTCAACCAAAACCGCCGCGCTTATGACGGTCCAGCAAATAACAAAGAAAACCTACGCCGATCTGCAAGCCTTAGACCTTCTGGAGGGCGATACGGGCATTTACGAGCTGATTCAAGGAGAAATTATGCGACGCGCTTCTCCCAACACGCCACACCAGTTGGTGTCGGGCGCCCTGTTCTTGCTAATGGGCAACTTCAACGCCCAGAAGCAAGCAGGCTACCTCTTTCACGTTCCCTACGACGTTTACTTTGACGAGCACAATGCTGGTATTCAGCCCGACATCCTCTTTGTGCGGCGTGAGCGCAGCTCTATTCTCCGGGAAGACAACGGCGTCGTGGGTGCGCCCGACCTGATCGTGGAAATCCTCTCCAAAAGCACAGTAGCGCGCGACCGGGGCATCAAAAAAGACCTCTACGAGCAGTTTGGCGTGCGCGAATACTGGATTGTAGACCCTCAGGCGCGTAGCATCGAAGTGTACGCGCTGGAAAACGACCGCTATCGCTTGGTGGACTACGCCGCCGAAGAGGGCACTGTGGCCTCGAAAGTGTTGGAAGGGTTGACCGTAGAGGTCGGCGAGGTCTATGGCGGCAACCCTTGAGGAAAGACTGCAAGGGCACGAAGATACCCACCAAGAGGCAAAAAATTTTATCAGGACAAAAATTTGGTTTTTAAAACAAAAAAATTAAATAAATATCGCCCGCATTTTATTATTTAACTTCGGCGAAGTGTCTTTATGAAGTTGCGCTCCCAAAGTTAAAAAAGTCAAAAAAATTTAACTTGGATGTTTGAAAACTGCCCCCATAACTTTGGAGCGAAGTTTTGGTACACCTATGAATTATTGCATCCACCTTCTTGCAGCGTGTTGTTGCTGTTGTTGTTGTCCGGCTCGGTCTGCCGAAGCGGAGTGGATGCGGTATATGCCTGATAAGGCTTAACTTCCAAACATAAGTTTCAACCATACCCGCGCTCAATAGCCCTTCGGCAGCACTGCTGAAGGGCTATTGAAATTTTTATCCGTTCACCCAACACAACATGTTATCACCATGAGTTTACGACTTGGCGACATCGCTCCCAACTTCAAGGCCCAGACCACCCAGGGCGAGATTGACTTCTACGAGTATCTCGGCGATGGGTGGGGCATCCTCTTCTCTCACCCGGCCGACTACACGCCCGTATGTACCACGGAGCTGGGCCGCACGGCGCATCTGGCCGAAGAGTTCCGCCGCCGCAACACCAAAGTGTTGGCTATCAGCGTGGACCCGTTGGACAAGCACCTAGGCTGGGTGCAGGACATTAACGAAACCCAGAACACCACCGTGAACTTCCCCATCATTGCCGATCCAGACCGTCACGTAGCGACACTGTACGACATGATCCACCCAAATGCGTCGGAAAACTTCACAGTGCGCTCGCTGTTCATTATCGGGCCGGACAAGCGCATCAAACTCATCATCACCTACCCGGCCTCCACGGGCCGAAACTTTGAGGAGGTGCTGCGCGTGCTGGACTCGCTCCAGCTGACGGCCTACCACAGCGTGGCCACACCTGCCGACTGGAAACACGGCGAGGACGTCATCGTCGTGCCCTCCATCCCGACCGAAGAGGCCGTGCAGAAGTTTCCGAAAGGCGTCAAGGAGATCAAACCCTACCTGCGGTACACACCTCAGCCTAACCTGTAAAAGTCATCTCGTCGTGGAAAAAATGCGCGTACCCGGTTCCCTCTGTTGTTGTTGCTGTTGTTGCCCTGCTCCGGCACACCGAAGCGACTTGCCCGGGTATGTCCTGAAAGCTATCCAAACATGCGACTATAACGGCAAGAGGCCCTTCGGTAAAGACCGGAGGGCTTTCTTGTTCCTGCCCAAGTACCCGCCAAACTTGTCTGGCTAAGTACCGGCCAAACTTGTTTGGCCCAGTAACAGCCAAACTTGTTTGGCCAAAAAACACAAAATCAAAAATTTGACCAAATAAATTTGGTCTTTATCTATGCACACCGAACATTGGCTTAAAAATGACTTTGACCTCTCCGGCCGCCTGCGGCAGGTAGAGTCCCAGATTGGCCGCACGCCGCTTCAGCCTATTCAGCGGCTTTTTTCCAAAAAAGGCGTCCGTCTTTTTGTCAAAAAGGAATGGGAGCAATTGTCGGGTAGCGTCAAAGCGCGGGCGGCGTTTTCCATTGTAAAAGCAGCCCTAGAGAGTGGCCAGTTGCGTCCGGGCAGGGCCTTGCTGGACGCCACCAGCGGCAATACGGGCATTGCCTATGCCGCTATTGGCAAGGCGCTGGGCATTGAGGTAGTGTTGTGCTTGCCTGAAAATGCCTCTCAAGAGCGCAAGGACATTCTGCGGTCGTTGGGCGCCCAGATTGTGTTCACTTCGCGCTTCGAGGGCACAGACGGGGCCCAGGAGGTGGCCCGCGATCTGGCTGAGCAGTATCCGGAGCGTTACTTCTATGCTGACCAATACCGCAACGACAACAACTGGCGTGCCCATTACCGCACGACGGCAGTAGAGATCTTGCAGGCGGTGCCCGAAATCACGCACTTTGTGGCCGGGCTGGGCACTACGGGCACTTTTGTGGGCACAGGCCGTCGTCTGCGCGAACAGAAGCCCGGCGTGCAACTCATTGCTCTGCAACCTGACTCGGCCCTGCACGGCCTGGAAGGCTGGAAGCACTTAGAGACCGCCATCGTGCCGGGCATCTATGACCCGACGCTGGCAGATGCTTCTGAGGAAATAGACACTGCCGAGGCCTATGAAATTATCCGCGCTGCGCGCAAACACGAAGACCTGCTCCTCAGCCCCTCAGCAGCCGCCAACTTAGCCGGCGCCCTGCGCATAGCTGAACGCTTAGACGAAGGCACGGTTGTTACGGTGTTGCCTGACAATGCAGATAAGTACGGAGAGGTCATGAAACAGCTCTTCACATAAACAGCCATTCGGCGGGTAAAAAACGAGCAAAAAAACGTCGCTTATGATCCACTTTAGCCCGAACGTATATGAACGCATGCTGGCCGACGCGCGCCAGACCTTCCCTGATGAGTGCTGCGGCTTTCTCTTTGGCACCGAAACCGCCGACGGCGACCGCTACTTGACGGACATCCTTGTAGTGGACAACGCCAAAGAGGGCGACAAGCGCCGCCGCTTCGAGATAGCGCCTCAAGACTATTTAGCTGCCGAACGCTATGCTGACGAGCGCGGCTTGACGCTTTTGGGCGTCTATCATTCGCATCCCAATCATCCGGCTATACCGTCGGAGCACGATCGGCAAGCCGCTCAGCCTTTCTTTTCCTACGTCATCGTCTCCGTCCTCGACGGGTACATTGGGCGCGTTCGCTCCTGGCGCCTCAACGACGACGGCCAGTTTGAAGAAGAAGCCATTCCTCCTGTGCCGGCCAAACTTGTTTGGCCCCAGTAATCGCCAAACTTGTTTGGCCTAAATTCGGTAACCGCCAAACTTGTTTGGCTAAAGTACCGGCCAAATTTGTTTGACCAAATCACACCCTAACACACAAAAAAATTACATCTCATGGCAACTGTCATCATTCCCACGCCTTTGCGCAAATTCACGCAAAACGCCTCTAAGCTGCAGGTAGAAGCCGCTACGGTAGGTGAGGCTCTGCAACATTTAGCTGCTGAATACCCCGATCTGAAGAAGCACCTGCTCGACGAGCAGGGCCAGATTCGCTCTTTTCTCAACCTTTTTGTCGGCGAGCACGACGTGCGCGACCTGCAGTGGGCTGACACGCCGCTGCCTGCCGATGCTACGCTGAGCATTGTGCCCGCCATTGCCGGAGGTATAAGCGACTGGGCCAACGTGACGTTCTCGAAGGAAGAACTGGCCCGCTATAACCGCCACATCATTATTCCGGAGTTTGGCATAGAGGGTCAGCAAAAGCTCAAAGCTGCTCGTGTGCTTGTGATTGGTTCGGGTGGTCTGGGCAGCCCTTTGCTGCTCTATTTGGCGGCAGCCGGCGTAGGCACTATTGGCATTGTGGACTTTGACCGGGTGGACGCCAGCAACTTGCAGCGCCAGGTACTCTTCGGCGTGGACGCCGTAGGCCAGCCTAAGGTAGATGCCGCTCGCCAGCGTCTGGAGGCACTCAACCCGCATATCCGTATTGTTACCTACGACGCCCTGCTCAACTCGCGCAATGCCTTAGACATCATCCGCGACTACGATGTGGTAGCCGACGGCACAGACAACTTTCCGACGCGCTACTTAGTCAACGATGCCTGTGTGCTGTTGGGCAAGCCCAACGTGTACGCTTCCATTTTTCAGTTTGAGGGTCAGGTGTCGGTGTTCAACTACCGGCATCCCAACGGAGAGTTGGGGCCGAATTATCGTGACCTGTATCCTACGCCGCCGCCGCCAGGGTTGGTACCCAGTTGTGCTGAGGGCGGTGTGTTGGGTGTGTTGCCTGGCATTATCGGAAGTATGCAGGCTTGCGAAGTCATCAAGGTTATTACGGGCGTAGGCGAGCCGCTCAGCGGGCGGCTGTTCTTCTTTGACGCATTATCGTTTGAGACGCGCATTTTCCGCGTCCGGCGCCGGGCTGACAACCCACTGACGGGTGAGCAGCCGACGATCACTCAGCTGATTGATTATGAGCAGTTTTGCGGCGTTAAGGTAGTGGAGCGCCCGGTGCGTGAGATCACCGTGCAAGAGCTGCTTCAGTGGCAGGCTGAAGGGCGTGTGTTTCAACTGGTGGACGTACGCGAGCCGCACGAATACGAGGCGGCTAACATAGGAGCAGAGCTCATTCCGTTGGGTACGGTGTCTGAAAATGCCCATCGCTTTTCGCGTGAGGCGCCGGTAGTGGTGCACTGCCGCTCCGGTGTGCGCAGCGCAAAGGCCATTCGCGAGCTGGAAGAGCGCTTTGGTTTTGACAACCTGTTCAACCTCAAGGGAGGCATCCTGGCGTATTTAGAGGAGGTAAAGCCAGAGTTGGCGGGGTGATTGCTTTCCGGCGATACATCCTTGCTAACGCTTTACCTTTGTGGCGTCGCCATGATGAATCGCCTAATAGGACGCTACACTGGAACGCAACCCGGCGCGCTGGTTGTCATCACTGCTGCTATGCACGGCAACGAGCCGGCAGGGGTACGGGCGTTGGAGGAGGTTTTTCGCCTGCTGGCTCAGGAGCCGCAAGTCAACCCTGATTTTGTTTTCAGCGGGCGGTTGATAGGGTTAGCCGGTAACCTTCAGGCGTACCAGGCGCGGAAGCGTTTTTTGGAGCAAGACCTCAACCGGATGTGGACGCCTTTGCACATGCGCTGCCTGCAACAGATGGCGCCCGCCGATCGGCATGCTGAATGGCGCGAATTGGGCGAATTGCTGGAGGCCATTCAGGAAGAAATCCTGAGTTATAAGCCGCAGGCGCTCATTTTGTTAGACTTGCACACCACCTCGGCGGATGGGGGCATCTTCTGCATTCCGACCGACGATCGCGCTAGCCTTCGGTTGGCAAAAGCCTTGTATGCGCCCGTGGTCTTGGGTCTATTGGACGGCTTGGAGGGTACACTCTTGCACTACGTTGCTGGCAATCACTTCGAAGTAGGCGGCTATCCGCACTACTCGGTAGGGGTCGCCTTTGAGGCTGGCCAGCATGAGGATCCACAATCCGTCAGCCGCTCGGTGGCGGCCATTGTGAACGCTCTTCGCGCTGCTGGCTGCATTCGCGCAGAGGACGTAGATAGCCGCCATGAACGTATCTTGCGGGCATCCTCGGCGTCGTTGCCCAAGGTAACGCGCCTGCGGCACGTGCACCACATTCGCCCAGGCGATGCCTTTGGCATGCGGCCCGGATATGTGAATTTTCAACCCATACACCGCGGCGAGCACTTAGCCGACGACGCCAGCGGCCCGGTATTGGCGCCCGAAGATGGCCTTATTCTGATGCCCTTGTATCAGCCCATCGGCTCGGATGGCTTCTTCGTCGTGCAGGAGGTGAGCGCATAAGCGCTCTAGCTGCAGCCCTGTGAAAAACCTTTTATTACCAGAGCAATACCCGTTTTGGAGTCTCTTATCTGTAATTATGTTTACCAACGTTAGACCTTCTATCGAGCGCGAATTGGCCGACCTCCGCGAAGCCGGTCTGTACAAAGAGGAGCGCATCATCACGACGCCGCAGGGCGCCGTTATTGACACGACAGCGCAAAAAGCGCTGCTGAACTTTTGCGCCAACAATTACTTAGGCCTGAGCAGCCATCCTGCAGTCATCGAGGCGGCCATTGAGGCCATCCGCACGCATGGCTATGGGCTGTCGTCGGTGCGTTTTATCTGCGGCACGCAGGCCATCCACCGCGAACTCGAGCAGCGCATCGCCGAATTCTTAGGACTGGAAGACGCCATCCTGTACGCTGCCGCCTTCGATGCCAACGGCGGCCTGTTTGAACCCCTGTTGACAGAGGAGGACGCCGTCATCAGCGACGAACTTAACCATGCTTCCATCATTGACGGCATTCGCCTGTGCAAGGCCAAGCGCTTCCGCTACAAGCACAACGATATGGATGCGCTGGAGGATTGCCTCAAGGAAGCCAATGCTGCCGGCGCGCGCCGCAAACTCATCTTCACCGATGGAGCCTTCTCGATGGACGGCACCATCGCCCAATTGGATAAAATTTGCGACTTAGCTGAACGCTACGACGCCATGGTGGGCATTGATGAATGCCACGCCACCGGCTTTTTGGGCAAAACTGGCCGCGGCACCCACGAATATCGCAACGTCATGGGCCGCATTGACATCATTACGGGCACGCTCGGCAAGGCGCTGGGCGGCGCCAGCGGTGGCTTCACAGCGGCCCGCCGCGAAATCGTGGACATTCTGCGCCAACGCTCGCGCCCGTACTTGTTCTCCAACACCGTAGCGCCCGCCATCGTGGGTGGCAGCCTTAAGGTGCTTGAACTGCTTAGCAGCACCACTGACTTGCGCGATAAACTGGAGGCCAACACGCGCTGGTTCCGAAAGGCAATGACGGATGCTGGCTTCGATATCATCCCAGGCGAGCACCCTATTGTGCCCATCATGCTCTACGATGCGCCATTGGCCCAAACCTTCGCCCGTCGCCTGCTCGACGAAGGTATTTACGTTATTGGCTTCTTCTACCCGGTCGTGCCCAAAGGCAAGGCGCGCATCCGCGTCCAGCTCTCCGCTGCACACGAACCCGAACACTTAGAAAAATGCGTGGCCGCTTTTGTCAAAGTAAAGCGAGACTTAGGCATTTAGGCCCGAATCTTGCCCAGCGGATAGTGGCTCGCACATATACAACAGTCTGAGACCTCTTCGCGTTGCCATCTTGCTCTTTTGGTGCTTCTTTCTTGTTCACTTTACTGCACATCTTTGCTGTGTTATGACTCCTCTGCGCTGCATCATCGTTGAAGACGAACCGCTGGCGGCTGAAATTCTGACCGAGTACATTCAGATGACGCCGTTCCTGCAGCTGGTGGACGTCTGCCCAGACGCCATTAAGGCCCTCGAAGTCGTGCGCGAAAAACTGGTGGATGTCATTTTTTTAGACATTAACCTGCCAAAACTAACCGGCTTAGAGTTTATTAAAAGCCTGCCGAACCAGCCAAAAGTCATCATCACTTCGGCCTACCACGAGTTTGCTGTAGAAGGCTTCGATCTGCAAGTGGTGGACTACCTGCTCAAACCCATTGAGTTCAACCGCTTTACAAAAGCGGTGAACAAAATTCTGCACGCGCACCGCGTCGAAGAGGTAGCAATGCACTACCGGAAATCCATCTCGCAGCGTCCGTTTTATTTTTTCGCCGTCCAGAAGCGGTCGGTGAAAATTTATTTGGATGAAATCCTGTTCATCGAAAGCCTTAAGGACTCCGTAACGATTCATACGGCAGAGCATTCGTATGCGACGCATTACCACTTGAACGAACTGGAGGAGCTGCTGCCGCGAGATCACTTTTTGCGCATTCACCGCTCCTTTTTGGTAGCCATTGACAAAATTGACTCCTTTTCCGCCGCCGAAGTAGAGGTGGGCGGACGCACGCTGCCTATTGGCCGCAAGTACAAAGAATACGTAGCCGGGCGATTGGAGGCATGAAATACCCACGCCTTAGGTAATCCTCATGCCTATGGGCGAGCGCCAGAGTCTTCTCCTTTTTTTCGCATTAGCAATTCATGCGAACGCTTAGCCTGTTCGAGGTGAAGGTTGGGTCAAAAATTTAATTAAATCAATGATCTGACAATCAAGTTTTTACAAATAAAAATCTCAAAATTAAACCCTAAAATTCGCCATATCGAGCGTGCTTATCTGTCCTTTGCGTGTGGCCGTTCTGCCCGCACCTTTGTATCGTCAATGCCGCTGAAGGAGTTTCAAACGAGGAATTCGCACCAGCCGCAGGACACTTCTGGACGAAAGAAGACACTTTTCATGAGAGACGAATACAGGCTGGGCCGCAGTGCGAAAGAGCGCTGCGGCCCAGCCTTGCTATACGCGCGACTTTCGCGCAGGCGATGTGTCGAGGCCAGATGCTTAGCAGTCAGAACGGGTGTATCAAACGCTATCGGTTTTGCATACGTCGTTGACTAAAGCCAAGATAAAGAGGCTTATAGGCGTTGCTATGCAACTCCTTTTTAAAAGGTCATTCAGGACTCCACCGGCCCTTCAAAACCACTTTGTATTAGGCGCAACGAACGCACTCCTGCACAGGCTTCTCCCCAATACTGCGGAGGAAAATAGACGCAAGAGGCGTATTTTTTTGTTTCTTTGCCTAACCATTCCTCCAACCCACCCGGATTTTCATGGCAAAACGAAACCTCTCCCTGCAACACCACCCCAGCGACCACTACATCAAAGAAGCCCTCAAGGTGGAGGCCGTCGGACGCCAATTCGTGCAAACCTTCCTGCCCCCCGA
>JANWVR010000119.1 GCA_025056735.1 Saprospiraceae bacterium
TGTGGCGCTATCGGGCGCCGGGCTGAGCCTTCAGCCACGGCCCTGGGACTGGCTCTGGATGCTTCTGCTGGCCTGGGGGTGCACGCTGCTGCCTTATTATCTGACACTGACGGCTATGCGTCACCTGACGGCGTTTGCCGCCAACCTGACGGTGAACTTAGAACCCGTGTATGGGGTCATTCTGGCTGGGTTGTTCTTTGGCGAACACCGGGAGCTGTCGCCTGGCTTTTATATCGGGGTAGGCATCATTTTGCTGTCCGTATTCAGCCACCCTTTTCTGGTGCGCTGGTTTGGCAAAGGCTAAGTGGACGGACGCAGCGCAAATTGCTCAGGCGCACATTATCGGCTTGAGCACTTGCCCCCAGCGAGCAAATAGTGCGTCTCGTCCTTTTTGCGCAAGCGGAGATCGTAAGCGCGGCACAGGTTTTCTAAAGACCGCTCTAAGCCAAGGTCATCCAACTGGTAGTTGCCTCCGTGGGTGCAGGAGTGCATGTTTGCCGCTTCAATTTCGATATCCACCTGAAAATATGCCTCGAATTCGGCCACAACTTCCGACAGCGGCTCTCCGCTAAAGGAGAGACGATGCGTTTGCCAGACGAGCTCGTTCAGGTTTGGCACAGCGTCTTTTTCCAACCGCTGGCCGGCGGCATGCCAGCGGGCTTTTTCTTTTGCCTGCAAGATAGTGCTTTGTTTGCCGTGGCCTTTACCCTGTGGCCAGAAGCGCACTATTCCCTCGCATACCAGCACAGAGGTTTCATTGCCCTGAGTACGCAGGTCGAATTGCGTGCCCAGCACCTCCGCAACAGCATCGGCAGAAGTTTCCACCACAAACGGCTTCTGAGCGTTGTGCTCCACCGTGAACACAGCCTCACCTTCCAATTCAACGCGCCGCTCGTCCCGGTTATAGGTCTCGGCATCGTAGCGCAATTTAGAACCTTGCCGGAGGCTGACGAGCGAACCATCGGGCAAGCGCAGTTCGCGGTGCCCTGTTTGGGCATACTCTTCGTGCACAGTGGACGCCGACGGGCGGACAAGCCAGAACAGGGCCACGCCTACCATAATCGCTACAGCAGCAGCAGCGGCAGCTTTCCACCAGGCCAGGCGCCATTTGTGGGCTTGAGGTAGTTCAGCAATGAATGCGCTATCGCTCGCAGCTATACGAGCCATTAGCTGCTCAAATTCCCGATCCAAATCCATTTCAATAGCCTTGGTCGGCGGCGGCGTGGCATTCTGCCAGATCTGCCGATAGGCCTCCGCTTCGGCAGCCCATTGGGGCGACTCGCGCAAGCAGGCTTCCAACCGCTCTAATTCCTCTGGAGCGATTTCATCAGCCCATTGGCGCTGAAGAAGCAGGAGTAGTTCTGCGTGCGACATGTTAGCATTTTGTTAAAAGGACAACGGACTAACGGGTTTCCCCTATTGGCCCCACCATCCTTTTATGCACAAAAGGACGATAGAAGACAAATACCGATATTTTTCCAAGGCTAAGCGAAGTAAACGCATGGCCCGAAGGAGCTGGTTTTCAATCGTTTTTACCGATATGCCGAGCCGTTGGGCGATCTCCCGATGGGGCAGGCGCTCAAAGCGGCTGAGCTGAAAAATGATACGGCATTTTTCGGGTAGTTGCTCGATGGCTTCCTGCAGGCGCTCTTCCAGCTCGTCTTGTTGGGCCTTCCAGTCTATGTCGTGTACGGAGGGGTCGGGCAGGTCGTGCCAGGAGGCGTCGTCCTCTTGCAGTTGGTAGCGTTGTCGGACCTTCAGGTGGTTGAGCGCGCGGTTGATGGCAGCTCGGTGCAGATAAGCACCCAAGCGCGCAGGGTCAATTATCAGTGACTGGCGGCGCTGCCACAATTCGGCGAAAACTTCCTGAGCGATGTCTTTGCTGGTATCCACGTCGCTCACGTAAGCGAACACTGCCGACACCAATCCCGGGTAGTACTGGTCAAACAAGCGCCGAAGCGCCTGCGAACACCCCTGCCGGAGCATCTCCAGATCGTGCGCATGGTGAGCAGATTTGATGTCCATACTGGCGAAGTTTCCCAAGCCATCCGGTTTGCCTCTTTCATCAGACAAGCGCGCGCAGCCGAGGAGTCCAAAGAGTTAAAAAGTAAAAATCCGGTGCAAAATACTGTTTATCAGCGATGTAGCAGGTATCTGGGCTATAAGGCCTGCAAATTTTTTCCTTTAGAGGATAGGGGATTGGAGCGTTCGGGTTGTCTGCTTTATGCAGGCTTTTGCGAAGAAATATCACTACAAAAATACCTGTCCGACGAATATGAACGCACGTAATTCTGTTTTTCAGCTGGAGAAGATGCCCCTTTTTGCCGTGTTGAAACCCGAAGAATTGTCTTTTTTGAAGAAATCTGCGCGCATTTTTCGATATAAGCGAAATGCAGAGATTTATCTGATTGGGCAGCGTGCGTTAAAGGTTTTCTACGTGCTCAAAGGAGCAGTGAAAATAGGCGTGCAAAATGACAAGAAGGACGTGGTGAAGTACGTAGTGCAGGCGGGCAATCTTTTTGGGGAGTCGTGTTTGATGGGCGATTGGTACCGACGCGACTATGCAAGCGCTATGCTCAACGATACGGAGGTGTTGGAGTTTGATGTCAGCGCTTTACTGTACCTGATGCGCCACAATTTTGCCTTTGCCCAATCGCTCCTGCATCTGTTGGGCGAGCGCCTGCGTCAGACGGAAACGCAATTGGAAAATGTGGTGCTCAAGGACTCGCGCAGCCGCATCTTGGAGTTTTTGCACCAGATGGGCACGGAGCAGGGTCAGGCTGTGGGCGCCGAAACGCTCGTCAGGCATAACCTGACGCATCAGGACATTGCCGATATCACAGGTACCAGCCGCCAGATGGTAACGGCGGTGCTCAATCAACTCAAGCGATCGAACGTGCTGTATTTCAGCCGGAAAAGAATACTTTTTCGCGATTTGGATGCCTTGCCACTGTGTGCGGGGTGAGTGAGCCTGCCAAACAAGTTTGGCCGCTACGGAGAACAGCCTGCCAAACAAGTTTGGCGGGCACTGGGCCAAACAAGTTTGGCCGCTACGGGGAACAGTTTTGCTTCATACGATAGAATGGGTTTTGTTCGGGCGGTATGCAAAGGCATGCCGCCTATTTTTTTATTCCATCTATCGTTTTGGCGCCTCGGCATTAGTGCCAGACGACTTTTTCCTCGATGGGTCGCCGTTTGCCCGGCAATTCTGGGGCGTTGTGCCAGCCTAAATAGAAGAAGCCCAGACAGCGCTCGTTGGGTTGCAGGCCGAGGAACTCGCTGGCTTCTAAGGCCGCTTTGGGCGTGCTCCAGTAACAGCCTAAGCCCATTTCGGCGCAGGTGAGCCACATGTTTTGTACCGCCATGGCTACGGCAGCGATCTCCTCGAATTCCGGCACGCTTTCTTGTGGGTCGCGGTGCATGACGATAGCGATGACAGCGCCGGCCCGGAGCGGGTTTTCGGCCATTTTGCGCATTTTTTCTTCCGAAAATGCCTCGGGTGGCGTGTTGCGGCGGTAGTGTTCCGTCAAGTAGTCGGCCAATTGCTGGCGGCTTTCGGGAGAGTGGAAGACGTGGAAGCGCCACGGTTCGGTCAGGCGGTGCGTAGGCGCCCAGTTGGCGTTTTCGAGCAGTTGTTCTAAAGTTTCGCGCTCGATGGGACGCTCGGGGAGGTAAGATTTAGGGAAAATGGCGCGACGTTGGTGAATGAGTTCGGATATGTTCATGGGCTATTCAGAAAAATAAGGGTCGTGAAATTAAAAGCCTTCGTCCACCCGGCGCGTAGAAGGTTTGGCGCGCGTAGCCTGGGTGGGGTCGAGAGGCAGGTCCTGGTAGCGGTCGGCGCCAAAACCTTCTTCATCGCTAGCGGGGCGGCTTTCTAAGTATTTCGAGCAATCAATCTCGATTTCGAGGTCACCCGCTGGACGCTTGAAGCGCTTCGTATAGTCGAAGCCCGATGCAGGGTCTTGCTCCAGACGTTTGATAAACGTAGCGAAGATGGGGCGTGCTAAGCGAGCGCCCTGACCGTCGTTGAGCGAGAGGAAGCGTATCCAGCGGTCTTCGCCGCCCACCCAGGTGCCAACGACAAGGGAGGGCGTGAGGCCCATAAACCAGGCATCGCTGTAATTATTAGTGGTGCCGGTTTTGCCGCCCACTTCGCTTTTCAGCTCGCGCATGCCCGGGGCGCCGCTAACATTGTACTTGAGCATGTCGAGCATGACGTAGTTGACGTTGGCAGGCAGGGCCGGATTTTCTTCCGGGTGATTGCGGTAAATGACGCGCCCGTTGCGGTCTTCAATTTTCTGGATGACGTAAGGCTGGGCGAACATGCCCTCGTTGGCAAAAGTCGCATAAGCGGCGGTCATTTCCCATACGGTCAGGTCGGCGGCGCCCAGACATATGGATGGCTGTCTGGGGATGTAGTATTCACCATCGGGGCGGCGCCTTGAGGAGTCAATGCCCATATGGTGCAGCAGGCCGCGCACCGGCTCCGGGCTGCCCAGTTGCTTCATCAGGTAGGCGCTCACCGAGTTGACAGAGCCTTTGAGGGCCTCTTTAAGCGTGAGCAGGCTGCCCGAATAGGTACCCGTAGCATTCTTAGGCGTCCAGTCCACGACGTTGGTAAAGCCCTGATAGCGAGCAGGTATGGTCGTTTCCTCGTCGTACACCTGGAAGCAAGGGCTGACGCCCTGCTGAGCAATGGCAGTGGCGTAAACAAAGGGCTTGAACGTAGAGCCCACCTGGCGCATCGTGCGTACGTGGTCGTACTTGAAATACTTGAAGTTGATGCCGCCTACCCAGGCGCGCACGGCGCCCGTAGTAGGTTCGATGGCCAGCATGCCCACCTGCAGGAACATGCGGTGGTAGCGCAGGCTGTCCATAGGCGACATGACGGTGTCCTTTTCGTAACGCGGGCTTTTCCAGTCGAACACCTTCATAGGTATCTTTTGAGCGTACTGCTGGCTGACCGTACGCTGCAGCATCTGCCATTGCTTCTTTAATTCTGGCCAATGGCGGCTGTTCAGAATCTGGCGGTATTGGGTGGCTTTTTGCGGCGAGAGCCAGCCTTTAGCAATGTGGCTGGCAAAAGTTTTTCCGTCTTTTTCTTCGGCCAGCATGCGCGTCATGTCGGCGTCCTGGATGTCTAAGCCGTACTCCTTTTGGATGCGATCGGCGATATCGCCCATGTACTTGGGCCACAGGAGTTGGTAGCGTTCGCTGGCGCGCACAAGCTTGCGCAGCTCTTCCTGGCGCAATTCGATTTCGGCAGGCGTGGTTTCGCGGCTTTTGTAGGTCCAGGGGTCGCGGCCTTTCCACACCTGGAAGAAGCGCTGCTGGGCCTGGGCCATGTGAGTGGCCATAGCGGCTTCGGCATGGCGCTGATACACAGGGTTGATGGTGGTGTAAATGCGCAGCCCGTCGCGGTAGATGTTGTACACCGTGCCGTCGGGTTTGCGGGCTTCGGGCGCCTCTAAGATGGCCTGCACGTCTTTTTTCAGTTCAGCGCATAGGTAGGGCGCAGTGTCGTCGGAGAAAGAGACGCGCTTGAACCGGCTCATATCCAACGGCAGTACTTTGAGGCTATCGTACTGGCGTTCGGTGAGGTATCCGTTTTGCCACATCTGGAAGAGCACGACCATGCGGCGGCGGATGCAGCGGTCGGGGTAGGTGTTGGGATTGTAGCGCGAGGGGTTTTGCAACATCCCCACCAGCGTGGCCGCCTCTTCTATTTTGAGTTTTTTAGGAGTGGTTCCAAAGTAGATTTCTGCGGCCGCGTGGATGCCGTAGGCGTTATTCACGAAGTCCACCTGGTTGAGGTACATGGCAATGATTTCCTCTTTAGTATAGCGCTTCTCCAGTTTGACGGCAGTGATCCACTCGCGCACTTTCCGGTAAATGAGGGCAGCGGCCTTTTCCACCTTGTTCATGCCGGCAAAGTTGCGGTCAGAGTACAGGTTTTTGGCCAATTGTTGGGTGATGGTGGAGCCGCCTCCGGCGCTTTGGTCGCGCAGGAGCACGGTGCGCACCAGCACGCGGCCCACGGCGCGCGCGTCAATGCCGCTGTGTTCGCGGAAGCGCTCGTCTTCGGTGGCGATGAGCGCCTGCACTAAGTACGGGCTGAGTTCGTCGTAGGTGACGGGCACGCGGTTTTCCACAAAGTAGCGGCCTAGCACCTCGCCGTTAACGGCCAGCACCTCACTGGCTAAAGCAGAGCGCGGATTTTCTAATTCCCGAAAAGACGGAATCGCAGTGAGACTGATGATAATGAATGCGAGAATGGCCGCAGCGAAGCTGCCTAAGGTGAATATCCACAGCCCGCGTATGATCTTGCGATAAATGGGCATACGCTGGTGCTGGAGCGCTGCTTTGAAGGCAATAAGCCGCTGTGGCTCCGGGCTTCGAGAAGGCAAGTCCCTATTCATCATCGTCTCGACTGACGGGTGGTACTTCCGGTATGGCGGCACTCTCGCCAGGCGTAGGGTCGGCGAACGGCCGCTTTCCAATGAGATTTTCCAAATCCG
The DNA here is from genome assembly GCA_025056735.1 of Saprospiraceae bacterium. Taxonomy (GTDB): domain Bacteria; phylum Bacteroidota; class Bacteroidia; order Chitinophagales; family Saprospiraceae; genus M3007. Next base: position 6,522 of record JANWVR010000119.1, read on the forward strand.
CGCGATGCAGCACCTCTTTTTCCAACAGCGCCCGGGCCACTAAGTCGAGTTCGCGCCGCTTTTCGCGCAGCATACTTTTGGCCCGTTCGTACTGCTCGTCAATGGTGCGCTTTACTTCCTGATCAATCAGGTAGGCCGTCTGGTCGGAGAAGGGACGCATGAAAGCGTCGTTGAGCATGGAGGCGTAGGAGACATTTCCTACGCGCTCATTCATGCCGTAGTTGATGATCATTTCATACGCCAGCCGCGTCACGTAGTCTAAATCGCTCTGAGCGCCGGTGCTGATTTTGCCAAACACAACGGCTTCGGCGGCCCGGCCACCCAGGGTCATGCACATGTCGTCGAGCAGTTTTTCTTTGCGCGTGATGTACTGCTCTTTGGGCAGGTACTGGGCATAGCCCAACGCTGCCAGGCCGCGCGGCACAATGGTTACCTTCACCAACGGATGCGCGTGCTCTAAGAACCAGCCGCAAATAGCGTGGCCCGCCTCGTGATAGGCAATGATCTGCTTTTCTTCAGGGCTGATGATCTTGTTTTTCTTCTCTAAGCCGCCAATGACTTTATCTAAGGCGTAGTGGAAGTCGTCCATGTCCACAGCGCCCTTATTGCGGCGAGCAGCGATGAGGGCGGCCTCGTTGCATACGTTAGCGATGTCGGCGCCTACGAAGCCCGGCGTCATTTCGGCCAGCGCTTCGGGCGTTACTTCAGGGGCAATGCGGATGTTTTTCAGGTGTACGCGGAAGATTTGCTCGCGCCCTTTGAGGTCGGGGCGCCCGATGCCTATCTGGCGGTCGAAGCGACCCGGTCGCAGCAGCGCCTGGTCGAGAATATCGGGGCGGTTGGTAGCGGCCATCAGGATAACGCCCTTGTCCGTAGGGAAGCCGTCCATTTCCACCAGCAGCTGGTTAAGTGTGTTTTCGCGCTCGTCGTTGCCGCCCTGAATGGCCCCTCGACCGCGCGCGCGGCCAATGGCGTCTATTTCATCAATAAAAATGATGCACGGCGCCTTCTCCCGCGCCTGGCGGAACAGGTCGCGCACCCGCGAAGCGCCCACGCCCACGAACATTTCTACAAAGTCGGAACCGGAAATGGAGAAGAACGGCACACCCGCTTCGCCCGCCACGGCCTTGGCCAGAAGCGTCTTACCCGTGCCCGGAGGACCGACCAGCAGCACGCCCTTGGGTATTTTGCCGCCCAGCGCCGTGTACTTCTTCGGGTTCTTCAGGAAGTCCACAATCTCCATGACCTCCTCCTTGGCTTCGTCTAAGCCCGCCACATCGGCAAACGTTACGTCCACGCGCGAGTTGTTGTCGAAAAGCGTCGCCTTCGACTTGCCAATGTTGAAAATCTGCGCTCCAGGCCCGCCAGCGCCACCGCCTACGCGCCGCAGGATGAAAATCCACAGCACGACCAACAGCAGCAGCGGCACTAAATAAGGCAAAACAGTGCCCACAAAATCGGACTCCTTCTTGTATTCGATGGACATCTTGGGGCGCTTTTCCTTGAGCAGAGCAGCATCCAGCTCTTTGGTGCGCTCTTTCCATATCTCCACCGGGCCAATCTCAAAAGTCATGTACGCCCGAGTAGGGTCAAAATTCCAGGCGGTCTTGTCTGGTTGGCAGTCGCCGTCTTTGTCTTCGATGCGAAGCCGCTCGAAATGTTTGCACAGACTATCAGGTTTGATGAAAACCCGGGCAACCGTTTCGTTGACGACTACTACGCGCTCAACATCTCCCTGGAGCGCCATTTGCTCAAAGTCTCTATACGTAATGCCCGGCGGCGACACAAACATCCGCGACAGCTGTAGCCCCAGCAGGGCTAAGCCAATGAGGATGTAAATCCAGGTGAAACTAAAACGCGGACCTTCGCCTTCGGGCGAAGCGTCGTTGCGTCGGGGGCGCAACTCCTCCTGAGGGTCGTCGTTGCGCGGGCGCTTATCGTTGCTCATAAATTTTTTCCTCTTGAATGGTGTTGAAAAAAGCAGCCGCTCACACGTCGGCAAACTCCGTCATCTCGGCATCGCCCCACAGCTGCTCCAGATCGTAAAAATGGCGCGTCTCCGGATAGAAGACGTGCACAATGGTGTTGAAATAATCCATCAGCACCCAGCGCGCATTGAGCGAGCCTTCCGTGTGCGAAGGCATCGTCTGCAGCGCATCCTTTACCTTTTTATAGACGCTATCCGAAATGGCTTTAATGTGCGTACTCGAGTCGCCTTCGCAGATGATGAAAAAATCTGCCGGAGCATCTCCCAGTTTTCGCAGGTCTAATTGGACGATATTTTTGCCTTTTTTATCGCGGATACCCTCGATGATTAGCTCGTTCAGTTGCTCCAAATACGCCTCACGCGCGAGCGGCTGACGGATGGCAGTTGTGCTACTCAAATTCTAACGCTGTTTGATTTTGAGATAAACGTCTAAAGACGGCCTAAAGTTAAGACGGTTGTTTTTGGCCAGATAAAAAAACGACAATAAGTTTGAAGAAAAAAAAGCGAGGTATTCAAAGCGCATGAAAAACACCCTTTTCGTGGGAAAAGTTCGGTATGCCTTCGATACGCTGTCCTCTACAAACGACTATCTGGCCGAACTGTTGACAAAAAGCAAGCCACCCGAAGGCGCCCTCGTGTCTGCTGACAATCAGACAGCCGGACGCGGCCAATATGGCAGCCGATGGTACAGCGCGCCAGGCGAGAACCTGCTGATCAGCCTTGTTTTTTACCCCACCTGGCTGGAGGCCGGCGACCAATGGCTCCTCAGCGAAGCCATGGCCGTAGCCGTGCGCGATGCTGTGGCGGAGGCAACGCAGCTGCCGGCTCGCATCAAATGGCCCAACGACGTCTATTTGGGCGAGCGCAAGACGGCGGGCCTACTCCTCCAGTGCGCCCTCAGCGGTGCGCATGTGCAGCACGCCGTTGTGGGCATCGGCCTCAACGTCAACCAGACGCGCTTCCCTCCCGAAGCCCCCAATGCCACCTCGCTGGCCTTAGCCTGTGGGCGCGCCTTCGACCGCCCGACCGTACTGGAGCTGCTGCTCTGGGCCGTCGAGCAGCGATACCTGCAGCTGCGCCAGGGCCAGCAAGCGCGTATCCGTCAGGACTACCGAACTCATCTGCTCGGGCTGGGCCAGCGCCGACGCTTCGCTCGACCCGACGGCAGCACCTTCGAGGGCACGCCCGAAGACGTGCTGCCCGACGGCCGCCTCGCCGTGCGCACCGACCAGGGCAGGGCCGTGTTCGACGTCAAACAACTCACGTGGCTGTTCGCAACGTAGCTGCAGGATGGAATCCTGGGAATAAGGTCTTCGAGTCAGGAGCTTTGAAGGATCTTTGGAAAATTGGAGAGTCAACTCTCCGATTTTATAGCAAATTTGGAGAGTGCATCCTCTGTTTTTTATCAAAAAGACTTGGAGTCCGGTCTGGGAGGGATGTAGTGGCAAGGCAATGGCCACAAAAAAGCCCGTGAAATGCAACCCTTTACAAACGGAGCGACCCTATTTGCTGGCAAAGCCGCTGTGGCGGTTTGAAGTACGGCAGCCGTATGAGTTCCGCTGAGATAGAAGCCTGTTTGCGCGGTAACCGCCGCGCACAACGCGCCCTGTATGAGCGCTACAAGGGGCGGATGTTCGCTGTGTGCCTGCGCTATGCCGGCTCGCACGCCGAAGCCGAGGACATTTGCCAGGAAGGCTTCGTCCGCGTCTTTCGCGATCTGGCCCAATACGACGGCCGGGGCCCATTCGAGGGCTGGATGCGCAAGGTGTTCGTCAATGCCGCCCTACAACATTTGGAAAAGCAGCGCCGCCGTATTCAGACCGATTGCTTAGACGGCATAGACGTGCCCGACGACGCGGCCGCGCCGCTCTTCGACGATACGCCGCCCGCCGAACGGCTCATCCATTTGCTGCAGCAACTGCCGCCTGGCTTTCGCACCGTGTTCAACCTGTACGTGCTGGAGGGCTACACCCACCCGGAAATCGCCGAAATTTTGGGTATCTCCGTCGGCACGTCGAAATCACAACTCCTTCGAGCCAAGGCGCATTTGCGCCGCCTGCTCGAAAAAAGTCTTATTGAATAAAGCGCCATGAAGGAGAACCATACGCACGACCCTTTGGAAGAATACTTCCGACGAACGCTCGACAACCACGAGATAACGCCGCCCGATGCGCTGTGGGAGCGGGTAGAAGCCGACCTGCCGTCGCTTGCCGCGCCGCAGCCCTGGTGGGCGCCTTACCGTTTTTGGCTGCTCGTCGGCTCCATGACGGGCTTGCTTCTGTTGGCCCTGCTCATTCCCGGCAGCCCGCTGTGTCGCCAGCGCCCGACACCATCGGCGCCGCTCTCCTCAACGAAGCCTGTCTATACCCTGGAACATCCTTTCGCACAACAACAACAGCAAACGTCCGATCATCGTCTCCAGGCACGCCCATCCCTTCCGACGCCGTCCGAGCCAAACCGGGCAGGTCAATTATCCATTGAACATGAGACCGTAAACCTTCAGCGCTCGCCATCGCTGTTCGGTCAGGCCGCCCAGAAGGCAAGAAAAATGCCCTTGTCCTCTGTCGGCCATAAAACGGCGGTTTCGTCCAAAGCCTTCTCAACATCGCCTGTGTCGGCGGTCGTGGCCGAGCCAGACGCTCAAAAAGCATTTGCCCACAAGGCATTGCCCGACGCGCCCGCCAATGCCCCTGCCCGCACAGGCGCTGATAGCAAGGCGGTGCCTCTTGCGGCACCTGCGGAAGGGGCGCCCGCATCGGCGCTTTCCTTTCTGCCTGCTGGCCCTGCCGCTGTCGTTTCTGGCGCTGCGAGCGTTGTGCTTACCTTGCCTTCGCCTTCGCCACATGTTCGCCCGGCGCGCTTGCTAAGTGACTGGAACATAGGGTTTTATGCTTCCAGCATGTACACGCCAGCCACAGAGGCGCCCGCGACGAGCCGAGGCGGCGGTCTGCAACGCTTAGTTTTTGTCAGCCAGCCTCAGCCTCTACGCCCGGTATGGGCAGGGGGGCTACGCCTCCAAAAACGCCTGAGCGCCCACTGGGGCGTCGAATTGGGAGCCCTGTATTTCGAGCAAACGCGTGCTACGTCTTACGCAAGTCGTTTCCGCTTTGGCGATGGGCGACCCATTCCAGGCGGCGGAGGTCCGCACCCACGCCGCGAATATGCGCACTACCTGAACACCCCTGGAGGCTCTGCAACGGTGGACTTTCGCATGGAGCCCGCCAACGCCTCCGATCCTGTACCGCAGGGAGAGATCATTCGCGTGCAAGCGACCTTTACGGAACATACCTCCTCACTGAGGCTTCCGATGTTGGCTTCTTATTCCGTCGGCTCCGGGCGCCTACTCGGTGTAGCGCGCGCTGGCTTAGTGGCCGATGTTCTCTTGAAAAGCAGCCTACAGCTCTCCTCCTTTACTTCGGAAAACACCCGCGTGCGATTGGAGACAGGCATGCGGCCTATCATTCAGTGGACGCCTGCGCGCGACCTGTCTTGGGGCTACTGGCTCTCGGCTGGCGCCACATACCGCTGGAACCGCCACATCGCCCTATCCGTAGAGCCTACGCTGGCAGGGCGCTTTTCGCATCGGGATGCAAAAGGACAACCCTTGCCCAATCCGGCGTCGTTTGGCGGGCAGGTAGGGCTTTGGTATGCGTGGTGAGCGAAAAGCCCGCAGTTCATTGAGTCAGGCGGCTCGCTAACGGCTACGCCGCACGGCCTGATCTCATAAAATCGCGCAGGCTTCGGCTGGAATACCGGTTTAAAAAATAACAGACGTTTGATGCTCTGGGCTGCTGCCCAGCCCGCAAAAAGTCGCACCTTTGCCTGCACGAGACAAAAAGCGGTTGCCTTGAAACTCATCATCGCTATAGACGGGCACGCCTCCTGCGGCAAGAGCACGCTGGCCAAGGCCTTAGCCAAAGCGCTGCACTACGTGTACTTAGACACCGGCGCCATGTACCGCGCTGCCACGCTGTATTTTTTGGAAAACGGGATCGGCTACGACGACCCGGCCGCTATTGCAGAGGCCCTGAAGAACATGAAAATACACTTCGAGCGCGTTGAGGGGCAAAACCACATCTTCCTCAATGGGCGCGATGTGGAGCGCGAAATCCGCGAGCTGCGCGTCAGCGAGCACGTCAGCCAGGTGGCCGCCATTCCAGCCGTGCGGCGCGCAATGGTAGCTCTTCAGCAGGCGATGGGCAGCCGCCGCGGCATCGTGGCCGACGGGCGCGACATCGGCACTGTGGTGTTCCCCGACGCCGAGGTGAAAATCTTCCTCACTGCCGACTTGGACGTGCGCACCAGCCGACGCCATTTAGAGCTGGCCGCCAAAGGCATTGACGCCGACTGGGACGAAATTCGCCGCAACCTGCAAGCCCGAGACCACTTAGACTCCACGCGCGAAGACAGCCCGCTGCAGGTGGCGCCGGATGCCGTAGTCATAGACAACACCTTGCTCTCAGAAGAAGAGCAATTGGAAAAAGCCCTCGCCTTAGTGCGCGCCGCCCAGGAACGCCTCGCTCGACAGACGCCTTCCTGACGACGCATTTGCCCTATCTTTCGCCCGAAAACACAGCAGCAGGGACTCCTTTTCGTTCACTCTTTCCTGTCGTTGGCCCCCTCGCCAACGACCCAAAACCTGAGCTGTGTATGAAAAAAACGCCCTACCTGCGCGGGCGTGGCGCGCAAATCAACCCGCCGTCGCCGTACGAAAAAATGGTGCGCGACGAACAGCCGCTCGATTGGGCGCTGCGCGAAGCCGAATGGGAAACCGACGACCTGCGCACCGAATACTTAGAAACACACCCCAAAACCATTCTGAACGCCGTGGAAAGCCCCGACATTCCGTCGGATTGGAGCTTGAACCCCTACCAGGGCTGCGAACACGGCTGCGTCTATTGCTACGCGCGCAACACGCATCCTTACTGGGGCTTCAGCGCCGGGCTGGACTTCGAGCGCAAAATCCTCGTCAAGCGCAACGCCGCTGAACTACTCGAGGCTACGCTCAAGAAGAAAAGCTGGAAGGCCTCGCCCGTCATGTTTGCGGGCAACACCGACGTCTATCAGCCCGCCGAGCGGCGCTTCCGCATCACGCGCGCCTGCCTGGAGGTGTTCTGGCGCTATCGGCATCCGGTGGGCATCATCACCAAAAACAGCCTTATCCTGCGCGACCTCGACCTGCTGGAGGCGCTGGCCGCCGAACGCCTGGTGCACGTGGCCATTAGCCTGACCACCCTGCAAGAAGAATTGCGCCAATTCTTAGAGCCGCGCACGGCCACCGTAGCGCAACGCCTGCGCACCATCGAGACCCTCTCCGCGCATGGCATACCGGTGTTCGCCATGCTGGCGCCCATCATCCCAGGCCTCAACGACGCCGAAATCCTGCCCATGGCCCAGGCAGCTGCCGAACGCGGCGCCCTGGGCTTAGGCTACACCATGGTGCGCCTCAACGGCGATGTGGCCGCTATCTTCGAAGACTGGCTCCGCAAAAACCTACCCGACCGCGCCGAAAAAGTGCTCAACGGCATCCGCCAGACGCACGGCGGAAACCTGCACGACCACCGCACCGGCGCCCGCATGCGCGGCGAAGGCCCTGTGGCCGATATCATCCGAGAACAGTTCCGATTGGCACGGCATCGCTTCTTTGCCTCCCGGCAAATGCCGCCCTATAACTTAGACCTGCACGAACAATATAAAAACCCGCAACTGCGGCTGTTTTAAACAAAAAAGCCCCACACCGCGAGCCTGACCGGAGGGGGCTGACCATGAGATTATAACGGCGCACCGCCGCCTTGACGCAGGAACTCCACTTGGGGTAAAACCTCGGAGTGGCGAATGCGACCTTGTACGGGTCGTAAGGACGGATTAAAGGCGTAAGAACTGTACTTTGGAATCGGAAAACGGCGGTTGGGAAAGAGGGAGGGCAAAAAACCGAAAATGAAGTGGATTAGGAAGAACACAGCTCGAAAGCACGGCACAAAGGTACGCGACAATTGGACAAAAACAACGGCCTTGGTGAAAAAAAGTGACGGCGGGTTCACTACCACAGGACGCCCAAACGAGTTTGGGCGCTACTGGGGGGCTATTGGAACCAGCTGGCGTAGAAAACGTAGTTGTTGGCAATGCGCTGAATCTGGCCTTGAAACAGTTCAGGTGTCAGGTCTTTAACCCGCTTAGCGGGCACACCAGCATAGACGCCATTGGCTTGGCAGACGGTGTTTTCCAACACCACCGCGCCGGCGGCGATGAGGCAATTTTCTTCCACGACAGCCTGGTCCATAATGATAGCGCCCATGCCTACAAGGACGTTGTCGTGCAGGGTGCAGCCGTGCACAATGGCCCGGTGCCCAATGCTGACGTTGTTGCCTATGGTCGTGCCGCACTTCTGGTAGGTGCCGTGGATGATGGCGCCATCCTGGATGTTAACCTTGTTGCCCATGCGGATGAAATGGACATCGCCGCGCACAACGGCCTGGAACCACACAGAACAATCGTCGCCCATGACCACATCGCCAATGATGGTGGCGTTTTCGGCCAGAAAGCAGTTTTGACCAAACTGCGGCTCAAAACCTCGACAGGGAAGGATGAGGGCCATGGAGAGGAGTGAAAAGTGGGAAGTGAAAAGTGAAAAATGGGAAGTGAAAAGTGAAAAATGAAAGGCGAAGAATGAAAAATGAGGGGGGAACAATGGGGCCGGGTTTTTCCGTTTTTTTTGGGAAAAACCCGGCATATTGTGGCGCAGGTTATACGCGCTCGATGACGATGGCGGTGGCGCCGCCGCCGCCGTTGCAAATGGCGGCTAAGCCTAAGGTGGCGTCTTTTTGGCGCAGGACGTTGTTGAGCGTGGTAACGATGCGCGCGCCGGAAGCGCCTAAGGGATGGCCGAGCGATACGGCGCCACCGAAGACGTTTGTTTGGGCGTGTGCGATGTCGAGCAGGCGCTCGAAGGCCAGTGCTACGACGGCGAAGGCTTCGTTGACTTCGAAGAAGTCAATGTCCGATTTTTCGACGCCAGCCATGCGCATGGCTTTGGGGGCGGCTATGGTGGGCGTGGTGGTGAACCACTCGGGTTCTTGTTCGGCGTCGGCAAAGCCGCGGATTTTGGCCAGCGGCGTTAGGCCGTACTCGTCCACGGCTTTGGCGCTGGCAAGAATGACGGCAGCAGCGCCGTCGTTGATGGTGCTGGCATTGGCAGCGGTTACGGTGCCGTCGGGAGTAAAGGCGGGGCGCAGCGTCGGGATTTTATCGAAGCTGACCTTTTTGTACTCCTCGTCTTCGGTAATGAGCAGCGGGTCGCCTTTGCGCTGGTGTACGGCCACGGGCACGATTTCATCGTGGAAGAAGCCCGCTTCGGCAGCAGCAGCAGCGCGCTTGTAAGAGTCAATGGCAAAGGCGTCCTGGTCTTCCCGGCTAATGCCGTATTTGGCTGCGGTGGCATCGCCACACACGCCCATGGCCTTTTGGTTATACACGTCGGTGAGGCCGTCTTTGGCTAAGCCGTCAATGATTTCGCCGTGGCCGTATTTGTAGCCCCAACGGGCGTTGGGGATGTAATAAGGGATTTGGGACATGTTTTCCATGCCTCCGGCTACGACGATATCGTTGTGGCCCAGCATGATGGTTTGAGCGCCGAGGGTGATGGCTTTCATGCCGGAAGCACACACCTTATTTATAGTAGTACAAGGGACGTTGGCGGGAAGACCGGCAAAAACAGCGGCCTGTCGGGCGGGCGCCTGGCCCAGGTTGGCGCTGACGACATTGCCCATGAGCACTTCGCTGACCCATTCGGGACGTATGCCCGCTTTCTCTAAGGCGCCTTTGATGGCGGCGGCGCCCAATTGCGTGGCACTGACGCTTGCTAACGAGCCGCCAAAACTACCTATCGGCGTGCGTACCGCCGCGACGATGAAGACTTCTTTCATGCTGTAAAGGAAAGGTTTAAATACAGGTTGGAAACGGCGGCGAAGGTACGGTTTGCACTCCTAATGAAGCGACTTTGAGGAATGTCATTCAGGGCTTTGACGGCAGTCATCCGGTCGCTGTGGCTACTGAGGCGACCTTGCACCCGATTTTGAGAAGTAGATCGCTATGGAAGTGATTTTTGTCCTCATCCTCATCAGCTTAGCCGTGGCGGCGGGTTTTTTATTGGCTTATTTCTGGGCGATGCGTGCCGGTCAGTACGACGATGATTACACGCCCGCCGTGCGCATGCTTTTCGATGATGAGTTGGTGAGGAACGAGGGGGAACCCGTTACCGACTATGCTCCCGGGCCAGAGGCCAGAGAGGCCGAGGAGGTACGTGAAAAAGACGTAAACGAACATCCGCAACGAATATCTTGAAGTTTATGAGCCGTATCGAACAATTCCATTACGACAACCGCATCGTGCGTGCCTTTGGCATCGCGTCGTTTGTCTTCGCACTGGTCGGCATGCTGGTAGGGCTGATTCTGGCCTTTCAGCTCATTTTTCCCGACCTGAACTTGAGCCAGTATGGCATTCCGTACACGTCCTTTGGACGCCTACGCCCGTTGCACACGAACGCGGTGATTTTTGCTTTCATCGGCAACGGCATTTTTATGGGCGTCTATTACTCGCTTCAGCGCCTATTGAAGACCCGAATGTTCAGCGACACCCTGTCGTGGATACATTTCTGGGGCTGGCAGGTGGTCATCTTGCTGGCGGCAGTGTCGTTGCCGGCGGGCCTGACGACGAGTAGCGAATACGCCGAACTCATATGGCCCATTGACATCCTCATCACGTTAGTTTGGGTGGTGTTCGGCATCAACATGTTTGGCACCATCCTGAAGCGCCGCGAAAGCCACCTGTACGTAGCCATCTGGTTCTACATCGCCACGTGGGTTACAGTAGCAGTGCTGCACATTGTCCGCAGCTTCGAGTTGCCTTACTCGCTGTTGGGCAGTTATCCACTGTTCGCAGGCGTGCAGGATGCTTTAGTACAATGGTGGTACGGGCACAACGCCGTAGCGTTCTTCCTGACCACGCCCTATTTGGGCATCATGTACTATTTCCTGCCGAAGGCGGCTAATCGTCCGGTGTATTCGTATCGGCTCTCGATTATCCACTTCTGGGCGCTGATTTTCATTTATATCTGGGCGGGTCCGCACCACCTGCTGTATTCGGCGATGCCCGACTGGGTGCAGTCGTTGGGTACAGTGTTCTCCGTGATGCTGATTGCGCCGTCGTGGGGCGGCATGCTCAACGGTCTGCTGACGCTGCGCGGCGCCTGGGATCGCGTGCGGCAGGATCCAGTGCTGAAGTTTTTCGTGGTAGCCGTCACGGCTTACGGCATGGCTACGTTTGAAGGGCCCATGTTGTCGGTCAAGACGGTGAATGCCATCAGCCACTTTACGGATTGGACAATTGCACACGTACACGTAGGCGCCCTGGGCTGGAACGGCTTTCTGACCTTTGGAGTTCTTTACTGGCTGTGGCCGCGCATGTATAAAACGCAGCTGTATTCAGTCAAACTGGCCAATGTTCACTTTTGGATGGGCACGCTGGGTATCGTATTCTATGCCATACCAATGTACTGGTCGGGTTGGACCCAGAGCCTGATGTGGAAAGAATTTACGCCATTTGGTACGCTGGCGTGGGGCAACTTCTTGGATACAGTGTTCCAGATCATGCCGATGTATGTCATTCGCGCTTTAGGCGGCACGCTGTTCTTTGTTAGTGTTTGCGTTGGCGTGTACAACCTCTACAAGACGGCCGCACAGGGCTCTTTTGTAGCCAACGAGGCTGCTGAAGCGCCTGCTCGTCAACCGTTAGTAACCGTAGCGGGTCAATATTGGCACAAGTGGGTGGAAGGGCGCCCAATGCAAATGTTGCTTTGGAGCACCATTCTCATCTCTATTGGCGGTATCGTACAGATCATTCCGATGGTGTTCATTGAGAGCCAGGTGCCTAAAATCTCTACCGTCAAGCCTTACACGCCATTAGAACTGGAAGGGCGCGATATCTACATCCGCGAGGGTTGCGTCAGCTGCCATTCGCAGATGATACGCCCCTTCCGCAGCGAAACGGAACGCTACGGCGAATACTCGAAGTCGGGCGAATACATCTACGACCGTCCCTTCTTGTGGGGAAGCAAGCGCACTGGCCCCGACCTGCACCGCCAGGGCGGTAAATACCCTGACCGCTGGCACTATGACCACATGATTGACCCGCGCACCATGTCGCCCGGCTCTATCATGCCCCAATATCCGTTCTTAGCCGATAACGAATTGGATTTGAGCCAACTGCCGGCCAAAATTGCCACGTTGCGCGCTTTAGGCACGCCGTATCCGAAAGGCTTTGAAAAGCGCGCCATTGCCGATGCCGAGGCGCAAGCCCAACGCATCGCCGCCAAATTGCGCTCCGAAGGCGTCAAAGAAGAAGGGTTGGAGAAAAAAGAAATCGTGGCCCTCATCGCCTACCTGCAGCGCCTGGGTACAGACATCAAAGTAAAAAATAACGAGGAGCAGTAAACGCATAACGACCGGCGGGGTGCGGTTTTCCATCACCCTGCACGGCCCATTTCCACTAACATTCTATTCTTTCGTTGGTCGCCATGTATAAATATCTGCTGCAATCGGTCGAGCATATCAACTGGTTTGGCATTACCGCCTTGCTCATCTTCTTCAGCGTTTTTTGCTTCGTTTTGCTCCGCGTGTTTTTCATTAAGAAAAGCAGCTGGGACGCCAAAGCCCGCATTCCGCTGGAGGATTGATTTTTTCAAAAACGATCGCTGACTTTATCACAAAATGTACATCAACATGAAACCCGTTCGCAATATCCTACTCCTAATATTGATGGCCATCGGCGAGCACGGCTGGAGCCAGGCCGTTGAAGGTGCTGCCGGCGCGGCAGGGTCGGCGCTGTTTCCCAATATCATGACAATGGTGCTGGTATCGGTGGCGGCGATACTCTTTATCGTTGCTATGATTTACGTGGTTCGCGTGAACCAGTTCCTGTACAAGCGCGTGCTGGAATTGGAAGCAGCAAAAGCTGGCGTCACCCTGCCTAAAGAGGCCGCCGAAGCCGTTGCTGCTAAGGTGCAGCAAGAGAGCTTCTGGACGCGAATGCGCAAAAAATACTGGGAAGACCCCGTACCCATCGAGCGCGAGGCTGAAATCATGTTCCACCATGAATATGACGGCATTCGCGAGCTGGACAACCGCCTGCCGCCGTGGTGGGTCAATTTGTTTATCCTGACTGTCGTGTGGTCGGCTATTTACATGTTCTACTATCACTGGGGCGGAGGCGGCCCATCCTCCACTGACGAGTACAACCAGGAAATGGAGCGGGCCAAGAAGGAGATCGCCATTGCCATGGCCGGTGCTGCCAACGCTGTGGATGAGAGCAACGTAGTCGCCCTGAAGGAGAGCGCAGCTTTGGCAGAGGGCGAGTTGATCTTCAAGAACTTATGCGCTGCCTGCCACGGCCAACTGGGCGAGGGCGGCGTGGGGCCTAACCTCACCGACGATTACTGGCTGCACGGCGGCGGCATCAAGAACGTCTTTAAGGTCATCAAATACGGCGTACCCGAAAAGGGTATGATCTCATGGCAAAGCCAGCTCACTCCCTCTGATATGCAAAAAGTAGCATCGTTTATCCTAACGCTGCATGGAACTAATCCGCCCAACGGAAAAGATCCTCAGGGGGAATTGTGGAAAGAAGAACCGATACCGCAGGAGGGCTCTGGCCAAACCAGCGAGAGCACAGGGAGCATAAACTAACTATGGGTGCTCGTAGGCGAGGGAGGGTTGAGCCTGACCTCGCCCACGAGTGCACACAATTACATCACATGCCATGGCCGACACAAAAAAACTCCAGCCAGATACGCTTGTAGAGGATACCGAGAGTTTCCGCGATGCCCTTTCAACCGTGGATGCACAGGGCAAGCGGATATGGATTTATCCGAAGCAACCTCAGGGCCGTTTCTACACTGCCCGCAAATGGGTGACGGCGGTTTTTGTCGCCCTTTTTTTGGTGATGCCCTTCATCAAAGTGGGTGGCGAGCAATTTCTACTGCTCAACGTGTTGGAGCGCAAGTTCGTGCTTTTTGGCATGGTATTCAGCCCGCAGGATTTTCACCTGTTTGTGCTGGTGATGCTCACTTTCCTGGTGTTCATCATCCTGTTCACGGTGGTCTATGGGCGCCTGTTCTGCGGATGGGTATGTCCGCAGACGGTATTCATGGAAATGATTTTCCGGCGCATCGAGTACTGGATAGAAGGAGATGCTGGCGAGCAGCGCCGCTTAGATAAAGCCCCCTGGACCTCGGAGAAAATCCGAAAAAAGGCCCTCAAGCACGGCATTTTCTTCACTATAGCCGTAGTGGTATCCAACTATTTTTTAGCCTACATCATCGGCATGGAGCAGGTGCTGCGCATTATCAGCGAGCCTATTTCCAAAAACTGGGTTGGCTTTGTGAGCATGCTGGTCTTCTCGGGGGTGTTTTACTTCGTGTTTGCACGCCTGCGCGAACAGGTATGCACTACCATTTGCCCTTATGGCCGATTGCAAGGTGTTTTACTGGTCAAGGATACCATTGTGGTTGCTTACGACCACATGCGCGGTGAGCCGCGCGCTAAGTTGCGCAAAAACAAGGACGCTGCTCAACCAAGCCCTGTACAGCGCCTACAAACGGCTGTCAACGGGGGGATGGCACCTGCACGCACCGCCGGCGATTGCATTGACTGTAACCTGTGCGTGGCGGTGTGCCCTACCGGCATTGATATCCGAAACGGCACCCAGCTGGAATGCACCAACTGTACCGCCTGCATAGACGCCTGCGACCAGGTCATGGATAAAATCGGACGCCCGCGCGGACTCATCCGCTACGACTCCATGACCGGTATCGAAACCGGACACCGCCGCATCTTCACGCCGCGCGTCATCGGATATACCGCTGTGCTCATTGCCCTCATTGCTTTAGATATCGCTATGCTCACCGGACGTGGAGCCGTAGAAGCCATCATTCTGCGCTCACCCGGACAGACCTATCAGGAAAAAGACGCCAACCATCTGACGAACCTATACACCTTCACCCTAATCAATAAAGCCAATAGAGACCTGCCCGTCGAACTTCGCCTCGCGTCGCCCAAAGGCAGCATCCAGATGGTAGGGCAGCCTATAGGGCAACTGCTCAAGGGCCGCACGCATAAAGGCGCTTTCTTTGTTGAGTTGGAAAAAACGCAATTACAAGGGCGTAAAACACCCATCATTATTGAAGTCTGGTCGGAAGGCAAAAAAATTGACTACGTAAAAACATCTTTCATGGGGCCCGGGCGGCGATAAAATTGCCTAAACGGTCTTGACTCTGTCTTAACTGTCCATTTAAAAAAGGGAAGTCCTATGAAGTTTCACTGGGGTATTGGTATTGCGCTGTTTTACGGCGCTTTTGTGCTGACGATGCTTGCGTTTGTATTCCGCAGCTGTGCTCACGATCCGGGACTTGTTAGCAAGAATTATTACGAGCTTGATCTGAACTATCAGGCGCATTTAGAAAAGAAACAAAATGCTGCTGCCTTGCGCACGCCTGTTGTGGCGCGCTACGACGGGCCTAAAGGCGCCTTCGTACTGCTGTTTCCCGCTCAGGCGGGCAAGCCCACTGGCAAGATAAAGTGCTTCCGCGCTGCCACTACGCGCGACGACCGCTGGCTCGACATCCAGACCAACGAGCAGGGCGTTATGGAAATTCCGGCAGCCGACTTTGCGCCCGGTCGCTGGCATATCGAGGCCGACTGGACAGGCAACGACGGCAAACCTTACTTCCACGAACTCGTTGTCGTGCGATGACATTACTGGTCTGGACGGCTTTTGCCTTAGGGCTGGCCGGTAGCATCCACTGCGCCGGGATGTGCGGGCCGCTGATGCTCGCCCTACCGCTGGCGCACGGCAGCCGTAAAGCCGACTGGTGGACAGCCGCCGCCTATCAGATAGGGCGTGTAAGCGTTTACGCAGCGTTGGGATTGTTCTTTGGCCTGGTGGGCAAAGGCATTCGCGTCGCCGGTTTCCAACAGGCACTGGCCATCGGCGGTGGGGCCCTCCTCGTGGTGGGCGCGCTCTTCCCTCTTGTGCTTGAACGCGGCGCCCTACGCCTGCCGGGGCTACACCGCCTAACTACCTGGGTGCAGCAACGCATCAGCGCACTGCTCCAGCGCAATTCCTTATTCGCCACCGCCGCCATCGGTGCGCTCAACGGCCTGTTGCCCTGCGGATTGGTATATGCCGCTTTGGCCGGCGCCATCAGCACCGCCGAAGGATGGCAGGGCGCCGTGTTCATGGCTGCCTTTGGCGCAGGCACTACGCCGCTCCTCTTCCTCCTCATGGGCGGCCGCAGCACCCTCTCGCCTGCCTGGCGACTACGCCTGCGCCGCCTCCAGCCCATCGCATTAGCAGCCGTCGGCCTGTGGCTCATCTGGCGAGGGCTGCATTTAGACCTCTCCCTCTTCGACTCAGCGGTGCCGAAGGCGCGATTAGAATGCCATTGAAAGACGGCCCAATCCTTAATTTTGTGGCAAATACAAAATAAGGCATCAAAAGGCCTCTACCCGAAAAGCGCAAAGAGGCGCATAAAAACGCAGAGAGTTTTTTCTCTCTCGCAATTAAAAATAAAGAAACGCTGCTCAGGCACCTTTCGAGGCGTCGGAGAACAAAGGGTATTGCTGTGGTGGAGGTAAGTCGCGTAACGCCTGTTGATATTTCGCCTTCAGCCGGCACTGCGACGCGCCTAAATCAACCAGTTTGCGGCCAGGAAGAGCACCAGATAAATCCAGAGCAAATCCAAGAAGTGCCAGTAAATGGTCAGCAGGCGCAGTTTGAGACGCTTTTCGGGGTCCGAGAAGTAGAGCAGCACCGTAATTGGCTCCACCATTTGTTTTCGAGCAGTGCGGTAGAAGGCCATCAGGAAAGGAAGCCCGGCAACTACGTGAGCAAAGTGGGCAATGGAAAGCACATACAGAAAGCCCGCCGTAGTAGAGCTTTGCATGCTGATCTGGTTGATGTTGAACAGCCATAACCAGGCAATGCCCTGCATGACCAGAAAGAGAACCGAAAGCCATATGGTGCGCTTGAGCTGTCGCTGATAGCCAGCGGTGTCGTCGTTCCGGTATGCCTTTTTAGCCTGCATCAGCGTATAGCTGCTGCCCAGCAAGAGGGTGGTATTTAGGATGAAAAGCCATGGCAGTCGCACTGGAGGCACGTTCATCGTAACCCGAATGTAAATATAGCTCGCTGTCAGGGCCAGAAACAGAAACGTTAGGCCAAACAGGAGCAAGAACAGCATGACGTTGTAGGGATGGAAGGTGAGGTCTTCCTCTAAGGCGCGCGGTTCTTTTTCCATGTCGTCAAGTAGAAATAAGTGCAATAGCGGCAACGGCAAGGGCAATTCCCCAACGTTGAAGGCCAGACAAGCGCTCGTCAAACAGCCACACTGCGCCAAAAGTTGTCGTTAGGATGATGCCGATGTTCATCAGCGGAAACGCTACCGATGCTTCTAAGCCGCTGTCCAAGGCACGCAGCAAAAACCACATGCTGGCGTAGTTTGGCACGCCCAGTACGAGGCCGCCTACGACATTGCGCCACGAGAAGCGCAACCGATCCAATGCCAGCCCTACCACAGCCACTGCCAGCCCCAGTAGACCCGCTGTGCCAAAAACAGTGGTGATAAAAATGGGACTATTCGTGTCTGTAAGACGCTCGTGTTGTACCGTTACCAGCACCATCTCGATAACGCCCGATAGCACCCATGTCAGCAGAGGGATCCACAACAGGCCCATGCCCATGAGCGCCGAAGTCCGCGCCGGCTCCTTGCGCCAGTTGACTAACACGATGGCCGCCAACGCTAACACAAACCCCATCCATTTCGCCGCGCTTGACGACTCTCGATAAACCCAGATAGCAAAAGGTACCGTCAGCAAAATGGACATCTTCTGCATCACCTGACTAACCGTTACCCCAAAGTAACGCACCGTCTGTGCCGCCGCATTGAAGCCAGAAATGAATACCAAACCCAACATCAGCGCATATGGCATCCATGGTGCCGAACGCTCTGCCGACCCAAACGGCAACACCCCGGCGTGCCACCACCCGCACGCCACACAGGTAAAGTAATTGACTACGATGGCCTGAAACGCATGCACCCCATACCGCTCGAACAACTTGAAAATGAAGCCCAGTAGAACGGAGCAAAGGATGGCTAAAAGCAGACTAACCACTCCAGCGCGTTTTTAATCGAAGAGATGTAAACTCAGGTCTATTTAAAAGCATCTGGCTCAACTCCGTCCACTTTCCATGATCATCTGCCGCAATTCCGCATTGAAGGCGTCGGCTTTTTGCAGCGCCTCTATGGTCAGGTGCATGCGATATCGCCAATAGTGATTGGCATTGGCGGGCACATTGATGCGTTCATCGTGTGGGTTTTCGCGTCGGAGGGCACCGTTGATACTCATCAGGTCTTGCAATTGGAAGATGGCCCACATAGCCGGCGAATGCAGGTGCTGGTTGAGGATAACGCGGCATACCCACGGTTCGCAGAAGTAGGGCGCTGTGCCGGCGTAACCCAGCATTTCGTTGAAGAAGCGCTGTGAGCGTTCGCGGTCTTCTTCCCACCAGCCGCGTAGGGTGCTCATGTCGTGGGTGGAAGGCGTTACGACCGACAGGTAGGGAGCGTCTTTAGGATTAAAGAACGCCACGCCGGTTGCCTTGGGCATACGCTGTACCTCTAAGCTCAGGATGCCCACTTCGCGCATGACGTCAGGCACGCAGTTAGGCACCATACCTAAGTCCTCTCCGCATACGAGCATGCGGGTGGCGCGTTTAAGGGCAGGCAGCTTTTGCATAGCCTCGCGTTGCCATAGCGCGTCCTGACGGCGGTAGAAGTATTCTATGTAAAGCTGTTTTAGCGGCGCCTTGACGGTGTCGGGCAGTGCTTGGAAGGAGGCGGTTTTCTCCATGTCAATGCGGAAGGCATAGGCTTTTTCCTCAGCGCCTTCGGGCGTCACATCGAGCAGAATGACGTTAGCGTGCAGTTGGAGCAACCCTTCGCGCACGATAGGCGGCATGGCTGCCGGGTCGGGCATTTTTCGGCTGACGCGCTTGCCCTTACCCGTTGATGTTGCGCCTAAGGCCCAAAAAGCCTCCACTTTTCGCTGCGTGTCGAAGGCAGGTTTGAAGGCGTATTGTCCTCCGCCCGACCAATGGCCGGCATCAGGAGTGCGCTCCAAAAAAGTATCGCGCACGGCGTCAGCGTATTCGCCGAAGAAGCGGCGCAGTATGGCATCCGTGATATATGGTTTGCACAGACGCTCGTAGTTAAAGCCAATGCCAGCGCGGTGGAATTCGTCTTCGCGGAGCGGCACAGCCGGCACAAAATGGCCCAGAATGCCCTGGGTGGCCTGGAATGGGATGCTCCAGATGCGGAAGAAGCCCAAGATGTGGTCAATGCGGAAAGCGTCGAAGTATCGGCTCATTTGCTCAAAGCGCTGGCGCCACCAGGCGTAGCCGTCGGCCTTCATGCGCTCCCAGTTGTAGGTCGGAAAGCCCCAATTTTGGCCGCTAACAGCAAAATCGTCGGGTGGCGCGCCGGCCTGCATGTCCATATTGTAAAGCTCGGGAGCCATCCAGGCGTCGCAGCTGAAACGATAGATGCCGATAGGGATATCGCCTTTGAGCACCACACCTCGCGCATGGGCATACTCGACGGCAGTGCGCAGCTGGCGGTGCAAATGCCATTGCACGAAGTAATGTATGGCAATGGCGTCGTAGTGCTTCGCATTGGGCGCTGTCAGCTTCTCAATAGCCGATGGCCGATACGTGGCGTGTTCCTGCCACCGGCTGAAGTCGCACGTGCCGTATTTGTCGCGCAGGAAGCAGAAGGCGGCGTAAGGGACCAACCAGTCGCGGTTGTCGGCAAAATAGCGCTTAAAAGCTGGATTTTGCAGGAAATGCTCCTTTTGCGCAGCAAAGAGTTCTTGGATGATAGCCCATTTAGTTTGGATAACGGCTTCGTAGTCCACGTTTTCCATGCCGTTAAGGGCAGTTTGCTGCCGGGCATACGGTTTCAGTAGAGCCGCGTGTTCTTCACCGGCCACTTCGGCCACGTTCAGATAGAGCGGGTGTAGGGCAAAGGCCGATATGGCAGAATAGGGATAGGAGTCGGCCCAAGTGCCGGTGGCAGAAGTGTCGTTGATGGGGAGTAATTGAATCAGGCGAATACCCACCTGTGCCGCCCAATCCACGAAAGGCAGCAGGTCAGAAAATTCGCCGACGCCGAAGCTGCGCTCGGTGCGTAGGCTAAAGACCGGGATGGCCACGCCGACGCCGCGCCAGAGTGTGGTAGGGAGTCGAGCGAAGCCATCGTGCAGTACGGTGTAGCGAGTGGTGGGGTGTGGCTGATGGATAACGCGATTGCTTCCCCGCTCAAAGCCTCGAAAGGTGCGGGTGCGCGTATTCCAGATGCCGTACTTGTAGCCCAGAGGGAAAGCTTCGTCCGACAGGTCGAGCGCTATTGTCCATTCCTGTTCGTCGGGCTGTAGGAGGAGAGGGGCTCCCGTGTCCCAATTGCGCAGAGCGCGTCCGTGTCCCAGCAAGCACACGGTTTCATCAGGCGACAGCAGCGGCGCTTTTACGCGAAAGCGATGCGTCCAACGACCGGTGGCGCGTGTGCGTGTCGGCGGCGATGGCTGTGGCGTCAGCACTCGAAATGCCTGTGTCTCAAACGCATGCTCCACCGCACCCATTGGCTCCCAGTGGTCGTATGCCTCGACATACTCGTCTGCCTCCTCAACCATCAGCACTCGATCGCGCCACTCCGTGCGTCGGTTGCCAAACTCGTCGCGCCATTCATAGTGATACTGCAGCACGTCACCCGGCGCTGTGTCAAACGCCAGCGTTCCATGCCACAGGCTGTCGTTCAGGTAATAAAGTAAATGCTCCTCTTCGCGAATGTTAGCGCCGCGTTGAATGCGGACAATGACATAGAGGTTCTCGCCGTATTGTGTTGTGTAATAGATATAAAAATGAACATTCATAAAAAGAAAGACCGCCCCATAATGGTCGGCGGCGAAAATAGAGAAAAACATCAGTTGACCGCTGCTAACAATTCTCCTCGCTGGTCGAAAGCAACTCTGCGATGCGCCCGAACAGCGCTGTTCTGACTCGAAACGGCTGTCAATGTTCTGCGCTATGTTTGGAGTTATCTTTGCTGGGCGAAGTCCTGCTTGCGCGTTCGCCAAAAGCACCCGTACTTTTGCTCGTGCCCTTGCAGCGGAAGGCCGTTAGCAGGGGGCTGTTGCCGGAGAACATGCTCGTCCACCTTTCTCGAAACGGCCAGGCCTTTTGCGCCGACCTGACGCGCGGCATTGACTTGTCGCTGTCGCTGCGCAATGGCGCTGACAATCCCAACGCCTTTTGGGCGCCGATGCCTTCGTTCAGCCCAGTACGTGCGGGCGATTTTGTGGGTAGCACAGCAGAGGACGGTCCGGTCAATTTTTTCAACGTTTTTTTTAATCCGCACGGCAACGGCACGCATACGGAATGCGTAGGGCATATTGCTCGCGAGCGCTATGTGTTGCGCGAATGCCTGCGCGAGTTTCATTGCTGGGCCAAAGTGGTCAGCCTATATCCGCGCCGCCTCGACGATGGTGACCGCGTGCTCATGCGCGACCAAATCGAAGACGTGCTAACGCCCGGCGAGGCCGATGCCTTGGTATTGCGTACGCTGCCCAACGACCCGACGAAAAAGACGCGCCAGTACTCTGGCACCAATCCGCCCTATCTGCACGCGGCGGCGGCAGCTTTTTTAGCCGAGTGCGGCATCCGCCACCTGCTGATTGACCTGCCGTCGGTAGACCGGGAAGAGGACGGCGGAGTGCTGGCCGCACATAAGGCCTTTTGGCAATATCCGGAGGCTGTGCGCAGCAATTGCACCATCACGGAGCTCGTCTATGTGCCTAATGAGGTTGCCGATGGAATGTACTGGCTAAATCTGCAAACCGCCGCGTTTGATTTGGATGTTAGCCCATCTCGACCAGTATTGTTTGCGCTGCAGGCGTGTTAAGCTCGAGCACTTGCGCCTATCTTTGCTCAAAAAAGAACCACCGGCATGAGCACGAGTAATAGACCCGCTGCCAACGAACGCCTCCGCCGTCGTTTGCATACCATCATCTTCGAAGCAGACACACCGGCAGGTAAAGCCTTCGATATTGGCTTAATTATAGCTATCCTTGTTAGCCTTCTGGTGGTGATGCTAGAAAGCATAAAGCCTTTGGAGCTTCGTTTCGGAGCGTGGTTCCGCGGAGTGGAGTGGGTGCTAACCGGCCTGTTTACAGTGGAATACCTTCTGCGGCTCTACTGCGTGCGCAACCCATGGCGATATGCGCGCAGCTTCTATGGCGTAGTAGATTTGCTTTCGATTTTGCCCACCTATTTGAGCCTGCTGGTGGAGGGTACCCATCTTCTGTTGGCAGTGCGCGTGCTGCGCTTGTTGCGCCTCTTTCGAGTGTTCAAACTGGCCTCTTTGTTGCGAGAAGCACACCTGCTAATGCGGGCTCTGCGTGCCAGCCGAGGAAAGATCATGGTTTTTTTAGTTTTTGTTGTCCTCATGGTAATTGTCATTGGCGCCATTATGTACGTGATCGAGGGCGACACCAATCCGGGGTTCCAGAACATACCTGTTAGTATCTACTGGGCCGTGGTAACTCTGACAACAGTAGGCTTTGGTGACATCACGCCGCAGACCTATCTGGGGCGCTTCTTCTCGGCCATTGTGATGATCCTGGGCTATGCCGTCATTGCCGTACCGACGGGTGTGGTTACGATGGAAATCATGCGCCATCAACCTATCAACACCCAGTCTTGTCCCAGTTGCAGCGCCGAGGGGCATGATGACGATGCGCGTTATTGCAAATACTGCGGCAGCGCTTTAGAAGAAGAGGGATAGGGGCCGGAAGCGCCACTCTTTCGCTTTGCGATGCACGCGTGCTCCCTACCTTTGCCGGCCTAACACGGGCCTCGCATGGCAAATTTTCTGGAACAACAGCAAGACATCCGCGCCTTGGGCAGCAACCTCGAGCTGCTGGCACGGCAAGTAGTAGAGGGCTTTATTGTGGGCATGCACCGCAGCCCATTTCACGGTTTTTCGGTCGAATTTGCCGAACACCGCCTCTACAACACGGGCGAAAGCACGCGCAACATTGATTGGAAGGTTTATGCCCGCACCGACAAACTCTTCGTCAAACGCTACGAAGAAGAAACCAACCTGCGCTGCCAGATTGTGGTGGACGCTTCCTCCACCATGTACTACCCTTGGGATGCGCGCAACCCTGATAAGCACAAGTACGAGAATAAGTTCTGCTTTGCCGCTCAATCGGCCGCCGCGCTTATGTATGCCCTGAAACGACAGCGCGATGCCTTCGGCCTGACGCTGTTCGACGACACTATCCGCGTGAACACGGCCTGCAAATCCACCACGCAGCACTATCAGCAGCTGCTAACTTTCTTAGCCGAGCGCATTGAAAAACCACAACTCAACCGCGCCACCGACGTGGCCGGAACGCTGCACCACATTGCCGACAGCATCCACCGCCGCTCGTTGGTGATTGTCTTTACCGATGTCGTCGAGCGGCCCGAAGAGGCAGCTAAACTCTTCTCGGCGCTTCAGCACCTGAAACACAACAAGCACGAAGTCATTTTCTTTCACGTCTCCGATAAGCCGCGCGAACTGGACTTTGAGTTTGAAAATCGGCCTTACCTGTTCATAGATATGGAAACGGGCGAGCAAGTGCGCCTCCAGCCGTCAGAGGTGAAAGAATTTTACACTAAACAGGTAGGGCGCTTCACCGAGCAGCTGCGCCTGAGATGTCTGCAATACCACATTGACTTTGTGGAGGCCGACATCAACCGCGGTTTTGTGCCCATTCTGCAGACCTGGATGGCCAAGCGGGCGCGCATGCACTGATGCTATTCGCGTTTAAGGGCCAAAATCTTGATTTCCACTCGCTGGTTTAGCCTTCGCCCTTCGGGGGTGGCGTTGGTGGCGATGGGCTGGCGTTTACCATAGCCTTTGAAGGTAACCCGGCGTGGGTCAATGCCTTTCTGGATGAGATAATCGGCTACGGCTTTGGCACGCGCAGTGGAAAGGCGGTCGCAAAATTCGTCGGGCGGTATGTTGTTGGTATGGCCACCGATTTCGATGACGACATTGCCGTTTTCTTCCATGAAATCATAGAGCTCGTCCAGCGTGGGCAGGCATTCAGGTGTGAGATTGAAGCTGTCGGCCTCAAAGCGCAGTTGCTCCATCCGTATGGTCTGGCCGCTGCGCAGCACGTCGGCGTTGAGTTCAGGCAGGATGCGCTTTTTGATTTCCACGGTTTTGGTCAGTTTGCAGCCGATGGCATCGGTCAGCGTAACGGTATGCGTGCCGAGTTTAAGTTTGGAGGCGGTAGCGGTGTTTTCGCCGCTGTCCCAGGCGATGGTGATAGGCGGTATTCCGCCGCTAATTTTGAGGGTGGCCTTGCCGTCGGTGCTCCGCTCGGTGGTGGCACCCACGACGCGCGTTACTTCAGCCGCTAAGGGGGGAGGGCTGCTGACGATGACGACAGCGGCCTGTGTAGTTCCCTGGGCGTCCGTTACCGTGATAGTGTAAGAGCCAGCAGCAACGTTTTTGATTTCTAAGCTGTTCCAGCTGCTTTCGCTCCATTTATATTGGTAAGGCGGTTTCCCGCCGGTGATGGTGGCTTTCAGAGTGGCTTTTTGGTCGGCGCACAGGATTCGGCTCGTTTCTTCGATGTTTACTGTAAAAGGCAGGATGTTTTCGGGCACCTCGAGAGTGAAGGTGGCGGCGCAGCCGCGTTCGTCGGTGATAGTGACGGTGTGGAGGCCAGGGCTGAGATTCTCTACGGTGGCAGTCGTTTCGCCGTTGTCCCAGGCGAAGGAGAGTTTGCCGGTACCGCCGCGGCCTTCGGCACGGGCTTTTCCGTCGTTTTTGCCGGTGCTGGTGGGCGCCAGGAGCACTGCGAAAGGGATGATGGCGGGGGGCTCCTTGACTTCGATAGAAGCAGAGACAGAGCTTCGGCGGGCGTCGGTTACGGTTACAATGTGCAGTCCCGGGCCGGCATTATTGGGTTGTTCGCCGCTGAGGTCTTTGGTGCTCCACTTATACACGTAGGGTTTAACCCCACCGCTAGCATGGACGCGCAGTGTGGCTTTTTGGCCGTGGCAGTTGATGGGCGCGAGTTCAGAGATATTGACGTTCAGAGGAAGCAGTGTTTCGCTTACACTGACAGCGGCAGCGGTCGTGCAGCCGTTGGCGTCGGTTACGGTGAAGTTGAAGGTGCCAACGCCCAGTCGGTAGGCGTTTTCGCCTACCTCATCGTTTTGCCAGCGGATCTGGTAGGGTGGCGTTCCGCCCGAGATGATGGCCTGCGCGTTGCCGTTGTTTTGGTCGGGGTCGGCCGTGCGCATGACCTTGGCCGTCGCCTTCAGGGTGTCGGGTTCGAGCACCTGGAAAGCGGTGGAGGTGCGCCCGCCGGCGGCATCGGCTACGACGAGCTGGTAAATGCCAGCGCGTACGTTGGTTGGTGTTTGCCCTTTCATGTTGGGCTGTGCCCAGATAAACTCAAAGGGTGGTTTGCCGCCGCGCACCTCTACGCGCAAGCTGGTTGTTCCGCCTGCACAGGGAATTTTCCCCATTTCCTCGATGCGGATGGACATTGGCAAAATATTCTCTGTCATGACGAAGTCCACGACGGTTTCGCAGCCGTTGTTGTCAGCTACGGTTACCTGGTGTGGCCCCGGGTAGAGCCGCCGGGCTTGCTCGGTGTATTCTTCACTGTCCCAGCGGTATTGATACGGGGGGGTACCGCCTTGCGCTTTTACGGTGGCGCGGCCGTCGGCGCTGGCTAAGCCGGCGGGGGCATCTAACGTTACCGATGCCTTGACAGGCTCAGGCTGGCGCAGAGTGTAGGTAGCGGTAGCTTGGTTGCCTGCGGCATCTGTGACGGTTACGGTATACGTGCCGGCTGCCACCTCTTCGGGCTGATAGCCAAGCAATTCAGGGCGGTTCCACTTGAACTGGAAGGGGCTTTTGCCGCCCTGTACCGTTACCTCGAGGTTTGTTTTGCCACCGAAGCAATCAATAGGCTGAGTTTCTTTGATGGTAGCGGATAGCGTTGGGATTTTTTCATCAATGATAACCCGTGCGGAAAGGGTACAGCCGTTGGCGTCGGTAACCGTTACGCCATGTTCTCCGGCGCTAAGAGCCGCGGCAGTTTGCGTCGTTTCGCCGTTGTCCCAAGCATACGAATAAGGCGCTGTGCCGCCGCGGGCGGTCGCCTGAGCTTTTCCATCGGCTTTACCCAGTAGGGCGGGTGCTTGTTGGGTGGCTACTATGCTCAGGGCTGCGGGTTGCGCCACAGTGATGCTGGTCACGGTACGACCGCCCAGCGCATCTACGACGGTTAGCGTGTAGGTTCCAGCGTAAACACCGGAGACCTGCGTGCCGCTGAATTTGGGATTGCTCCACTCGTACTGGTACGGCTCTTTGCCCCCTTCGACTTTGACGCCTAGGATAGCGTTGCCGCCGAAGCACGGGATGGGCGCATTTTCTTCAATGCGGGCTACCAGGGCCTCTATTTTGCGTCCAATGACGACACTGGCTACAGCCGTGCAGCCGCGCTTGTCGGTAACCGTTACGGAGCGCGTCCCTTCCGAAAGGCGTACGGCGGGGTTAGTTGTCTCGCCATTGTCCCATTTGTAGCGGAACTCAGGCGTACCGCCGCGGACTTTCACCTCCGCGCTGCCGTCCTTGGCACCCAGAGCGCTTTCTATCTTGCGTTGCTCGGCAGTGGCACTCAGGCGTTTATCTTCTACAGTAACTTTGCCCAACTTCGACTTGCCCGTTGCATCCGTGACGGTAACGGTGTAGGCGCCAATACTCACATTCTTAGGAGCGGGCCCTTCCATGCGGGCATCTGACCAGGCATAACGATAGGGCGGCGTGCCGCCGCTGACGTTTACTCGAAGGGCGGCGTCGTCGCCAGCGCCCGTGCAGGAGACCTCTTGCTCTACAGAACAGTTGACCAATAGAGCCGAAGTTTTGCTAATAAGGTAAACGCCCTTGTCGTCGGTGCCTATCCAGATAGCGCCTTCACCGTCGGCGGCGATACACAGACCGTATTCGCTGGTGAAGTATTCGGCTCCACTGAATACCTCAAAGTCGTCGGTCAGCAGACTATATCGAGTGACGATGCGCGACAGGATCCACAGGTTGCCTTCCTGGTCGAGATCGAAGTCTTCAGGCTCGCCCTCTAGTGCTTTGTCCTTAATATTGACGGGCTGCCAGCGCTGGCCGTTTTGGGCCAGCCAGAACTCGCCGTCGGCCAGTACATAGATGTCCGTGCCTAACTGGCGTATGCGCTGCACTTCGTAGCCTTCTAATTCCAGTTTCCAGCGGTCGGGTGTGCCCACGAGCATGCCCTCGTCGGAGCCGATCCAGTAGCGCCCGGAGCGATCGCGGAAGATGGTGGTGATGGTATTAGTCTTCAGCTTAGTGTTGGAAGAAGTGAATTTAGCTATCAATTTCAAGGCGGGCTTTGTATTCAATTGAAAAAGGCCGTGCTGTTCGGTGCCCAGCCACAGCCAATCACGGTCGCTGTCGTAATAAGCGGCGGTAACTTTGGGCGATACGCCCAACACCATTTGCAGCACTTCGGGCGTCCAGCGCACATCGGCATTGCCGCCGGCGAATTGAAAGGCGCTTTGCTCGCCAGCCGTAAGCGCTACGGATACGCCTAAGTCGCAGGCCGATACGCGATACAGACCGGCGCTACTGGAGACCCACTTCGTGTTTTCGCTATCAACAAAAATGTGATTAACCGAAGAGGAGCGGCTAACGGCGCCGCAGCGCACCACCTGATAGGCCGATTTTTGAGCAAAGAGCGCTGAGGCGCACAAGAGGGAAAGGAGAGGAAAAAAAGGTAGGTTTGGGCGAGCGAAGGAAAACGTCATGGCAGTTTCGTATGCGTGTGTTAGCGGCGCGTCTGGCGCGCCTTACAAGGTGATTTCGGCGGCCTTAAATTGGGCGCGCAAAGTTCGCGCAAGGTTGGCCAAATGGCGGCAGATAAACGGATTTTGCCCGTCGGCATTGTAAGCGCTGGCGGGTGGGCGGTTTTGTTTTAAGCAAGTACTGCAGGTAGCACTGCGGCTCACAATCGCATTTTCACGCGGCGGCCGGGCAGGCGCTCCCAGGTGGGCGAGGCGGCGTCAATGCCGCCGGGGGCGACGACCCACAGGACGGGCACGCGCGGTCGGATGCGGGGGGCCTCGGCGTAGCCGTCGGTGAAGAAGATCAGGCCATCGGGGCGTTCGGCGTTGGCCAGTTGGAGCGCATCGTTGAAATCGGTTCCGCCCCGGCCCGCGACGATTTCGGGCGCTCTTCCGCGGTAGAGGTAGCGCCGCTGCACGCGCGCATCCGTTTCGAGGATTTCTACCGCTGCGCCGGCGCGCCAGAGGTGATAGACCTCGCCAAAGAAGCGCTGGAGTTCTTGCTGGTCAATGCTGCCGGAGGTGTCAATAGCGGCCATCAGGCGGCGCTTTCGGCTAATTTGGAGGCCAGGTGTGGAGCCGTAACGTTTACTGGGGCGGCGAATGGTGTTTTTCAGGCGCGTTTGCGAGGCGCTGGCTGCGAATAATCGCAACACCTGTTGCCAGGGCAAACGGGCGGGCGGATGGGCAGTTACTTCGCTCAGCACTTCGCGCAAGGCGCCGGGCAGCGTGCCCCAGGAGCGATCGCCGGTGCGGCGGCAGGCCGACTGGAGCAGGCCTTTCAGGTGTGTTTCGGCTACGGCGCGCTCCAACTCGCTGCGTCCGCGGATGTCGCGCCAGGCTTTGTGGCGTTCCAGCCCATGCGCGTCGGATGGCAGGTTTTGCGGCAGAGCGCCTTGCTGGCCGTTGGCGCTTTCGCCGCCGGCAGAACGGCGTAACTCTTCCAACTTTTTATAGTAATAAAACCACGTCTGGCCAGCCTCTAAATGCAACGCGCCAAAGGTGTCCAGAAACAGGCTGTCTTCGGGCAAGAGTTCGCGCTCGATGTATTGGTTGACCACTAAATCAAAGGCCACATTGAGCAACGTCGGTTCGAGTGCCGGTTCGTTCACAAAAGGATGGCGGAACACTAAGTGCAGCAGCTCGTGCTTCAGGACGCCGTAGCGGTGCTGCGGCTGGGTGAGCGTTTCATCCCAAAAAGCGGCGTTGACGTAGAGGGTTAGCGAGTCGCGTCCCATACCTACGCCCAACGTCTCTACCGGATGGCCAGGGCCGACGACAGCCTTATTGAGGCTACCGAGCAGGTGCGCGTAGAAAGGCTCGCGCAGCAGCAGATCAACGCCCGTGCGTGCAACTTCATCTAAGATTCGGAAAGTGGTTTGGGCCATACGCGAACGGCGGCGACAGAACGCACCAAAGTTATCCTACAACACCGATAGCGCCGGTGGGTTTAGCCGGAGAGAAGGCTTCCTCTTTCCGCCTTCTTTGATAGAAAACACGCGAGGAACGGAGCAGCGGCTGCCGCTCCATTCCCCGCGGTTGCGAGCCCTGCGCCGGTCAGAACCGGAAATTGAGGCGCGAGAACAGGAATGTCCCGTTGAAGCCCATTTGCACGGCGTCGTATAGGCCGCCGCCCTCGGTTTCCTGGTCTTGTCGGGTCGGGTAGGCGTTCAGGATGTTGACGCCGCCTAGCGTCCAGCGCATGCGCGGCGAGAGGCGGTACGACAGGCTTAGGTCGAGCGTTACGCGCGGGTCGTACACGTCTATTTCGCCGATGTAATCCTCCAGTTCGATGCGGGCGAAGTAGTTGACGCGGGCGTTGAGGCCCAGTCGTCGGCCATGCGTGTCGAACGTCAGGTTGCCTTTCATGGGCGGTGCAGAGGCCAGGATGAAGAGTTTTTCGCGGTTGCTCAGGTAGGAGTCTTCCTTGCCGACGAGTCTTGGGCTGGTGTTGACCTGGTCAATGGTCATGCGGTTCCAGTTGCTGGCTAAAGTTAGGGTAAAGCGTTGTTCGTCGCCAAGTTTACCGCCGTAAGCGGCCACGAGGTCGAGGCCGTTGGTGGTGGTGTTGATGGCGTTGGCGAAGAAGCGGGCGCTGCCCACGTTGAGCGTGCGCAGGATGCCGCCGATCTGGTCATCGTCGTTGTAGAAGTCGCCCGTTAGCACGATGCGATCTTTGATCTGGATGCGGTAGAAGTCGGCCGATAGCGAGAAGCCCTGACGGCTGTACGTGAGGCCGGCGCCAAGGTTGACGGAGGTTTCCTCCTTGAGCGGTTCGATGCCTAGGGCGCGCGTGATGGGGCTGTTGTTTTTGGCCAGAAACTTATCTACCGCCACCCCCGACTCGAAGTCGGTATAGACGGAATTGAAGTACAGTTGCGCCAACGATGGGGCGCGGAAGCCCGTGCTGGCCGAGCCGCGCAAGGCTAAGCCGTCGGTGAGTTTGTAGCGGGCGGCCAGTTTGCCGTTGAGGGTGTTGCCGAAGTCGGAATAGTTTTCAAAGCGCACAGCGGCGCCGAGGCTAAAGGAAGTGGACAAGGTGAATTCGCCGTCTGCGAAAGCAGCAATATTGGTGCGGCTTTCATTCACTTCGTTTTGCGGCCCAAAGCCGGGGAAGCCCTGCGCGCCGCCGGGGCGGGCGATGCTGTCGCCCTCGGGCGTGATGAAATAGACCGGCCCGTAGGTGCGCCACGAGGCTTCTTCGCCAGCGAAAATCTGGTAGTTTTCCAAGCGATGCTCGGCGCCGAATGCGATGTTGGTTCCCTTGAACCAATCGCGGAAGAAGCGGCTGAAGGTGAGGTTGGTCGTGTTCTGGCGCAGTTGGAAGCCGCCGTCGTCAAATTCCGTGGGCGAGCGCTCTTCGAGGCTGGCGTTGAGGGTGCCGCGTCCGTAATAGTGGAAGCGGTTCAGTCCTGTGGTGTGGTTCAGGTCGGTATTCCAGTGATTGAGTGTGCCGCGCACGCCCACGCTCATGCTGCGGTCAGTGATGTTGGAGGCGATAATGGGGTCGAAGCCGTTGGGATAGATGGCGTCCACGTTGCGCTCTGTGCCCGGGTCGCGGCTCCAGGCGTAGGCGTTGGTCTGGCGGAAGTTGGAGCCGCCGAAAGCATACAGCGACACCTCTTTGCCCAGCGGCAGGGCAGCGTTGAAATAGGTGGCTAAGTTTGTCCCCTGCGCGTCGCCAAACTGGCGCCGATACAGCGAGGGGTCGTAGCGGTTCGTGTGCGCACGCGACCAGTAGTCCACAGTGAAGTTGGCAAAGCCGCCCTCGCCGATGCGGAAGCCGTAGTTGCCGTTGACTTGCAGGTTTTCGCCGTCAAACGTGCTGCGCTCGGGATTATCTTTGGCCAGATGCGCCCCGCCGTTGACGTTGCCGCTGAATTCGTTGACATTTTCTTTGAGCACGATATTGATTACCCCGGCAATGGCATCAGAGCCGTATTGGGCGGAGGCGCCATCGCGCAGAATTTCGATGCGCTCAATGGCTGCTGCCGGTATGGCGTTCAGGTCAGTGCCTGTGTTGCCCCGCCCGCGCGTGCCGTAGATATTGACGAGGCTCGACTGGTGGCGGCGTTTGCCGTTGATGAGCACGAGCGTCTGGTCAGGGCCCAAGCCGCGCAGCGTGGCCGGGTCCACATGGTCAGCGCCATCGGCGCCCGTCTGCCGATTGGCGTTGAACGATGGCGCGGCGTACTGGAGCATCTGGTTGACATCCAGCTGGCCCTGCGTCGTTATGAGTTGACGCACGTCCAGCACATCAATCGGTACCAGTGAGTTGGTTACCGAACGATTGAGCGCGCGCGAACCCACAATGACCACGCCCTCCAGCACTAAACCTTCCCGCATCTGGACATTGACTTCCGAACGCCCATCCACCGGAACCTCCTGAGTAGCGTAGCCCGTGTAGGAGAACACCAACGTGGCATCCGACCGGCTGACGCGCAGCGTGTAAGTACCGTCCCAGGCCGAAGTGGCCCCATTTGTAGAGCCGCGCTCGTGAATAGTAATGCCCACCAGCGGGTTGCCAGACTCATCGGTAACCTTGCCCCGGACAGTCTCCTGAGCATACAGGCTCGCTAACGAAAAAGCCCACAACAGAAGGGGCAGCGCAAATGCGTTCAGTTGCTTCATAATACAGAACAGTTTTGTAGTGATGGAATAAAATCAAACGCCTTTTCGTGAAAAGGTCGGGCGAAAGTAGGGCGTTTGCCTTTTCAAGCCAAATGTGGAAAAAATTTCAATGGCGCCCTTTCAAGTGCATATCAAGAGCATTGTTTGCGCTGGGAATAGGCGAGCCGCTATTTTTGTGCTTAAAAGCACTGGCATCTACACATGATCTCCAATGTCCTTCCGTTTCGCATGCGCAAAGCGCTTGCCCTGGTACTGTCGGTGATCCTGTCGCTGTCGTGCCACCCAAGCAAAGCGCCTGAGCCTGCGCCCGAGCCGCCTGAAGCAGTTGCTTTTATCGCCGCTGCTGACATCTCCAGCTATCCAGAAATCGAGATGAGTCAGCCTGTTTTTTATGCGGAAGACGGCCGGCAGGCGCATTTTTTGGACATTCTGAAAGCCGGCGGCGTTAATACTATTCGGCTGCGGTTGTGGGTCAACCCTGGCAGCGCGCACTCTGGCTTAGAGGAGGTCGAAGCGTTTGCCCGCCGACTGAGGGCCATGGGCTTTCGCCTCTGGCTGGCTTTGCACTACTCCGACACCTGGGCCGACCCAGGCCGGCAGGAGATGCCCGCGCGCTGGCGGTCACTGGATTTTGCCCGCCTGAAGGACAGCGTGCGCGAGTACACCCGAAATGTGACAGAGCGACTTCGGCCCGAATTTATCCAGATTGGCAACGAAATCAACAGCGGCTTCCTGCATCCAGCCGGACACCTGACCCAGAACCCGCAGCAGTTCCGGGCACTGCTCTCTGCAGCGGCCCAGGCCGTCCGGGCCGCCTCGCCCGGTTCCAAAATCCTGTTGCATTTTGCCGGCCTCGAAAACGCTCCGGCGTTCTTCCAACAACAGGTTGCTGGCGTGGACTACGACATCATTGCGCTGTCGTATTACCCCATATGGCACGGCAAAGACCTGGCCCTGCTGCAGGCCGTATTGCGCCAGCTGGGCCAACGCAAGCCCGT
This sequence comes from Saprospiraceae bacterium, assembly GCA_025056735.1. Taxonomy (GTDB): domain Bacteria; phylum Bacteroidota; class Bacteroidia; order Chitinophagales; family Saprospiraceae; genus M3007. The sequence continues at coordinate 39,687 of JANWVR010000119.1, forward strand.
TGTCATCGCCGAAACGGCCTATCCGTTCACGTTGGGCTGGAACGACTGGACGACGAATATCGTAGGGCTGCCGGAACAACTCATCCTGCCCGATTACCCGGCTACGCCGCAGGGCCAGTGGGATTTTCTGCGACAGATACGGCGTATCGTCCGCGCTACTCCGGGCGGCTTGGGCTTTTGCTACTGGGGCGCTGAGTGGATTGCCTGGAAAGGCCCCACTGCCACAGACGGGTCGCCGTGGGAAAATCAGGCTCTGTTTGATTTTGACCATCGGGCGCTTCCGGTGCTGCGGGCGTTCCGAGAGGACTGACCTGCCTCTGTTTTCTGCCGGCAGGCGCAAACCAGAGCGCCAGCCAGTAGGTTTATGGCGGCAACAGATAAGGGCAGAGGCGCTACCTTTGTCGCCCTACTCCGGTCAACATCCGTCGAGAGATGCAAAATCCTGTACTTCTTCTTTTCATTGCGCTATACCTGCTGGGCACTCTGGCCATAGGCTGGTGGGCCGCTCGCCGTGTGAAGACGACGGCAGATTTTGTGGTGGCAGGCAAAAACCTGCCGATGTTCATTGCAGCTTGTGCGCTGTTTGCCACGTGGTTTGGCTCCGAAACGGTCATGGGCGCCTCTTCGGAGTTTATTTCGCACGGCGTGTCGGGCATTATCGAGGACCCTATGGGCGCGGCGTTGTGCCTGTTCCTGTCGGGTTTGCTTATTGCCCGTCCTCTGTACAAGCGCAACCTCTACACATTCAGCGATTTTTTCCGGCTGCGGTACAACCGGCGCACCGAAGTCGTGTCGGCGGTGTTTATGGTGCCCTCTTATTTCAGTTGGATTGCGGCGCAATTGATTGCTTTGGCCATCCTGCTGCAAGCCGTTTGCGGCCTGGAGAAAGTGTATGGCGTGCTGATTTGTACGACCCTGGTGCTGGCTTACACGTACGTGGGCGGCATGTGGTCTGTAACAGTAACGGAGTTTGTCCAGACGATTGCCATTATTATAGGTTTGACGTTTCTGGCCGTAAAGTTGGTGCTTCAAGTGGGCGGTTTTGAGGTAATGGCGGAGGCGGCGCCGGTGGATTTTTTTCAGTTTTTTCCGGAGGCCAAACCCGTGCCCATCCTGCACTGGGTGGCGGCCTGGATGACGATTGGGCTGGGCAGCATTCCGCAGCAGGATGTGTTTCAGCGCGTCATGGCAGCGCGTTCGGAGCGCGCCTCGGTGAATGCCTGCTACACTTCTTCGCTCATGTACTTGAGCGTGGCGGCCCTGCCGCTTATCATCGCGTACTGCGGGCGCATGCTGTACCCGGAGTTGTCGGAGGGCGATGAGGCGCAGATGATGATTCCGCATTTGGTGCTGCAGCACACCGGCCTGGGTACGCAGATTTTGTTTTTTGGCGCGCTGCTCTCGGCCATTTTGAGCACCTGCTCGGGCGCTATGCTGGCGCCAGCCACGGTCATCGGCGAGAATTTGATTAAGCCGATGTACGGAAGTCTGAGCGATACACAACTGCTGCGTATCATGCGCCTATCGGTCGTGGGCGTAGCCGTAGTTACCGGCGCTATGGCGCTGATGCGCAACAACATTTACGAGCTGGTGGGAGAGTCTTCGGCTTTTAGCTTAGTATCGCTGTTCACGCCGCTGCTGGCCGGGCTGTACTGGAAGCGCTCTACGGCGGCAGGGGCTATGGCCGCCATGATAGCAGGCATTTTGGTATGGGCATTGGCAAGCCAGTGGAGTGCTCGTTATGAAGGCCTGGCCGAGGGAGAGGGTACCCTGTTGGAGCAAATGGCGCAAGCGCCGGCCATGCTTTATGGCTTTGCGGCCAGTATAGTAGCTATGGTAGTGGTTTCGCTGCTGACGCCGCATCAGCCACAGGAAAATGAATGGCATCGAACGTCCACAGAGGAAGCATCATGACGACACAACAGCGCTATATGTTTGGCTTAGAGCTCATCTGGTGGCTCCTGACGGCCATAGTGGCCTGGGCTGTGCTTTGGCCCATACGCGAAGCCATGCACGTCTGGCCTTTTGAGCGCTGGAATATTGTTTTCATTGTGGTGCTCATTACGCTGGCGCGCTATACCTTTTTGTTGCGGCATACCTTTATTGCCCGGGCACAGGAAGTTAAGGTGGCGCTTTTTCTGCTCATGTTTCCGCTCACTTTTATGCTGGTAGAAGCGGTCAACGGTTTCATGGTGTATATCGAAGAAAACACCTGGGACCCGCTTACTGGACACCTTCCACTGGAGCGCAAACAGGCCATTGAAGAATACATTTGGGGCGAAATGCTCTTCTTTGGCGTGGGCAGCTTCATTGCTGCCCCAGTGTTTGCTGTTCGATTGCTCATTTCTGTATGGCGCACGCGCAATCTGGGGACAGTATAGCCCTGCAGCAGAACGTCTTTGCCAAAACAAGCCGCCCGCTTTTACAGGCGTTTGGCCCGAAAGAAGGCCTTCAGTAGTCGCGTAGCTTCTTCTTCCAGCACGCCCGTCTCTATTTTCGTCTTAGGGTGCAGCAGGCTTTTTCCGCCGTAGCGCATAAAACCGCGCTTCTCATCAGAGGCGCCATACACCAAACGGCCTAACTGGGCCCAGGCTAAGGCCCCGGCGCACATCACACACGGCTCTAAAGTTACATATAAAGTACAGGTGGGCAAGTACTTGCTTCCCAAGTGGTTCGATGCTGCCGTCAGGGCCAACATTTCAGCGTGGGCTGTGACGTCGGTCAGCTGCTCCGTCTGGTTGTGCGCTCGCGCGATGATACGGCCTTCGCTCACCACGACCGCTCCAACTGGTATCTCGCCGTTCTCGTAAGCGCGCTGTGCCTCGGTCAGCGCTTGCTGCATGAAATAATTGTCGGATTGAACAAAAAGCATTGTACATCAGCGCAGCCCTGTAAAAGACCAGCCCAGCTAAGGTAAAGTAAGCCTGCTGCAGAAGCGTTGCAAAAAACTGTAGCAGCGGACGTCCCACTAATTCTCCGAAAAGAGCGACCTTTGCGCATGGTATCAAAAATTGCTCCTGTTAAGTTTCTGGGTCTGTCCCTAACCTTCGACGATGTCCTTCTCGTTCCTGCTTACAGCGAAGTGTTGCCGCGCGAGGTGGACATTAGTTCCCAGCTGACCCGTAAAATCCGCCTCAATGTTCCGATCGTGTCTGCGGCTATGGACACGGTAACGGAAAAACAAATGGCGATTGCGATGGCGCGCCAGGGCGGCATCGGTATGATCCACAAAAACATGAGCATCGCCGACCAGGCCGAGCAGGTGCGAGCAGTAAAACGCTCGGAAGCAGGCATGATTCTCGATCCCGTTACGCTGCATCCAGATGCAGCGGTGTCCGAGGCTCTTCAGCTGATGCGGCGATACAGCATTGGCGGCATCCCTATTGTGGACTCCGACGGCAGACTGGTCGGTATTCTGACCAACCGCGACTTGCGCTTCGAGAAAGATACTTCGCGGCCCGTGCACGAGCTGATGACGCGCGATAACCTCGTTACGGCGCCGGTAGGCACCACCATAGCCGAAGCGCGCGATATTTTACAGCAGCATAAGATCGAGAAGCTGCCAGTGGTGGATGAGAATTTCCGGCTGGTAGGCCTCATTACATACAAAGATATCATGAAAGGCGAGCACTACCCCGACGCCTGCAAAGACAGCTTAGGCCGTTTGGTGGTGGGTGCTGCGGTGGGCGTTACGTCCGACATGCTCCAGCGTGTCGAGGCGTTGGTGCGTGCGGGGGTAGATGTGGTTACAGTGGACACAGCGCATGGCCATTCGCGTGGCGTGCTCGACGCAGTCAAGCGGCTTAAAGATGCTTTCCCCGACCTGCAGGTCATCGGTGGTAATGTGGCCACAGGCGAAGGCGCCTTGGCGCTGGCCGACGCCGGCGCTGACGCCGTAAAAGTGGGCGTTGGTCCGGGTAGTATCTGCACTACGCGCATCGTAGCTGGCGTTGGAGTGCCACAGCTATCGGCTATCTACGAGGCTGCGCAAGCACTTAAAGGTTCTGGCATCCCTGTCATTGGCGATGGCGGTATCCGCTATACGGGCGATATTGTAAAAGCGCTGGCTGCTGGCGCCGACACCATCATGGCCGGCTCGCTCTTTGCTGGCGTCGAGGAAGCACCGGGCGAGACCATCATCTACGACGGACGCAAATTCAAAACCTATCGCGGCATGGGCAGCCTTGGCGCCATGCAAGAAGGCTCCAAAGACCGCTACTTTCAGGACGTGGAGGATGACATTAAGAAATTAGTCCCAGAAGGCATTGAAGGGCGCGTGCCGTTCAAGGGCGCCACAGCCGAAGTCATGACGCAGTACATCGGCGGCCTGCGCGCAGGCATGGGCTATTGTGGCGCGCGCACCGTGCGCGAGCTGCAGGAAAAAGCCCAATTCGTCCAGATCACTGCTGCTGGTGTTGCTGAAAGCCACCCGCACAACATAACCATCACCAAAGAAGCGCCTAATTACTCGCGGCGTTGAGTATTGCGACGCCATTCTACAGGCGTCTGACCCGGCTGCCGATGACGACAGGCCTCCGGCAAATGCGCCATCACCTCTGTGCGCAGCGCTTCCAGCAGGCGCTCTTTTACTACATGGCGATGCGTAACTAAGCTGATTTCGCGCACCGGCTCGGGAGCGGCGAAACGCTTGACCTTGGTCATCTGGGCCGGTGTCAGTGTACGGAGCGCCAGTTCGGGTAGGATCGTTACGCCGTGCTGCGCGTCCACCAGATGCTTAAGTGTCTCCAGACTTCCCGCCTGATACTCTACCGAAAGGTGCTGCTTTTCGCGCAACTCGCACAGTTGCATAATTTGCGATCGAAAACAGTGGCCTTCTTCGAGCAACCACAGATCACTAGCGTCTATATCCTCCGTTAGCAGATATTCCTTCGGATAGTCGTGGCTAGAATAGACCACAAAGGCCTCGTAAAAGAGAACCTCCTCCCGCAGCATAGGGTCGTTGAGTGGTGTGGCCAGTATGGCCGCATCTAAGAGACTCTTGTGCAAGTTGTCTATCAAAACATCTGTAACCCGCTCCGTAACCTTCAAATGAATTGTCGGGTACTTCTCTACGAAGTTTGGCAAAAAAAGCGGCAGCAGATACGGCGAAAGCGTCGGAATAATGCCCAGGCGCAGCTCGCCCGTCAGGCTATGCTCTTCCTGGCGCGCCATTTCACGCAGCCGCTCGATCTCTCGCAAAATAATGCGCACTTGCGGTAGCAAGCGCTCGCCCGCATCCGTCGGCACAATAGGCTGACGGCTCCTATCAAAAAATTTGACCCCCAGTTCTTCCTCAATCTTCTGTACCATAGCGCTCAGCGTCGGCTGCGTAACAAAACACTCCGCCGCAGCCTTGCCAAAATGCCGATGCGCGTCCAACGCGGCTAAGTATTCTAATTGCTGCAAATTCATATCGTAACCATAAAACTTGTTCGGCCAAGTAACAACCAAGCTTGTTTGGTTGAATACCGCCCAAATTTGTTTGGTCATTCCCCTCGCCAAAGCCCACATGATTTCGCCCCCTCCCCCATCAACAACTATGCGGCAAATTTATTGATAAAATCTATGGGCCAATAAAAAATATCGGTTTTTTTTATGGAAAGGGTGCTCGTAGCTTTGTGCTGCCTCTAAAAAGTTCATGCAGAAAAAGCATCAGAAACACTATTGCTCGTCACTTTGTAAATGTTAAGAAATATGGAAGCAAATTCGAGTAAAAACGGCAAATGCCCCTTTTCACACCCTACCAGCGCCGTGGGCACGCACAACCAGGATTGGTGGCCCAATCGGTTGAGATTGAATATCTTGCGTCAACACTCCTCGCGTTCTAACCCGATGAGTCCAGGGTTTAATTATCGTAAGGCGTTCCGGCAATTGGACTATGAGGCTCTAAAGCGCGATCTGCACGCGCTTATGACGGACTCACAGGAGTGGTGGCCGGCCGATTTTGGCCATTATGGCGGTTTTTTCATCCGCATGGCCTGGCACAGCGCTGGCACGTATCGCATGGGCGACGGCCGCGGCGGCGCCGGCGGTGGCTATCAGCGTTTTGCTCCACTCAACAGCTGGCCCGACAATGCCAACTTGGACAAGGCGCGCCGTCTGCTGTGGCCTATTAAACGGAAGTACGGCGATAGCATTTCGTGGGCCGACCTGATGATTCTGGCCGGTAATGTGGCGCTGGAGTCCATGGGTTTCAAGACGTTCGGCTTCGGCGGTGGTCGCGAAGACGCCTGGGAGCCCGACGAGAGCATCTACTGGGGTTCTGAGACCAAATGGCTGGCTGACGACCGCCGCTATTCCGGCGAGCGTCAGTTGCAAAACCCGCTGGCCGCCGTGCAAATGGGCCTTATCTACGTCAACCCTGAAGGCCCGGGCGGCAACCCTGACCCGGTAGCAGCGGCAAAAGACATTCGCGAGACCTTCAGCCGTATGGGCATGAACGACGAAGAAACCGTGGCGCTCATCGCCGGCGGACATTCTTTTGGCAAAGCCCACGGCATGGGCGATCCTGCGCTCTTAGGCCCCGAACCTGAGGGCGCTGCCATCGAGGAAATGGGCCTTGGTTGGACGAGCCGCTACAAATCGGGCAAAGGCCCTGATACCCTTACTGGCGGCCCCGAAGTAACCTGGACGCGCACGCCGACGAAGTGGAGCAACGACTACTTCAAACACCTCTTTGAATACGAATGGGAACTGACCAAAAGCCCTGCCGGTGCCTACCAGTGGGTAGCCAAAAACGCCGAGCCAGTCATCCCAGATGCTTTCGACCCGGCCAAAAAACATCTGCCCACGATGCTGACGACCGACTTGTCGCTGCGCTTCGACCCAGTGTATGAGAAGATTTCGCGCCGTTTTTATGAAAATCCGGATGCCTTCGCCGACGCCTTTGCGCGCGCCTGGTTCAAACTGACCCACCGCGATATGGGGCCAAAGGCGCGCTACCTCGGCCCCGAAGTGCCCGCCGAAGACCTTATCTGGCAAGACCCGCTGCCTCGAGTGGATCACCCGTTAGTGGATGCTGGCGATGTGGCCGAACTCAAAAGGCGCATCCTCGCCTCTGGCCTTTCCATTGCCGAACTGGCGCTGACGGCCTGGGCTTCGGCTTCCACTTATCGCGACTCCGACAAACGCGGTGGCGCCAACGGCGCGCGCATCCGCTTAGAGCCTCAGCGCAACTGGGAGGCCAACAATCCCAAGCAATTGGCCAAGGTGCTTTCGGTGCTCGAGCATATTCAGTCGGAATTTAACACTGCTCAAAAGGACGGTAAAAAAATCTCATTGGCCGACCTTATTGTGCTGGCCGGCTGCGCTGCTGTAGAACAGGCCGCCAGAAATGCCGGCTTCAAAGTCGAAGTACCCTTTATACCTGGCCGCACCGATGCCTCGCAAGAGCAGACGGACGTGCATTCTTTTGCTTATCTGGAGCCTTTTGCCGACGGCTTCCGCAACTACTTGAAGGAGCCCTCCGACATACCCTCCGAGCATTTCTTGGTGGACAAAGCCCAGCTGCTGACACTCACGGTGCCCGAAATGACTGTTCTCGTCGGCGGCATGCGGGCGCTGGGCGCCAACTACGACGGCTCCGACTACGGTATCCTCACCTATCGCCCTGGAGCGCTTACTAACGACTTTTTCGTCAACCTCTTGGACATGAGCACGACCTGGGCGCCCGCCGATGAAACGAAGGAAACTTTCATAGGCCGCGACCGCAAAACCGGACAGCCCAAATGGCGCGCCACTCGAGCCGACCTCATCTTCGGCTCCAACTCCGAACTGCGCGCCGTCGCCGAAGTCTATGCCAGCGCCGGCAATGAAGAAAAGTTTGTCCGCGACTTCATCGCTGCATGGGTCAAGGTAATGAACCTCGACCGCTTCGACCTCTTGGATTGATGCAACCAGCGCGGCCTTCCGTCGCCGCCTGATGTTATGCCGCGACACAAGAAGTTCTCGACGACATACGGGAATTTTTCAAACCGGGCCTGCCTGACAGAGGGCGGGCCCTTGGTTTTTTGAAGAGGCAGAATGAGATGACCATCTCGATGCGAACGGGGTCAGGCGCTCAGCGCAGGGCAACAACTCCAAAGGAATTTTGGCGAGTCAGGCATTCCGACTCAAATGACCATAAGGTGCTGCGCGCGGCAGCGACTTCTTCCGACTATGACGGAAATAATTAGGCGTACGTTTACGCGATCATTCATTCATTCATTCATTCACACCGCAAGTTCGGCATGCTATCGCCGTTCAGTCCACCTCCCGCTTTCCGGCCATCAAATGCTGCAGCGCCTCCTCGCAGGCGGCTTCGTCGAAGAGGGCTTCTACCGGAATCTCAAACCCTTCGATGACGTGGCTTTTGATGTCCATGCCCAGACGGGCTTTGTGCGGCGGCATGAATTGGGAGTCTTCGCCCACGCGCAGGTATTGTTCGATGAGCTGTTTGTCGGTGTCCACAATCCAGTACTCCCGTACGCCGTGGGCAGCGTAGTCAATGAGTTTGATTCCCCGGTCATACTTGGCCGTGGATTTCGACAGAATTTCCACCACAAAATCGGGTGCTGGAAACAGCATCTGGTCGTCGGTAAAGCTGGCTGCTCGCTCGGCAGTAAAGAAGCAGATATCGGGTTTGTAGTCGTTTCGGGTGAGGGCAATGAGGGCTTTTTCTGTCAAAACTTCTCCCAGTTTCCTCGACCGCACATAAATTTCCATCAGCAAGGTAAGGTTGGCCGAAACCTTAAGATGATTTCTTTTCACCGGCGAATGCAACACAGTCTCTCCATTGATGAACTCTGCTTTTTTGCTTTCGTCAAGCCATTCTCGAAAGACTTGCCGGCGCACTGCCTCGTCGGCTAAATGCCTCTGCAACTTTTCCACCAAAAGCGGCAAATCAGGGTGCCGGAGCAGTTCAGTTGCTCTATCGGCGACTTTCATAAAGATATTTTTAAGCAAATTTACGTGCCTTTTTTCCTCTTGTACAAACGCGGCAAGAACTACCTCACCAGTATCCTCTGCGAGTGTTCGACTCAACGCACCACGCCCACCGGGAAGTCATTCCCAAATCCAAAACTGGCCGGATACTGCGGCGTGCCCTTGTAACGGGCTGTTAGTTCGGGAACAATGGCCTGCAGATAAGCATCTATTTCCTTGACGGTGATGCGCTTATCGCCGTTATCGGCTTTACCCTTGAGGGCTTCCAGTAGGGCATAGGTGAAGGTGCCGTGGCCCAATTGAGCAAACTCGCTGGCGAATTGTTCGCTGCCCGAAGCCGTTAGCCAGTGGGTGCCTGTGGCGCGGGCTAACTGGCTGATGGCTTTCTCTTCGGCAGCGCCGCGCACGGCCACCTGTTCCAGAGCGCCGGCTGACTGGCAGGCATCTAAAAGGTAGAGCTGCTTCTGGGCCTTGATGTCTTTGGAGTACTGCTGCAAGGCGCTGGCACTCAGGCCTTTCGCCTCCAGTGCTTCGTCGTTGCCGTACAGTTGCGTCACGTCGTGCGGCACTAAGTAGAACATCCGCTTCTCATTGAGCACGCCATGGCCGGCATAATAGAAGACGAACACGTCCCTGGCTTGAGCAGTGGTTTTTATCTTTTCTAAGGCGGCGGCGATATTGCTCAGCGTGGCCTGTTCGTCGGCGATGAAGGCCACCTCAATGCCTTTGAAGATGCCTGTGCTGCTCTGTTGCAGTTGCTCGCGGAAGGCAGTGGCGTCGGCCAAAGCATAGTTGAGGTTGTACTTGGGATTTTTGTATTTGTTGATGCCGACGATAAGGGCATGCAGGGTAATGTCGCCTCCTGAGGGCGCGGGCGTTGGCGTGGTGGGTGTATATTGGAGCGCCAGTTCGGCCGGGCTGGACTCGGTGCGCTGGGAGTTGAGGGCGATGGCGCGGAAGCGGTTTTCGCCAGGCAGTAGTTCGAGGGTGAAGGAGCGGGTTTCGCGTTGCTTTTTGTCGTCGTCCACCACTAAGCCACGGACGCTGCCGGCGACAAGTTTGCCGTTGTGGAAGAGGCGTATTTCGTCCACCACGTCGTCGGGGGCATAAGCTTCTACCGTGAGCGTAATGGGCGACTGGGCGACAGTGAGCGTGGGCACATCATCATCGTCCACCACTAAGTTGCGCTGTTTGTCCTGATATTGAATTTTGACTACCGGCGGTCGCTTCAGTTTCTTGATGTCTTCGTCGGGGTTGACGGGCGGCAGCGGCGTTCCGCCCAGCAATTGTGCCAGCAGGCCCGGGGTGTAGTAGCGTTCGTAGAGTTGTTCGAGCGGGATGATGTCCATGCCTTTGACGTAGTACAGCTTGCGCATGGCGTCGGGCGAGGCATCAAAGCGGCCGTCGGGCGTGAGGCACACCCAGTCGTTCGTCTTAGGGAACAGGAAGAGCGTGGCTAAGGCTGCAGCTTCCCGGCTATCCCAGAGCACGATTCTGCCGTCGTTGCTGATAGAGAGGGCATAGCGCGGGTTGTGTTTGAAGTAGTCCAGCGTATGGACGTAGTCCGTCAGCGGATTGTAATTAGGCAGGATGACTTTTTGGGCTTTCATGTCCCAAAAAGAAATTTTGGAACTGGAGGCGAATAGCACCTGGCTGGCATCGGGCGAGATGGCGGCTCTCATCACCTCAAGGCCGCTTATCGGCACATTCCATAGATAATGCGTCTTAACAACCTGGCCGTTTTGCGGGCGCAACACCTTAAGGTTTTTCTCTTTTTTGTCAAAGCACAGAATACCTTCAGACGTTTCCTGAAAACTGACGTACTCGCCTTTAAGCGTCCAAAGTATTTTTCCTGAGGCCACCTCTACACAGTAGGCCTGTGGCGAGTTGTCGGGCAAGATGGCAGAGGCGATGATTTTGCGGTCGTTGTCGAAGAAAGTGCCCAGCTTGGGCTCTACGATGATGTAGGTTTGGGGGTTGATGGTTACTTCGCGCAGTATGGTCATCGTCTGCGCATCGAAGAGGTACATACCGCCGGTATTTATGACGGCGCCGACTTTGCCGTTTTTGCCGACGACGATAGCCGAGCCGTTACCGTTGAGGCGCGCCGAAGCCTGCAGTTGCGCGTTTTGTTCCTGGCTTCTGAACTTTTCCACCACACCCATCGTGCCCGTGTGTACGCGGTATTTGCCATCGGGCGAATAGACGGATATTTCATTTTGGGTGTTCACTTTCAGGAAGTTGACGGTTCGACCCAGCACCACTTCGCAATCTTTACCATACTGGAAGCGGAAGTCGTCAGGCGCAAGAGTGCTGTAGAAGGGCGATACGATGGCGTCGCCTACTTCGCGGATTTTTTGTCGGGTGATGAGGTCCCACTCTTCCATGCGGTTTTCTGGGTGGCTGATGGACAGATAGACCGTGCGGACGGAGCCGTTTTCTTTGCGGGCCGGGCAGGTATGGTCTATGGAGTGATAGACGGCGGAGTGATACTTGAAGTCAGGGCCAAGTGTGCGCTTGTTGAAATCGGCGATGGTATGTTGCTCGTAATTGTACAGAAACACCCGCCGGTTGTCGAGCCAAAACATATTCTTGATGGAATACGGCTCCACTTTAGTCGGGCCGGATACGGTAACTTCGGGCGAGAACGTCACCGGGTTCAAAATGGAGAGCGTGCCCTGGCCGTTGGCTATAGCTATTTCGAGTAGCTTGTTATCGGGGGTGAAGGCATACAGGTTGCCGGGCGTATCGAAGGTTTTGATGACCTGCTTGCTGGCGTTGTCAATCAGGTAGGCCGGGCTTTTGTCCACCTGAGCAATGCTATACCTGCCGTCAGAGGTAACGCCGAAACTCTTCAGGGTGGAGATATCGCCGACTGGAAAGACAAAGAGGGTATCCACGCGCTTCCTGGCTAAATTGATAGCCAACACTACGCCTCTGGTGTTGGAGGTGTAGGCATACACTTGCGAAGGGTCGGGCGACACACCCAACTGGCGCATACCGAGCACGTACATAGAGTCCATCAGGGCGAAGTTGGCAGTATTTATCATGTAAACCATGGAGCGGCCTGTGAGGAACAGGGTCTTGCCATCCTGGGTTTCGACGCCTCTGAAGGCTGTGATTTTGAGCGTCTTGAGCAAGCGACCCGAGCTGCTCTCCCAGATCTGAGTGCTGTTTTCGCCCATGACGAGAAAATACTTATTGCCCTGCACCGACAGGACGTTGTGCGGCTTGCCCAAGCGGGTCGGGATAATCAATTCGGGTGCCTGGGCGCTGACCATAGCAGCAAGCAAAAGACATCCCACAATGAAAACAAAGGGTCTGACGCCGATTTTCATAATTGAGAAAGTTTATGCGCTTGGAAAGATAGGGTAGTCATCCGATGACAATGGGTCATCCGATGACTACCTGAAAATGGCTGCATCTTAATTGTGTGTAATCTCCACCATCAGCGGCACCACCTTGCCCTGTACTTTGCCCTCTACGTCGAAGCCCACCTGGTTGAGGCGGTACTGCACCTGGCTGGGCGGGATGAGCTTGTCGCCTAACGCGGCGCGGATTTTGGCCGACAGGCCGCCCTTTACACCGTTCATTTTTTGCAGAATGGCGTTGTGGTCGAGTTTTTCGGCTGAGAACAGGATAAGCATGTAGTCGGTGCCTTTAGTATCGTCCAGGCGCACTACTTTGGTTTCGGAGGGGAAGGCGATCTGGCTGTTAGGCCCGATGTGGGGCGACATGCCGTCGTCGAAGGGCAACAGTTTGTTCACTTTGCCCGTCAGGTCGGTGGCAAAGGCGTAGATGTAGCTTTCCGTGTTGGTGGTGATGTAGAACCGGAAGCGCGTGCCGCTGGAGTATTCGCGGTCCATGCGGTAAGCCACTAAGTCCTCCCTGTAATTTTCTACCGGGACATCGTCCTCGATGATGAGGTTGCGCGTCAGAATTTTACTGACAGGCATAGGGTCGCCTGTATTGAGGCGGAATTCGACGACGCCCGACAGTTTGGTGGCGACGACGGGCGGCTCGGGTCTGGGTTCGGGGCGCGGTTCGGGCTTGGGCTCCGGTTTGGGTTCGGGTTTTGGAGCGGGTTTTGGCGGTTCGGGTTCGGGCAGTGGGGCTGGATAGGCCTGCAGGGCGCCGATGGCATAGTTGGCGTAGTCGTCGTAGCGGATCCAGACATAGCCGTTGTCGCACCACTTTGGCCCCCAGGAGTTGAGGACGCGGAAGGCGCCGCCGCTCTTGTTGTCGTCGTAGCCCACAACGCACATAGCGTGGCGGCCGTGCGCACCCGAAGGGCCACCGTCGGTCGAGGCAGGAGTCCACACGGGTGAGGCGGTGTAGAAGCTTTCGGGCACGATGAAACACAGGATGACCGGATAGCCTTCGGCGATGGCTTTTTTGGTGGTCTGGATTTTCACCTTCGGGTCAGTCTCGTCAGGTAGGAAGAGGATCTGATAGTCGTCCAATCGGAAGTCCAGCGCATTGCGTTTGGCCTGCTCAGTGATGGGCGCCCCGCACGCATACGGCAACACGGAGAGCGTTGGGCAGCCACCGAGTTTGAGCAGCTCTAAGGCTAAGATAGGGTTGGAGCCGTTCTGGCAGTCGTGGTCGTCGTCGTCCTTGATATGCTCGTACACCCAGGTAGGCGAGTGCACTAAGCGGTCAATGTCGGCCTTGTTGGAGAGGCCGCGTTGCCTGGCCGTCAGGATGGTGCGCGTGTGATAGGCCACTGCGAAGGCCACGCATGTGCTGTAACGGCCCTGATCGCCAGGCGTAGGGCAATACTGCTCCAGCGACGCCGCTGCCGGCACAGAAGCGTAACTGGCCGCCGTGAGCTTCGCCTTGTAAGGCGTACCGCGATAACTGGGCACGTCGAAAATAAGACCCGTCGGTTTCTTCTGGGCATGGACGCTGAAAGAGAGCGCAAAAAGCAAGAAAAAAAGACCTGCAGAGCGCTTTGCAAAAAGGGCGATTAGATGTCTCATAGTAACTGTGTATGGGAAAAATGAATGGGAATACACTCGATTTTGCTGCAACTTTCGTACCCAGAACCTGTCAATTTCGGATCTTTTCCGAAATCGGCGGAAAGTTCAGGTAAACGCTGAAAAAAACGTATAAGGCTTTCTTTTTTTAGCGGCTTGTGTCTGCGGCCCTGGATTTTCCAGTAGCCGAAGCCAATGGCTCGGATGGTTACAGGAGAGCAGATGAGTTTCTGGGTTGGCGCTTTTGCCCTATGGCATGAGACTTCCTTTGCGGCCCTCTGCGCCCTCGGCGGTTAAAAGATTAAAAACTGGAGGGCGGTTCACCTGCCAATCTGTCTCCCGAGCGCTTGAGCGAGTGGACAAGTTCGGCGGTCATGTGGCTATCTTTGCAGCGATGGCTCGCTATTTCAACACCACAGGTCTGTGTAACCCGGAGGAGCACTACATGGTGGACCCGCTTCGCGGGAAGTACCCGGATATTCGCCGGCTGATAGAGGCCAAGCAGTATTTTCTCATCCATGCGCCGCGCCAGACGGGCAAGACGACGCTGCTGCACGCGCTGGCGCGTCGGTTGAATGCGGAGGGAAGGTATATCTCCATCGTAAGTTCTTTAGAGTCAGCGGGTTTTCAGGATATTAGTGTAGCCGAAGCCAACTGGGCGATGGTCAGTTCTTTGCGCGACAATGCGGAACTTTTCCTCAACGAGGATTTCATGCCTCCGACGTTGGAGCAGTATAGCCCGGGAGTTACGCTTTTTCAGCGGTATTTGCAGGATTGGTGTCGAGGTTTGCCAAAACCATTAGTGCTGTTGCTCGACGAGGTGGACGCGCTGTACGATGACGTGCTGGTGTCGGTGTTGCGGCAGTTGCGCGATGGTTTTCAGCGTCGTCCGCGGTTGTTTCCGCAGTCGGTGGCGTTGGTGGGCCTGCGCGACATTCGGGAGTACCGTCTCAAGGCGCGCGGCGAAAATCCGTCGCTGGGCGCGGGCTCTCCCTTCAATGTGAAGGCGAAATCCATCTTCTTGAAGGTATTCACGCACGAGGAGGCGCTCGGCCTACTGCAACAACACACCGACGAGACCGGGCAGGTATTTACAGAGGAGGCTATTAAAAAAATCTACGAATACTCCGGTGGTCAGCCCTGGCTGACGAATGCCTTAGCTAACGAAATTGTGGCGGAAATTCTCCAGAACGACTACGCCCGGCCCATTACGGCAGACATGGTGGAGGAGGCCAAAGAGCGGCTCATTGAACAGCGCCAGACACATTTGGACAGTTTGGTGGACAAGATCAACGAGCCGCGAGTGCGGCCCATCGTGATGGCCATCATCAGCGGCGAGAGCATTCACTTCGACGGCTTTGACGACGCCCTGCGCTATTGCCGCGACTTGGGCATCATTACGCAGGACTCGCCGGTGCGCTTTGCCAATCCGATCTACCGCGAGATCATCACGCGGGTGCTGAACAGCAGTTTTCAGGAAGGGATCAACCCCGACATCGCCCGGATTTCATGGTATGTTCGGCCGGATGGCTCTTTGGACATGGACAAATTGCTGGATGCATTTGTGGACTTTTACCGCCGGCATTCAGAGTCTTGGTTAGAGCGTTTCGAGTACAAGGAGGCAGGCCATCAGTTGTTGTTGATGGCCTTTTTGCAGCGGATTGTCAACGGTGGCGGGCGCATTGAGCGCGAGATGGCGCTGGGTAACGGACGCACTGATCTGGCAGTGTTATGGAAAGAACAGGTTATTCCTATTGAGTTGAAAATCCGTCACGATAAGTGGTCGGAGTCGGAGGGCATGGAGCAATTGTCGGGCTACATGGATCGGCTGGGTCAGCGCCGAGGGTATTTGGTGTTGTTTGAGAAGAAGCCTGTATCAGAGTTGCCGTGGGAGGAGCGCATTCGCCGCGAGGTGCACGAGGTGAACGGCAAGGAGATAGTTTTGCTGCGGATATGAGCGTATGTATCCGGAAACTCCAGTTTCCGGCTTTGTTCGTCAGGTATCAGGTGTAAGGCGGCTTCTCCCTTTGTGGCCTTCGGCGGTTAAAAAATGAAAAACCGCAGAGCGTTTGACATGCCTCGCCTTTGTGCCCGTCAGCGGCTAAGCGCTTCGGTTTTGGAGTGCTGCCTTGTTGCGTTCGTCCGCAGGTGCTGGGTTCTCTCCTTGCGTCCTACCTTCGCTGTTAGAATGCGCGAGCGTTATGGAGAAATTGCTCAATTATATCGGCGGCCAATACGTGCCGCCCGTCTCCGGGCAGTACTTAGAAAACATTGCCCCCGCCACGGGCGAGGTCTTCTCACTCGTGCCCGACTCTGGCCCTGAAGACGTCGAAGCCGCCGTGCAGGCCGCCGAGGCCGCCTTTCCAGCGTGGTCGGCCTTGCCGTTGGAGAAGCGGCACGACCTCCTGCGCGCCATCAGCGACGGCATTGCGACCAATTTGGAGCGTCTGGCCCAGGCCGAATGCCTTGACTCGGGCAAGACCATCACTGCCGCGCGTACGGTGGATATTCCGCGGGCGGCTTTGAATTTCAAGTTTTTTGCTACGGCACTGCTGCATTTTGCCTCCGAAAGTTATCACATGCCCGGCGCGCTCAGCTATACCCTGCGCCAGCCACTGGGCGTGGTGGGCGGCATTTCGCCGTGGAACCTGCCGCTGTATCTGTTCACCTGGAAAATCGCCCCTGCGCTGGCGGCGGGCAATTGCGTGGTGGGCAAGCCCTCCGAAGTGACGCCATACACGGCCTATTTGCTGGGTGAAATCTGCAACGACGCCGGCCTGCCGCCGGGCGTGCTCAACATCGTGCACGGGCTGGGGCCAAAAGCCGGTGAGGCCATTGTGCGCCACCCGAAGGTGAAGGCCATCTCTTTCACCGGCAGCACGCGCGCCGGGGCTGAAATTGCCCGCATTGCTGCGCCTATGTTCAAGAAGCTCTCGCTCGAATTGGGCGGCAAAAACCCCAACCTCATCTTCGCCGATTGCGATTACGAGCACATGCTGGAGACGACCGTGGCTTCGTCGTTCAACAACCAGGGCCAGATCTGCCTGTGCGGCTCGCGCATCTATGTGGAGCGGCCACTGTACGAGCGCTTTCGGCGCGATTTTGTCGCGCGCGTCCAGGCCATGCGCGTAGGCGATCCCGCCGACCCGCAGACACGGCTGGGCGCCGTAGTGTCGAAGGCGCATTTTGATAAAATTCTCACTTACATTGAGTTGGCGCAACGGGAGGGCGGCCGTGTTCTTTGCGGCGGGCATGCCCTTCAACTGCCGGGGCGCCTGGCGGGTGGCTATTACATCGCCCCCACGGTGGTGGAAGGGCTGCCGTTGGAATGCCGCACGAACCAGGAGGAAATCTTTGGCCCTGTGGTTACCATAGCGCCTTTCGACACCGATGAAGAGGCGCTGGCGCTGGCCAATGGCGTACCTTACGGCCTGAGCGCCACCCTATGGACCAACAACCTCCGACGAGCGCACCACCTGAGCGCGCACCTGCAGGCCGGCATCGTGTGGGTCAATTGCTGGCTATTGCGCGATTTGCGCACGCCTTTTGGCGGCGTCAAGCAGTCCGGCGTCGGGCGCGAAGGCGGCTGGGAAGCGCTGCGTTTTTTTACTGAAACCAAAAGCGTAACCATCGCTGAACGCTGACCTGCATG
Source organism: Saprospiraceae bacterium (assembly GCA_025056735.1). Taxonomy (GTDB): domain Bacteria; phylum Bacteroidota; class Bacteroidia; order Chitinophagales; family Saprospiraceae; genus M3007. Next base: position 57,240 of record JANWVR010000119.1, read on the forward strand.
GACGACATCCCTATCCTGTACGAGGATCGGTACCTGCTGGCGCTCAATAAGCCCGCCGGACTTTCCTCCGAAAGCGGCAGCGCTCCTCATCCGTCGGCGGAGGTGTGGGCTTTGGAATACCTGCGCCGCACCACTAAGCGCCAGCAGCCGTACCTGCGCGTGGCGCATCGGTTGGATCGGGTGAGCAGTGGCGTGCTGCTGTTGGCTAAAACCAAGACAGCCCTTCAGCATCTGATGCAGCAATTTGAGGCGCGTATGGTCGTCAAGGTGTATGTGGCTCAAGTGGTGGGCGACCTGCCCGCCGAGTCGGGCTTGCTAACGCACTACCTCGGTCGAAGCGCAGATGGGCACAGCGCTGTGCTGAGCGAGACGCCTTTTGAGGGCGGCCAGCCTGCCGTTTGCCGCTATCGGCTGTTGGAGCGGCTCGAAGGGTTATCTCTGGTCGAGCTGACGCCGAAGACTGGTCGCTTTCATCAGTTGCGCGCGCAAATGGCCTTCATCGGCTGCCCTATTGTGGGCGACGAACGCTACGGCGGCCCGCCCTGGCGTCTGCACGCCATTCGCCTGCACGCGCTGCGCTTGCAGGTACATCACCCGCTTAGCCAGGCGGCGCTTTCCATAGAAGCACCCTTACCGGCGGATTGGACAGCGCTTGAGGGCTATCCGCAGCACGGGTAGGTGCTCCGAGGGCAGCACAGTACCCTTACAAAAAGAGCCCTGGCGCTCCATTGCGTTGCTTTTCAGGGAAAAACAGGATGTTTGCTTTGCACTCGTTATCGTACCTTTGCAATGCCCCGCTGTCAAAAGATGGTCCCTCTGCTATACCAGACAACGCAAACGGTCGTTGTTTGGGCGTTTGTATTAGATTGAACGATAGCCTTTTCTGCTCAAAAACATGCGGACCATCCGGTTGCCTCAGCGCGCGAACGACCAATGCGCTTTTTTCACCTTCACCCAAATCTGTTTTACCATGAACCCGATGCTGCCTAAACTTTTGCAGCTACTGCTGGCGCTTTGTATTGCCAGCGCGGCTGCTGCCCAGAGCAATGTGGAAGAAATCTTAGCCCGCGCCAATAAGCAATTTGAACTCAATGCCTTTAATCTGGCTTTGCGTACTTATGAGCAAGCCCTGAAAGAGCAGCCCAACAATGCGCAGGCCCTGGCCCGCAGTGGCGATTGCTATTTCTACCTCAATCGCCCGCAAGACGCGCTGGGCTGGTACGAACGCGCCCTGCAAAGCGACCCGTCGCCCTCGGAGGTGATGTTTCGCTACGGGCGCGCGCTCATGCACACGGGCGACTATCTGGGCGCCAAGAAATGGTTCCTGGCTTATGCCGCTCTGAACAGCACTGTGGGCCAGCATTACGCCCAGATGTGCGACTTTGCCCTCCAGGCCAGTCGGCGCGAGGGCATCTTCAAGGCGCTGAACGAGCCAATCAGCACAGCCAGTGCCGACTTTGCGCCTGCCTTCTATGGAGACCAGATCGTGTACAGCTCCTCGCGCAGCGATATCAAACGCCGCACCAGCACCAAATCGAGCAGCGACTGGACGGGCAGCGCCCACAACCAGCTGTTCGTAACGCGCCGGGGCCCCGACGGGTATTTGCAAAACCCAACCTTCCTGCGCGAAGATCTGGAAAACACCTTCAACGACGGGCCGGTCAGCTTCTCCGCCAACAAGCGTCGCGTGGCTTATTGCCGCAACTCGTTTATGGACGGTACGCGCCAAATATCGGAAAAGGGCATGAGTCTGAGTCTGTACGTGGCCGATGTGGTTGAAGGTAAGTGGGTCAACGAACGTGCCTTCCCTTACAATGGCTCCGACTATGCCACAGGATTTCCCTATCTGAGCGCCGACGGCAACACGCTCTATTTCGCCTCTGACCGCCCGGGCGGTATGGGCGGATGGGACCTGTATGTGTCCACCTGGAACGGCAGCGCGTGGTCTGTGCCCAAAAACCTCGGTGCGCCCATCAACACGCCAGGCAACGAAATCACGCCTTTTGTGGAAGACGATATCCTCTATTTCGCTTCCGATTGGCACCCGGGTCTGGGTGGCTTCGACGTGTTTCGCATAGAACTGAGCGACTTCGGCACGCCGCAGGTGTTTCATCTGGGCACGGGCATCAACTCCTCGCGCGACGACTACGGCTTCATCTTCGACGCCCGCAGCGGCTATGGCTACCTGACCAGCAACCGCCCTGGCGGACGCGGCCACGAAGACCTCTGGCAGGTGCGCAAGCAGGTAGATGAATTCACTATCGAAGTCGTAGATGCCCAGCAGCGCCCTATTTCTTACGCCGAGATTGACTTTTCGGCCTGCAGCAGCGCCGCCGGCATCCGCCAAACCGACGCCGCCGGCCGCTACACCTTCCAGACGCCCGCTGGTCGGGCCAACTGCCAGGCTACCGTGCGCAAAGACGGATACCAGCCTGCGACAGTGTCTATTCGCACCGCTGGCGATAAAAGCCTGAAGGTCGTCCTGGCCAACGACGGCGCCGCTGCCCGCTCAACAACCTCACCCTTCTCGGCAACTGCCCCTGTTACTTACAGCACTACGCCCGACAACGACGACATTCCTGTGCGCATGGGCAACATCGAGCGCTTCACTGTAACCGTTACTGACCCAAATGGGCGCCCTATGCCCGGTGCTGAAATCAACCTGACGGCCTGCGATCTGGGCATCCAGCGCACCGATGAAAACGGCCAGGCGGCGTTTTACTATCCAGCCAACAGCGAATGCAACCTTATCGTGCGTAAAAGCGGCCACGAAGACGTCTTCATCGCCCTGCACCAACAGGCCGGGCGCGACCTGGCCGTCCGCCTGAAGCCGTCGAACCGCATGCGCTACGGCGGCATCGTGCGCGACATGAACACGGGGCGCCCTCTGGCCGACGTGCAGGTAACAGCGCGCGCCGAAAGCGAAAATCACGAGACCGTCGCTATCAGCGATGCCGCCGGCAAGTACAACCTGTCGCTCAAGCCCAACTTGAACTACAAGGTCATCTATGAAAAGGAAGGCTATCTGAAAGGCGTCGCCAGTGTGTACAGCATTGCGCACGAAGACAATGCGAATTACCCCATGATGCCTGACCCGGCCGCCAAACCAGTGCAATATTCGACGGTAACTCCGGGCAGTAGCCCGGGTATGATTTCCATAGACGAACTCGATGCCTCCAAACCCTCGAGTACGGCCAAACCGCGGAAGCCTTCGTCGCCTGCGACTAAAGGAGAGGCTTTTGCCATTCAATTAGCCGCCAATCCAGAAGACTTCTCGGCCAGCCGCCTGCGCCGTTACAGTGAATACACCTCTCTGGGCAACCTGTACACCGTACGCGAAGGCAACTTGTACAAACTGCGGCTGGGCGCCTACCCCTCGCGCGAGCAGGCCGACGCTGCGCTGGCGCAAATAGCGCCTACCATCACAGATGCTTTTGTCGTGCGCGAGACGCAGGTTAATCCTGAACTGCTGGTCAGCAGCACGCCATCGGCTTCTGTGCAGTCGGTCAAAAGCCCGATGACATACTCGACCCCTACAGCGCCTGCCCAGCGGTATGCTGTTCAGGTGGCCTCATCGCCCGCCGATAAGCCGCTGCAACTGAACGACTACGCCCGCCTGAGTAACCTTGGTACAGCGTACATCCGCACAGAAAACAACGTCATGCACGTTCGTTTGGGCCCGTGGGATACCCCGGCCCAGGCCGAAGCCGCCCGCGCTGAAGCGGCCCGACAGGGCTTCCCAGGCGCCGTGGTGGTAGTGGAAAGATCTGCAAACCCGTCTGGCACATCTGCCGAACCGCGATCAGGTTCCTTTACCTCAATGAGCGTATCGGCCATGCCTACGACGCCAAATACTTACTCAGCGCCCTCGACAACAACACCCTCCGCAGCAGCGCCGCTCAAAGAGTATTACATTCGCCTGAGCGCTATGGAAAACCCCGACAACTTCAACCCTCGCCAGGTGGAAGGCGTCGGCGGACGTTTGGAAAAATGGCCCTTGCCCGACGGCAAAATGACAGCCATCATGCTGACGGGTTTCACGGATCTGGAAGAAGCCAAACGAGCCACTGATCGCCTGCGCGCCGGCGCTTTCCCAGATGCCTATATCATTCAGAATGAGCAAGGTAAGATGAGCCGCAACCGCTATTAACGTCGTCGGTGTGTCGCCCGCTTCGAGGTGCAGACCGGCAAAAAAGGATATCGCCTTTTGGCGCTTTGTATCTCCGGCAACAGATGCAGCGCCACAGCAAACGCAGGGCAGCACGATTGAGGCTTTTACATGCTGGCAAGCATTTTGCCCGATTTATTCTACTTTTGTTGCTCGAAAAGCGTTCTGCTTCAGGCGAAAGCACAAACCGAACATTATGGGCTTTATCGTTTCATTACTTAACCACAAAGGTGGCGTCGGGAAAACCACCAGCGCCATCAATATCGGCGCAGGCTTAGTGGAGCTGGGCAAGAAGGTACTGTTAGTGGACTTAGACCCTCAGGCCAATTTGACCATCTCGTTGGGCATCCCGCGCCAGCGCTACACTATCTACGAAGCCCTGCGCGGCGAAGGCGAGCTGACGCCCGTTACCTACAAACCCAATTTAGACGTCATCACGTCGTCGCTCGACCTCTCTGGCGCTGAGATGGAGCTGATCAATGAGGCCGGTCGAGAGTTTATTTTGCGCGAGCTGTTGACGCAGGTAGAAGCCGATTACGACTACATCCTCATTGACTGCCCGCCTTCGCTGGGACTGCTTACGCTGAACGCCCTGACGAGCAGCCGCTATGTGCTCATCCCGCTACAGACAGAGTTCCTGGCCGTGCAGGGATTGGCCAAAATCAAACAAGTGATTGACAAGGTGCGCATGCGCCTCAATACACAGCTGGAAATGGCCGGCGTCATTGCCACCATGTACGACAGCCGCCGCGTGCTCAACCGAGACGTGGTGGACATCATTCACAAGTACTTCGGCGATAAGGTGTTCAGCACCTATATCCGCGACAATATCGCCTTAGCCGAAGCCCCCGCGCAACGCAAAGACATTTTTGAATACAGCCCAAAATCCACCGGCGCGCACGATTACTTGGAACTGGCCCGCGAGTTTCTGGCCCGCGTAGAAAACACCACCTTCGTGCCCGCCCTTCAACAAGAGCAAACCGCCTGAACGCATGAGCAAGAAACGTTTTTCGGAAGGGCTCGACGAACTGCTCCAATCTTCGGGCGACACCACTACCGCTGCCCTCCCCCAGGCAGAAAATGCCGTGCGCGAACGCCGCGCCAGCACCTCCAAAAATTTTGTACGCGATTTAGAGGCGCTCTTCGAGGAAGCCTTAGCAGACAACCTCGACGACATTCCTGAGGGCGAGGCCAATACGCCCACCAGCACCGCCCAAATGCCTGCCCACGTGCGAAACGCGGGCTTAGACGCCCTCATACGACCCACCAGCGCCTATGCCGCCGAAACCGCTGATGTCGGCGCCAGTCTTAAGCGCCTGACCGTAACGGTAGAGCGCGCTAAATTGGAAAAATTGCGCCTGCTGGCGCGCACTGAAAACCTTTACCTCAAAGACCTCCTCCAGCGCGCTATTGATGAGTTTTTGAAAAAATACGAGCCAGACGCCAGCAACGCGCTCTGATACGTCCGGCGATCCCTCCTGCGCGCGTATGCAGCCCTTTCACGACTTTCGGGTTTTCTACAATCAGAATATCTTCCCGGAGTTGGTCAATTTAGAGCGCCGGCGGCGGCGGCTCATTCGGCTGTTGAGCATTTCTGTTCTCTTGCTGACAGGCATTGGCGCCATACAGATTTATCTGAACATCTTTCTCGTTACGCTAATGCTGTTCATCCCTGTGGGGCTGTGGACAAGCTACTTAGTTCACCAGATTCAGGTGTACTATCAGGAGTTCAAGCCGCGCATTGTGGGGTTGGTGCTTGATTTTATTGACAACGATGTCAACTACCGCGAGCTGCGCTATCAGGAGAAAGGCAAAATACCGAAGGAGAAGTTTCTGGCCAGCAAAATTTTCACCCGAGCCGATGTGTATCACGGCGAAGACCTGATTACGGGCTGGGTGCGCGAGTTACCTTTTGAGATGTGCGAGCTGAATGTGCTGCAGGTGTCTTCGGTGCGCGACCAGTTAGAGCCCGTTTTTCGCGGCATATTTGTATGCGGCGATTTCTATCGGGCCGACATGCTGGGCAGTGTGCTCATCCTGCCCGACGCCTATCGAAAGTACCTGAGCCATAGCGAAAGGGCCTTTCATCGCGCCGGTGGCCGGAGAGTCAAAAAACAATTGCTCGACGAGTTTGAGGCCGTTTTTGATACTTATGCCACCCCGCAGGTGCGCGTTGCTGAGGTCATCTCGACAGACTTGCAGCGGGCTATTCTGCGCTTTCGAGAGCGTTTTTTACAGACCAACCAGCAAAAGGATATTTATCTGTCTATCATCGAGGACAACGTCTATGTGGCGCTTTCGCACCCAAAGAACCTGCTGGAGCCGTCGCTCTTCCGCAACACAGTGAGCTTCGAGGTCGTCCAGGAGTTCTACGACGATATTCACTTGCTGCTCGAAATCTTAAGCGAATTAGACGTGCTTAACTGACCGCCATTGCCGGCTGCTTTTTGAATTTAACGCCGCTGCGCTGCAACTCTTCGCGCAAGAATTGGCTCGTCCAGCCTTTCTGGCTTTGCGCCACCTCTTCGGGCGTTCCGCAGCACACGATGGTTCCGCCTCGGGCGCCGCCTTCGGGGCCAATGTCCACGATATAGTCGGCCGTTTTGATGACGTCTAAGTTGTGTTCAATGACGACGACGGTATTGCCCTTGTCGGTCAGTTTGTTCAGTACGGCCAACAGGTGTTGGATGTCTTCAAAGTGCAGACCAGTGGTGGGTTCGTCTAAGATGTACAGGGTGCGGCCGGTGTCTCGCTTGCTGAGTTCTTCGGCGAGTTTGACGCGCTGCGCTTCGCCGCCGCTCAGGGTAGTGGCGGGTTGGCCTAAGGTGATGTAGCCCAGCCCGACGTCTTGCAGGGTTTTCAATTTTCGATGGATGTTCGGAATGGGCTGAAAGAAGGCTACGGCTTCGTCAATGGTCATGTTGAGCACGTCGCTGATGCTCTTGCCTTTGTACAGGATTTCGAGGGTTTCGCGGTTGTAGCGCCGGCCCATGCAGCGCTCGCAGGGCACCGAGACGTCGGGCAGGAAGTTCATCTCGATGACGCGCATGCCTGCGCCTTCGCACACCTCGCAGCGGCCGCCTTTGACATTGAAAGAAAAGCGCCCCGGAGCATAGCCGCGGATTTTAGCCTCCGGCGTGTCGGCGAAGAGTTTTCGGATGTCGCCAAAGACGTTGGTGTAGGTTACCGGGTTGGAGCGCGGCGTGCGTCCGATGGGGCTTTGGTCTATTTCGATGACTTTGTCTATGTGTTCCAGACCCTCGATGCGGTCGTAGGGCAGCGGGCGTTTGAGGCTGCGATAGAAGTGCTGGCGCAGGATAGGGTAGAGCGTTTCATTGATGAGCGAGGACTTGCCGGAGCCGCTGACACCGGTAACGCAGATAAAGGTGCCCAAAGGCAGGCGTAGGGTCACGTTTTTGAGGTTGTGCCCACAGGCGCCGTACAGGGTGAGCCATTGCCCGGTGCCGGGGCGGCGTTTTCGAGGCACTTCGATGTTGCGACGTCCAGCTAAATAGTCCGACGTCAGGCTCTGGTTTTGCTGGTAGACTTCTGGAGTGCCTTCGTCCACGATGCGTCCGCCCAATCGGCCAGCGCCGGGTCCGAGATCAATGAGGTAGTCGGAGTGGAGCATGATATCGCGGTCGTGTTCCACCACGATGACGGAGTTGCCCAGATCGCGCAGGTTTTTGAGCGCGATGATAAGTCGGTGGTTGTCGCGCTGGTGCAGGCCGATGCTGGGCTCGTCTAAGATGTACGTGACGCCCGTCAGCTGCGAGCCTATCTGGGTGGCTAAGCGGATGCGCTGGCTTTCGCCGCCTGAAAGGGTGCGCGCCGGGCGGTTGAGCACTAAATAGTCCAGCCCGACCTGGAGCAAAAAGTGCAGGCGGAAGCGGATTTCTTTGAGCACGTCGCGGGCGATGAGGCGCTGGCGTTCGTCCAATTGGGCTTCGATTTGCTGCGACCACTCATAGAGTTCGGTCAGGTCCATTTCGGCCAGCTCGGCGATGTTCTTTCCACCTATTTTGAACCACAGGCTCTCTTTTTTGAGGCGCGTGCCGTTGCATTCAGGGCAGGGCACAATAGCTAAGAATTCCTCGGCCCACTGACGGATTTTTTCGCTACTGCTTTCGGCATACCAGCGCTTGAGCATGTTGACCAAGCCTTCGGCAGCCAGATTGTAGCTCCATTCGTCGCCACCCCAGGTAATGCTGACCTCGAACGTTTCGTCGCCGCCGTAGAGGATGAGGTCGAGCGCCTCGCGCGGGATGTCGCGAATGGGCGTAGCAAAGGAGAAGCGATATTTTTTAGCAATAGAACGCAGTTGCTTGAATATCAGGTTATCGCGCACTTCGCCTAAGGGTACGAGGCCGACCTCGTTGATGCTTTTTGAGTCGTCGGGAATAATGCGCGCCAGGTCTGGCTCATACACTTCGCCCAAGCCCTTGCAATGGGGGCACATGCCGTATGGAGAGTTGAAGGAGAAGGTGTTGGGCGAGGGTTCTTCGTAAGAAATGCCCGACACAGGGCACATCAGCCGCTTGGAATACGTGCTGATGGCCGTAGGGTTTTCGGCGTCTAAAGGCGCCACCATGAGCATGCCGTCGCCCATTTTCAGGGCGGTTCGGACGGAGTCGCTCAGGCGGTCGGCGCGGCCTAGGTTCACCTCTAAGCGGTCTACGACGGCTTCTATGTCGTGAATTTTATAGCGGTCGAGTTGCATGTTTGGGCTGATGTCGCGGATTTGCCCATCCACGCGCGCTTTGGTGTAGCCCTGTTTGCGAATTTGCTCGAACAGCTCGCGATAATGGCCTTTGCGCGCGCGCACCAATGGTGCCAGCAGGGCCACTTTTTGCCCCGGGTATTTGCTCAAAATATGGCTGACGATCTGCTCCTCCGTGAAGCGCGTCATTTTTTCGCCCGTGGCCCACGAGTAGGCCTCGCCGGCGCGGGCAAAAAGGAGGCGCAGGAAATCGTACACCTCGGTTACGGTGCCTACTGTCGAGCGCGGGTTGCGCCCCGTGGTCTTTTGCTCGATGCTGATGACCGGGCTAAGGCCCGACACCTGGTCCACATCGGGCCGCTCCAACTCGCCGATGAACTGTCGGGCATAGCTGGACAGGGTTTCCATAAAACGGCGCTGCCCTTCGGCGTAGAGCGTATCGAAGGCCAGCGAGCTTTTGCCCGAGCCGCTCACGCCCGTGATGACGACTAATCGGTTGCGCGGAATGCGGACGCTGATGTTTTGCAGGTTGTGCACGCGTGCGCCGACGATTTCAATGTAAGCATCGGCTTCGCTCGCCGCATGGGGAGCGTGCGCGGGCGTCTGTGCGCGGGCCGTTTTCTTCTTTGCCATAGCCGGTTGGAAAACAGGAAGCAACGCTTTTGGTTGGAAGCCGCGAAAATAAACCCGTCCGGGCGAATGGACGCCATTGGGTCAAAACTATGCTGTGCCAGCCCCTTCTCGCGTCAGCGTGCTCGCAGGTGAAGCCAGGTTGGCAGTATTGGGAAAGCCGCTTTTAGGCTTTCGCCACTGCTCTTGCGGCGTAATTTTCACCTTTTCAGGAGCAGGGCAGCCAGAATGCCTGCGGCCACGGCGGCGTTGAGCGACTCAGTGCGGCTGCCGGGCGCACGCGGAATGGTGAGGCGGTGCGTAAGGTGTTGGGCTGTTTCGGGTCGAATGCCTTCGCTTTCATTGCCCACAACGAGCAGAGGAGCATCGGGCAGCGGGGTGCTGAAGACGTCGTCGCCATCGAGCACAGCGCCAGCCACCGGTCGCGCACCCCAAAGCGGGAGCAGTTGGGCCAGAGGAAGCTCGGCCACGGGCACGCGCAGGATGGCGCCCATGCTGGCCTGCACGACTTTGGGACTGAAAGCATCGGCGCAATCGGGCGAGCAATAGACGGCGCTAAAGCCGAACCAATCCGCCACGCGCAGGATAGCGCCCAAATTGCCCGGGTCGCGGATGCCGTCCAAATAAAACGCCGGCCCTTGCGCTGAAGGCTGAAAATCAGGCAACTCCGCCACAGCCAATACGCCAGGCGGCGTGGTCAGGGAGGAAATTTTGCGCAGCTCGCCTTCTGAAATCGGTTGGAACAGCGCCCCCGCGCGCTCTGCTAACGCTGCGTGTTCTGATGCCCAGTGTGCTGTGCCGTACACCGCCCGCGCTCGAATGCGCTGCTGACCCAACAGTTCCTCAACCAGCTTTGCGCCTTCAAGCGCAAACATGCGGTACTTTTGCCGGTACTTCTTGACCTGAAGGGAGGTCAGCATTTTCAGCTGTTGCGCGGAAAGCATGGTCTTCTCATTTGAGTGGTCTCACCACGAAGGCACAAAGTTTTTTATAGCAAAGGCGCACATGTTTTTCTGAGCTATTGACGCTCAAGCATTTTTAGCGTTTTTGCCAACAGCAGGCACATCCTCAAAAGAGAACAGCATTCACCATTTCGGCGGCAAGTTTACATGCAAACCAGCAAGCGACATTCCAGGAGGCCATCTCTTTATCCTGTTTTTCAATGGATAAAAATAGGGGTGCTGGCGGGGTTGCTGTCTGGATGTCATTTGTCGAAGTACTTAGACGCTGAGGAGGCGCCGCTGTTGCGCGCTTACAAGATAGAGATCAAAAGTCCGGAGCCGCTGCTGTTGGATGCAGAATTGGCGCTGAAATCGGAGTTGAGCGGCTTTGTTCGGCAGAAGCCCAACGAGCGCAGCCTGTTTGGCCTTGGGCCGCCGGTGCGGCTATGGTGGTACTACCGTTACCGCAATAAGGACTCCCGTTTTGCCCGCTGGGTCATGAAGCGCATCGCCGAGCCGCCGGTGTTTTACGACAAAGCGCTGACGGAGCGCACGCGCAACAATTTTCAGAACTACATGCGCCAGCGCGGCTACTTAGAGGCAACAAGCCGCTATGAAGTGGGCCTTAAGGAACACGTGCGCCGCAAACGCAGCCGCTCGCCGCGCCGCTGGCAAGAGGCTTCAGTCGCTTATACCATCGAATTGGGCGCTTTGCACCGCATCGAGTCAGTGGCCTTTACCAGCCCGGACTCGCAAGTCAACCATATTCTGCAAAGAACAGCCAGCAGTTCGCTGCTCAAGCGCGGCGGAGCGCTGGACCGAAACGTCTTTGAGGCGGAAAAAAGCCGTATCGCTTACGCGCTTAAAAACCGCGGCTATGCTTTCTTCCAGCCCGCCTACATCGAATTTTTGGGCGATAGCTCTGGCACCCAAACACGGGTAACCGTGGAGGTGGACCCACCCGACGACGCCGCGGCGCACCAGGCTTATCGCATCGGAAAAGTAGAGGTCTTCTTAGATTTCGTACCCGAATTAGTGGGCGCTGGCCGCGACACTACCTTAGAAAACATCTACTTCACCACCTCATCCACCAGCTTCGCCGTCCGGCCCGAGCGCCTGTTGGCCATCATTGCCTTCCGACCCGACTCGCTGTACCGACAGGAAGATCTCGACCTGACGGCCCGAAACCTTAACGCCCTGGGTGTTTTTCAGTTTGTTACCATACGAACGCCTGCCGACTCTGTAGCGCCAGGGCGCATTAACGTTACCATAGCCCTGTCGCTCAATAAGCGCCTGAGCACCAGCGCGGGCTTTGAGTTCAATTCCTCTACGAACTCAGGCAGCGAAATCAGCGGGCGCCTCTTTGGCATGTCGGCCTATGTGTCGGCCAACCACCGCAATCTGCTCAAAGGCGCCGAAAACCTGCGTACTGACCTGTCGTACAGCACCGAATTGGACTGGTCGGCCCCGCGCAACAACCTGTTTTTTTCGCAGGAATTCAAATTCCAAAACGAGGTGCTCTTCCCGCGCTACTTTGACTATTCGGGCATTTGGCATTTAGCCAACCGCTGGCGCATTGTGCCCGACCGACTCTACGAACGCCTGCGCCGGGATGGGCGTGGCCGCTTAGCGCTCAACTACAATTTCTTAGACCTGCGTGGTTTCTACACATATGACCTGTTCAATGCCGCTTGGGGCTATACCCTGCGCACCGGCTCTGAGCACCAGTTTGTGTTCGATAACCTTGGCATTGACGTGCTCCGTCCTACGCTCAAACCGCGTTTTGATAGCATCTTTGGCCAGAACGAATTCCTGCGCCGCAGCTTTGGCGACCAGCTGTTCACCGGCTTTGTACTGCGCTCGCTGACGTATCTGTACACCGGCCGCGCCAATGTGTTTGGCGAGCGGTGGTTCTTCCGCCTAAACACCGAGTTTTCGGGCGTCGAAGAGCATGTACTCAATCGGCTGTGGTCGGCGGCCTTTGGCCGACGGGCGTGGACCATCGCAGGCTTGGATTTCTCTAAGTACGTGCGCTTAGACCTGACAGGCACCTACACGCGCGACTTCGACAACGAGCTCACAGGGGTCTTACGCGCGGGCGCAGGCGTAGCGCTTCCCTTCGGCAACACGCGCGATGTGCCTTTCGTGAAGCAATTCTTCGTAGGCGGCCCCGCCAGCCTGCGTGCATGGCGCATCCGCGAAATCGGGCCAGGCGGCTATGTGCCCATAGACGAAGCCTGCCAATGTGCTGCTCGCGCCGCGCCGCCGTTCTTTCAGGCCGCTGACTTTCGTTTTGAATTGAATGGAGAACTGCGCTTTCCGCTCTTCTGGTGGCTCAAAGGAGCCATCTTTGTGGACGCTGGCAACATCTGGACACTCAAACCTGACCCCCAACGCCCTGGGGCGCAGTTGCGCTGGGACTCCTTCCGCAACATTGCCGTAGGCACAGGCTTCGGACTGCGCTTCGACTTCGATTACTTCGTCTTCCGCTTCGACTGGGGCGTCAAACTTCGCCGACCCTATCAAACCCCCACCGAGGGCCACTGGGTGGACTGGAGCGGCGCCCGCTGGCGCGACATCAGCAACTTCAACGTGGCGGTAGGGTATCCGTTTTAAAAAATGCGCCGCACACGGATTGTTCCTATACGGGCGAGAACGCCGCGAGGAGAGTTGGCTCAGAGAGCTTGAGGCACACCTCATCTATGATAAGGGTCAGAAGCAAGAATGATCCTTCGGGACTCACGGAATGCCTGCAGTGGAAAAGCTTCGGATACAACAGCCGCTTTAAGAAGATTGGAAATGGCTGAAAGTTAAGATCGTACAAAATGCACGTCCTTTTAGTAGGGCAAATCATTTATCTCGTTCTCAATATCAGTGAGGTGAATATATTTATACGTCTGTGATTTATTTCAAGAACCGTCTGATTGCATGGAAAAAATTTTTTTAATAACGCCAAAATAAAAAGATGTACCTTAGCGCTGCCTTTGCACCGAAGAGATGATTTTTGGGGGGTGCAAGTTGAAGCGATATGACGTCTTACACCTAAATCATCCCTTTATAAAGTGAGGAAGCTTAGCCGGCTTTCTTTCTGCCTTTGAGGACATTCCACGAGATGCTTCTCGTGATGTCCCGGATGCCTCTGGGTAGGCCATCGAAACCTCTCATTAAGCGAGACACCTTATCACAGGACTCGGAGTCAATTACCTAACCAATAAAAAATAATACAACCATGAGAGGAAAAGTTTTTATTTCATTGGCTTTCATCCTACTCAAGTTGGCCATTTGTGGGGTACTGACGGCCCAGACTCCTTTTAGACCCTTTGACTGTGGAATGGCCGTCGTCAGCTGTTTCTCTGGTCTTCAAAGCTTGCCGCCTAACCCTACGATCAACGTTAATGGCCCTGTAATGGGGATCATAGACGTGCGTGCGCATGCACTAGCGCCGCCG
>JANWVR010000140.1 GCA_025056735.1 Saprospiraceae bacterium
GTCTCGACCACTGTACAGCCGTTGTCTAAGTTAGTTACTAAGAGCGTGTAAGTACCCGGGCGACTCACTACTGGCTTGAGCGGATTGCTCAGGTTGGCGAACTGGCCATTGGTCGTGCTCCACTTGTACTGCACGTTACCGGTGGAGGTGCCCGTGGCATCAATCGTTACCTGCTTGACCACGCAGGTCAACACATTGGGCTTCGCGTATTTGATGACAGGGGCACTCTGGTCTTCGAGCACCTGCACAGAAGCCGTAGCGCTGCAGCCGTTGAGCAGGTTGGTAACCGTTAGCACATACGTGCCCACAGCGCTCACTGAGGGCGTCAATGTGTTGGCACCCGAAACGATCTTGCCGTTCGTCGTGCTCCACTGATAAACGAAATTGCCGCTGTTTTTCACCGCGCCTTGCAGGCTAATAGCCGGCGCCGAGCAGGTGAGTACCTTGGGCTGCCCCGCGTCCACATCGGGCTTTTCGATATTCTGCGTAACGACGACGCTGGAATACGACACACAACTGTTCAGATTGTTACGCACCGCCAGTTCGTATGTGCCAGGTTGGTCCACCACTGGCGTCAGCGTGTTGGCGCCCGAGACGATGTTACCGCCATTAATGGGCGTCCACAAGTAAGAAAAGGCTGGCCCCGTGCTAGAGCCTGCGCCGTTGAGCGTAACCGTTGTAACGGCACAGGTGAGCTGTTGCGGCGCGCCCGCTACAGCGTCCGGGAAGTCCGCTGATTGGGTGATCTGTACCACATCGGTAGCCGTACAGCCGTTGGTCGTATTCGTTACCACTAAATAATAGAAGCCAGCGCCGTTAACCGTCGGCCGGAGGATGTTGGTCGCTGTAATAAAGTTGCCACCAGTAGTGGACCACTGATAAGAAAAGTTCGGACCAGTGCTGGCTACTGGATTCAATACGTATGTGGTCTCTACACACGTAAGTTGGAAACCTGGGCCGGCGTTAGCTTGCGGCGGCGTCTGATCCACAGCGAGCTGGACGTTATCTACGGCAGTGCAGCCATTGGTCGTATTGGTAACGAGGAGGGTATATGTGCCTCCTTTATCTACGACAGCCTGAGCGCTGTTAGCGCCCGACACAATGCCCGGCCCACTCCACTGATAGGTAAAGTTCAGGCCTGTGGAGGTATTGCTGCCTCCGATAACCAGCTGCGGGAAATAGCAGTTAAGCACGTCGTCTGGGCCAGCATCGGCTGAAGGCGGCTGTATGTCGCGCTGGACGTTAGCCGTGCCCGTTGTCGTGCAGCCATTTTGCGTATTGGTGATGAGCAGCGTGTAGACACCCGGCTGATTGACTACCGGACTGGGGCCGTTGCCGCCGGATACAATGCCTGGGCCGCTCCACTGGTAGGTGAAATTAGCACCTGTGCTGGAGCCAGTCGAGTTCAGTGTTACCTGTGCCGCATAACAATTGAGGACGCCGGGTTGGCCCAACCGGACGACAGGTTTGGCAGCATCTTCAAACACCTGCACGGAGGCTGCGCTGGTGCAGCCATTTTGCGTGTTGGTAACGAGCAGCTGATAGACGCCGGGGGCATTGATTTGCGGCGTCAGCGTAGTGGCGCCCGATACAATGTTGCCGCCGTCGATGGGCGTCCACAAGTACGTGAAATTGGGCCCCTGGCTGGAGGCCGAGCCATTTAGGTTGAGGTTGGGATTGGTGCAGCTGAGTGTCCGGTTCTGCCCAGCGTTGGCCACAGGCGCGACCTGGTCGGCAACGACGGTTACAGAGGCGGATGCAGAGCAGCTGTTGCCAGTGTTCGTAACGACTAAGGTGTATGTACCGGCAGCGCCAATGAGCGGTTGTAGCGTGTTGGCACCGGCGAGAATCTGGCCGTTTTGCGTGCCCCATTGATAAGTGAAACCGTTGCCCGAACTGGAAGCGGTAGCATCTATAACTTGCTGCGGCTGGAAGCAGGTAAGTAAAGTGGGCGGTGCGATGGCTGCAGTAGGCGGCGTCAGGTTCGACGTAACATTGACACTGGCGGAGTTGGTACAGCCGTTGCCCTCGTTAGTAACAACGAGCGTGTAAGTTCCAGCCGTGGTTACAGTAGGCGTCAGGGTGCTGGCGCCAGTGGCGATATTGCCGTTGCTGGTCGTCCACTGGTAACGGAAGTTAGGGCCAACGCTCGAGCCGGCGCCTGAGAGCTGGAGCACGGGCGTAGCGCAGTTGATCACGCCAGGAGTGTTGGCCACAGCCGCGGGCTTTGTCTTATTTTGCGCGATAACCGTAGAAGCTGAAGCCGTGCAGCCCGTTTGTGTGTTGGTTACCAACAGCGTATAGGTACCTGGCTGATCCAACAGGATGCTGGGCGTGTTGGCGCCGCTGATGATGTTCCCCCCCGGCGAAGCCGTCCACTTATAGGTGATGTTGGGCAGCACAACCGTGTTAGGGTCACCCAGTTGAATTTGCGGTTGGCTGCAGGTGAGCGTGCCGGGTTCGCCGGCGTTGACGATGGGCGGCGTGGTGTTTTGCGTTACCAACACCGAAGCGGAAGCTGTGCAGTTGTTGAACGTGTTGGTTACAACGATAGAATAGGACCCTGGCGCGTTGACTACCGGCGTGTATGTGTTGTGCCCACTGACGATGTTGCCGCCGGCGGTGGCCGTCCAGAAGAAGCTGTACTGCGGCCCCTGCGACGACTGAGTGGCGTCGAGCGTAACGGTAGGGTTGTTGCAGGTGATCTGCTGGTTTACGACGATGACAGCAGCCGGGTCCGTGAAGTCTAAGCCGATGTAAACAGTCGCCGAACCGGTGCATCCATTTTGCAAGTTGGTGACGATGAGCGTGTAGTCGCCCTCTTCGACCACGATAACGCTCGGGCCGGCCTGGCCGGAGAAGAAGCCGCCGTTGAGCGTTGTCCACTGGTAAGAATAGTTGCCGCCAGCGGGTTGCGCGCTGCCGTTGAGCGTTACCTGCGAGTTCGTGCAGGTTAGGATGCCCGGCGGCGCAGGCGTGATGATGGCTGTAGGTGGAGTGTTGTTCAGCCCTACGACGACACTGCTGGTGCTGGTGCAGCCGTTTTGGGTGTTGGTAACGAGGAGGGTGTATGTGGCCGGGCTGGAGACAATCGGCGTGGTAGTTGTAGCGCCGCTGACGATGTTGCCGCCTGGACCTGCCGTCCATTGATAGGTGAAGTTAGGCCCTGCAGAAGAGGCCGTGCCGTTGAGGGTTACGCTGGTGATGGCACAGGTAATGGTCTGCGGCGGCCCTGCCGAAGCCGTGGGCGGCGTCCGGTCGGCAGTTACCTGCGTTGTAGCGGTGGCGGTACAGCCGTTGGAGGTGTTGCGCACTGTCAGGGTGTAATTGCCCGGTTGGTTGACCACCGGGTTCAGGGTATTGGGGCCACTAACGATGTTTCCGCCGCCACTGGCCACCCACTGATAGGTAAAGTTAGGTCCTGCAGAAGAGCCGCTGCCGTTTAGTGTTTGGGTAACGACAGCACAGGTGATCACCCCTGGCGGCGCGATGGTCGCTATCGGCGGCGTCAGGTCGCCTGGCACTGTAGCCGACGCTGTGTTGGTACACCCCGACTGGTCTGTAACCGTAACGGTATAAGTACCCGCCGACAAGCCGGAGGGATCTTGCACCTGCGCACCGTTACTCCATTTGTAGGTGTAATTAGGGAACCCGCCCGTAACGTTGAGGTCAATACTGCCGCCGTTAGGGTTGAAACAGTTGGTGCCGTTCACGCCTGCAATAGTGGGCGTCAGCGGGTTAGGTGCAATGACGGAGAATGTTCGTATCCGCGAGCATCCCGCCGCATCGGTTACAGTAGCCGTGTAGGTGCCTGCTACTAAATTGGTCGGGTTTGCAGTGTTGGGTGGGATGGCCACTGGCCCACTCCAGTTGTACGTGTAAGGCCCTGTGCCACCGGTTACGGTAGTCTGAATGGAACCGTTGGCCGAGGTAGCGCATTGTACGTTGGTGACGGTGCCGCTAAATGCTAAATCAGACATGCGCACCGTCAGCGCTCCCTGCCCAGTGCCTATACAGCCCATAGAGTCCTCCACCATATGTACCTGATATAAGCCAGGCTGACTGATGGTTAAGAAAAGCGGATTTTCGGTAATGTCGTGGAGGGTAGGCTGCACCACACCATTAATTTTATATTCAAAATTAAAGGGCCCGGTGCCGATAAAATTGATGCGAATAAGCGCCGTGTCTCCGGGTTCGCACAACACCGGCGCCGGCGGAAACAGCTGCGCTACTGGTAATGGCCGCACGTTGATGCGCGCAGTAGCCACTCTCGTTTTACCGCAAGCATCGGTAACGGTTACACGCACATTAGTGGAGGTGCCCACGAAAAGTGTCGTCGAAGTCTCGGTCGAACCGTTCTGCCACTGGTACGTATAAGGCGGTACGCCGTCAAACGCTTGCACGCTCACCGTGGCAGTGCCCTGGCCGCAGATAGTTACCGTGTCGGGCGTGGCTTTCAGTACCGGTAGGTCTACGATGATGAGTGTTGGCTCGGCTTGTTCGCACGAACAGGAATTATTGATTTTCAAGATGATGGTTTCGTTGCCCTCCGTAATACCGTCGTTCACGATACGCACAGTGTAAACGACTTCTTTCTGGCCTGCTGGGATGACCGCTACCAAAGGCAGACCCGTGTAGTCCACACCGTAGGTGGCTGTGCCACCAATCGTATACTGCACCGAAAGGGGCGAGTTGAGGTTGCCCCGGCGCGTAAAGCGAATACGGACGGTTTCGCAGTCCTCGAAGGCGCGATCCACTTCAGTGCTGCCGTTCACTTCCCACTCGGCCTTGACATTACCGCCAGCCGCAAAGGAATTTGCCGCCAAAAACACCGCGGAGTCCCACACGCCATCGCCCACGTCGGCAATTTTGAGTTTCATGCGGTAGGTCTCACACGGAATCACGTTGGCCGTGGCCGTAAAACGGCGGGTAAAGCCGTCGTACTGCACTTCATTGACGGCAGGCCCAGTGGCCGGCTGTTGGCCGCACAGGTTACTGCTGGAGGCAGGCTGATTGTTGACGTAAAAGGCTGAGTTCGACTGGTGATTAACGTTGTTGATTGTAATCGGGGTATTAGTGTTAGGGATCACGGCAATGTTTTGCTGCCCTCCAGGAATACCGGGGCCGGAGATGAAGAACCCAAACACGTCGTTGTATTGCGAATTCACATACTCGCAATATTCTTCCGAAGCAAACACAAATTGGAAGGTGATCTGGGCCTGCGTTGGCCGGAAATCGAACTCAAAACCCGCCCGGTCGAAGAGCGCTCCATTGGTTAGCGATGCCAGGTCGGGGTCGGGCGTCGAGGCGCCATAGCCCGCGCTGGCGCCGTCCGAATTGTTGGGCCCGGGGGCAATGTAAATGGCGCCCGTGGCAATGATGACGCCGTTGTTAATGCCAATGTTCGTTTGTCCGTTGGAGAAGGTACCAATCTGGTCAGGCACGCCCAGCGGAGTGATGTTGGTAACGTCAAAGCAGTCGCCGCCAATGAGTACATCTCTGATAAGCTCTTCCGCCGAAGCGCCCGCTTGCACTTGCAACACCGCTGCTCCCGCCGCCTCTGCCAGCTCGCGCCAATGCTTTTTAAGGCACGTCTGGCACTGGAGGGTGATGTAATGACTCGGCGGGTTGTCGTCGGCCCAAATACAAGGATATTCCAACCAGAATTCCATGATAGGGCTCGTTGCCTTGAAGGTCAGCGCTCGGGTAGCCTCGTCGTAGCTCAGCGCCGCAATCTTAGGATCGGCCGGGCGAGGCTTCGGTCGGCAAGCCCCCAACGCTGGGTCGTCAGGCACGATAAACGCATACGTCTCCCCTACAAGAAGCCGCTCAATGCGCAGCAACTGTTGCGGCTGACGAGCCACAAGAACGTGCCGCTGCTTGTGCCCATCTAAGGTGAGTGGCTGGTCTTTCAAAAAATTTTCCGCGCCTTGCCCTTGCAAGGAAACGACCGAAAGAAAGACTAAGCCCAAAGAACCACAAAAACGGGATGTAAGGAGGCTCATAAGGATGCTGTTTTGTGTGTAAGCCTGATGTATTAGATGAAAAAAAATCGCGGACGAAACCTTCAATAAAAGGTTGGCATCCAGATGCTGCTTCCAGAAAAATCGCTGCAAAAAAAGGAAAACTTTTGGCGACGACGTCTTGCTTAAAATTGCGTTTCCGAGCCCAAAGCAACAACAGAGCCATTATGCGCCGCCTGATTAGCAAGGAAAGATGAGGGGGAACTACCACCAATTCGACGGCAAGATTAAAAAATATCGCCAAATGCGCTGCGGATTTTAACAAAAAAAACGCCTCAAGGCTTCCCAAGCAGCGCTAAGCACTGGTTTTTAACAACTAAAATATGAGGGCGCTTTTGCCACTGAAGCACACAGACCCCAGCTGCCCTTTGCCTTCTTTGGCATGGAGCTTCGTCAGCGCTTCACAGCTGGCCCAATCAGGGCTGCCTAAGTCTAAATTCCTTTAAAGAACGTCGCATCTTCCAGTTCGGCTTACCTTTGCGCCGCCTTCAGGTACATGCTGACAGACGCGCTGTCTGAGTATTTTACCAGCAACCGAGCGCTTTTCTTTTTCACCTATTTAATGCTCCATGGACAGTGATCCGTTATTACGCACGCGAAAAACGACGACTCGTGGAACTGCCCGAGCTGGAGCCGGGCTGCTGGGTAGACCTAACGCCTCCATTCGCACCAGATGAGCTGGAGGAAATTGCTCGTTTGCTCGAATTTGACGTCGCCTTCCTGACCGACTCGCTCGACTTGGACGAACGCGCTCGCTACGAACGCGATGAGGATGTGCGCTTCATCCTCATCAACACCCCCGTGCTCAACGAAAACGCTGATCACGCCAACGAAGCCATTTTCATCACAGCACCCATCGGCATCATCCTGACGATCGAGAATGTACTGACGATATCTGCCTTCGAAACACCTGTGCTCGACGTCTTCCGCCAAGGCAAAATCCGTCGCTTCGACCCTGCCGATGAAAAGCGCTTCGTGCTCCAAATCTTGGAGCAAAACGTGTACTATTTCCTCTCTTACCTTAAAAAACTCAATCTCCGGCGCAACATCATCGAAAAAGAACTGATGCACTCGAGCCGAAATGAGGAAATTAAGCAGCTACTCGCCATCGAAAAAAGCCTAGTTTACTTCGTCAACTCGCTGAATGCCAACGAGTTACTAAAAATGAAAATGAAGCGCACCGACTTTTTGCACATCAACGGCGACGAAGACCTGACAGACCTGTTTGAAGACATTATCATTGACAATTCGCAAGCCCTCTCGATGGCCAATGTCTACACTAACATCTTGAGCGGCACTATGGACGCTTATTCCAGCATCATCTCGAACAACTTAAACATGGTCATCCATCGCCTGACGGTGATCACCGTTGTGCTGATGGTGCCCACGCTGATATCGTCGTATTTTGGCATGAACATTGATAACGGCGTACCCGACAAGCCCTGGATGTTTTATTTAACCATCTTAATGTCAGGTTTGATCACGGCTTCGTTGTATTGGGTGATGAAAAAACGCAAGGTCCTTTGAAGACGACAATGCTCTCCCGCATTCGAGTACATCTCCTGACGCGCGTCTGGTGCGTTGTTATGGCGGTTCATTTTTTCAATCTCTGCGCTGACACGCCTGATCTTAGACCGTCGAATGTCCCTGAAAATTTGGCCTACAACGACATCGAGTCCGTGGTAGAAATGTTCTTGGAGCAAGGGCTTTGTCTTGAAAATGCCGTACCTGAATACGACGACGCTGACGAAGAGCAACCCGAAAACAGCCGTTCTGGCAGGACGGCTGCGCCTTTTCTCCTGATAAACCCAGCGCTCCCTGCCCTACCGTCAGCGTTGTTCACATTCTCCTCAAAATCGCTAGCGCCTTTTGAGGGCGCGCTGATGCCTTCCGCCACGAAAGATATCCCGACACCGCCTCCTGAAATGGCCTGACCCTTTCCGAAAACCTCTGCCCTTACCCTATGCACCGAAGTTGCCTTCGGGGCCATTTATCTATTTTCTTGTTAACCAACTAAAAAACGTCTTTATTATGGCTATCCCATCCTGCAAATACATTTATCTCGTAGTATTCCTCTGCCTGACAACAAACCCATCGCTTGCCCAAATCTCTAACGAGACCGCCGATAGCCTGTACATTGCCGAAGTGCAATACCACTTCGAGCCCGATAAAGTACTGCACGCCGAACCGCTATTCGTTGACCTCATCCGGGATCTCGGCGCCCGCAAAGGCGAACGCGAATGGAACGTCGGGCTGGGTCTGACCGACAATAATCGCTACGACCGCTACTTAGCGCTGATAGAATACGAATGGGCGCCCATCAACCGCCTGGGCTTAGAAGTGGAACTGCCCTTCACGTTTTATTATAATTCCAATGGAAAAGCACCGAACGACGAACGCCCCTCCAGCAAACTCAACGGCCTCAAATTCGCCGCCCAATACACCTTTTGGGTCTCCCAACGATGGAAAACCTCCACAGCGATTGGCTACCTGAACGAATTAGAAACGGCGCCTTTTCGCGAACGCCCAATGCGCCTCACGGGCAACCTGTACAATCCCTTTTTTGTAGGCGCCAAACGCTGGGGCAACAACTGGCATACCCTCATCTACGCCGGGCCGCTGCTGCATCAGGACTTTGCCTCGCGCCGATGGCGCGCTGAAATGCAGTGGAACACCAACATCCACTACATGATTACGGGCACGCGCAACTTCGTCGGCGTAGAGTTCAACAAAGAGTGGGATCGGGAGCATTGGCACATGGTCATGCGCCCGCAAATGCGCGTAGGTCTTGCCGACAACCTGCTCGTCGGCATTGTGGTGGGCATACCGACCCGCCGGCAAAACGAGCGGCTGAGCACCTTTCTGCGGCTGATCTACGAGCCGCCGCATCATCTCTGACCCTGCTTACCACAGCTTCCACGGCGCCTGGCCGCTGTTCCACAGGCGGTCTAAATTCATCTTATCGCGCAGGGTGTCCATCGGATGCCAGAAACCCGGATGCTGATAGGTGAACAGCTCCCCGTCGGCCGCCAGTTTTTCTAACGGGGTACGCTCGAAGATGGTAGCATCACCTTCGGTGATGTAGTCGAACACTTTATATTCACACACAAAGAAGCCAGCGTTGATCCAGCCGCCCTGACCTTTGGGCTTCTCCACGAACTGGCTGACCTGGCCGCCCTCGCCAATGTCTAAGGCGCCAAAGCGGCCTTCGGGCTGGCTGGAGGTCATCGTGATGGCCCGCCCATGCGCGCGATGGAAGCGCAGCAGGGCGTTGAGGTCCACGTTCGACACGCCGTCACCATAGGTGAGCATAAACGGCTCACCGGGCTCAATATAGGGCTTGGCTCGCAACACGCGCCCGCCCGTCATGGTATCTAATCCGGTGTCGAGCAGCGTTACGCGCCAGGGCTCGCTGACGTTGTTATGTACCTGCATCTCGTTGGAACGCAGGTCAAACGTTACATCAGAGTGGTGCAGAAAGTATTGCGCGAAGTACTCTTTGATGACATAAGCCTTATAGCCGCATAAGATGATAAAATCGGTATGCCCATAGTGGCCATAAATTTTCATGATGTGCCACAGAATAGGGCGGCCGCCGATTTCGACCATAGGCTTAGGACGCAATCCGGTTTCTTCGCTCAAACGCGAGCCATAACCGCCAGCGAGAATGAGTACTTTCATAGAGACCGTGTTATTGGGTTTAGATAGGAAAGTAGCGAAAGAGTAGAGGGAGCAGCTGCAAGCGCTGCCTTAATGCTACCGAGGGTGTCCGATAAAGCGCTGAAAGGGTTTTCCGGAATATAACCGCCTTCTCCTCGCGCCTCAACGAGCGGCGGTTGTGGCGGTCAAAATCCAGTAAGATTTGCCCTAGCACACACTGGTACTTGCGTTGGTTCTGACGTATCCGCTCCGCTGACCGAGAAGCATTCATGCCATGCCAGCGATAGGCCGTCGTGCGTTCAGGCAGAAAATGGACTTTGGCCCTCGCGGCCACATGCAACCACAAAAAATAGTCGGATATAGTATAGTCGCGCGAAGGGTCTATGTAAAAGTCATGCAGTAGCGACCGCCGCACCACCGCCGTAGAGTTGTTGATGAAGTTACCCGTCAGCAACCGTACAAAGACATCTCCTTCGCCGTAGAACTCTCGAAGCGCCTCATACTCCGCTGCTACTATGGGTTCCCCCGTCTCCGAAATGATTTCTACATCCGAATAAGACGCTCCGTAGTCTGAGTGGCTTTCTAAAAAATCCACCTGTTTTTGCAGTTTTTGTGGATCTATCCAGACATCGTCGCCGTCGCAAATAGCCATATACTTCGCCGTACAGTAGGACAGCATGCGGGCAGTATTGGCAGTGATGCCCATATTGCGCTCAGCGGGCAGAAAAACCACCCGGTCGGGATATTTTTCGGCATATGCCCGGCAGATTTCTGGAGTGCTATCTTTCGAGCAATCTTCGCCAACGAAGAGCTTCACCATAAAGTCGGTCTGCTGCGCCAACACCCCTTCGATCGCTTGGGCGATGTAACGCTCTGAGTTATAGGCTAGCATGTACACGTGGACAGCGACGGCGGACATTGTTCTGTTTTTATTAAGAGGAATATTATTAAGGATACCGATAGGATAGATAGGATACGTCGAGAGATGGAGCGGTTATGACAAACTCAGCTCCGTTTACCTACCATTTTCAGTGCCCTTGGAAGAAGAGTATGTCGGATGAACTGCATTTCCTCAGTTTTAACCAGCAAATGCAGGAGTAAATAAACCAATCCAGCAGCAAAGGCCAGGAGTGCCAACGATAATATACTGGGCGCAAACGGTGCGTTTCTCAACGAATAAACTAACCCGCCTACCAGAGCACTAATGAGCAGGGTCGGCGCAATGTCGCGCAGCTGCTCGGCAAGCGAATAGCGCAGCAACTGCTTTGAGTACCACACGTTGATAAAAAGATTGATGTAGGCAGCAATGACTTCGCCAATAATAAGGCCGTAAATCCCAAACGGGATACCGGCAAAAATGGCCAGCGTGATGACCATCTTCTTGAGTATCTCCAGCCGCAGGCTCAAATCGGAGCGGCCCAGCACCAACAACATATTCAAGTTGACGGTGCTGAAATGAATGGTCAGGCCCGACAGGCAGAGCAACTGCAGCATGGGCACACACGGCAGCCATTTTTCACCGACCAGCACCATCACCACTGGCTCAGCCAGCACAGCCAGTACCGTCAGAGCCGGTACAATAACGAACGAACTCAGTTGCAACATCTTGCGGTAGCCTGCCTTGAGCTTTTCGCGGTCGTCCTGTAGCTTGGCCAACACCGGATACGTTACCGACTGCACCGTGCGAAACAGGGTGTTGATGACCATGTTGGTGAAATTACCCGCCTGGCTGTAAAAGCCTAAGGACGCCGCGCTAAAAAAGCGTCCGATGAGCAGCTTGTAAATGTGGAAATAAAACTTGTCCAACACTGCAGCCGCCAGGATGCGCCAGCCAAAGCCAAAAAGCCGCCGAAAAGACTCCCGGCTAAACTGCCCGCTAGGCCACCACCCGACCAGTACCCAGTACAAAACCGTAGCAACCAAGTCCAACACCATGAAACGCGCCACCAAACTCCACACGCCATAGCCCCAATAAGCCATAGAGATCGCTACACTACCCGAAAGCGCTACGCCGGCCAATCGCACCAGCGTTTGTGTCTTGAAGTCAATCTGCTGGATGAGCACGCTGTGCTGCACGATGGACAGCGCATTGACGATGAGGCTGATGCCCATGACGCGCACAATCGTCGTCAGCAGCGGCTGATGGAAAAAGGCAGCGATGTAAGGTGCCGACGCGAAAAGCACGCCATACAGCAGGACTGCTGCAATGAGATTGAAGATAAACGTCGTGGACTTGTCCGCCTCACTAATGGTCTTCTCCCGAATAAGGGCCGTGGAAAACCCACTCTCGACAAACACTGCCGAAAAGTCGAAGAAAATCATGACCATGGCCACTACGCCAAAGTCTTCGGGCGACAACAGGCGAGCCAGCAGAATGGTAACAACGAAGCTGAGTACGCTGCCGCTAAACCTGTCCAAAATTGCCCAACCCACTGCCGCCAGCGAGCGCTCACTGAGGCTTTGAGCCATGACACTGTGCCCTCTCCGTTAGTTAAAGTTAGAAGATTTGGGCTTCACCTTGCTCTTGTATTGCTGCTTGGTGCGACGCTCCGGCTCGTAGTAGCTCTTGCTCTTGCCGTTGTAGCCGTATCCGTAGCCGTATGTAGCGCTGCCGTAGCCGGGCTTATTGAAAGGTACGCCATTGAGCACGATAAAGGGCCGGTTCAGCTTATCGTTTTTGGCAATGTCGTCTATGATTCGGATTTGCCCCTTGTAGGTATAGCCCGAACGCACTACGTACAGCGTGGCGTCGGCTAAGTCGCGCATCTGGAGGGCGTCAGCCACCAACCCCACAGGGGGGGCGTCGAGGATAATGTAGTCATAGCGCTCGCGCATCTCGGCAATCAGATCGCGCAGACGCGACGACAGAATGAGCTCGCCCGGATTGGGCGGAACCGGACCACTGCCAATAAAGTCCAGGTTAAGATGTAACCCTGTGTTGCGCACCACCTGCGAGGGCTTCATCGAGTGGTCAATGATGTAATTGACCACGCCGTCTTCGCCCGGTTCAATGCTCATGTAAGTCTCTTGCTTGGGCCGCCGAAGGTCTAACTCCACGATGAGCACCTTTTTGCCCGAAAGGGCCAGCGTCATGCCGAGGTTGAGGGTGATGAAAGATTTGCCCTCGCCCGAAGTGCTGGACGTCATCAATAGAGTTTTAATTGGCGCATTAGGCGAAATGAACGCTAAGTTGGCTCGTAATAATCGAAACATTTCGGCGATGGCGGTGCGGCTGTTCTCGCGCACCACAAGTTTTTCCTTGCTGGCGCTCTGTCCCAACACGCCATAAATAGGCACCGACGTCAGGCGGCTGATGTCGTCTTCCGTGTGCACTTTGTCGTCGAGGCTTTCGATGAGCATGATCAGCCCAATGGGTAGGGCTAACCCTAAAAAGAAGGCAATCAGCCAGATCTGATTGGGTTTTGGACTGAGTTTGGCGTAGCTAAGCGCTGGTGGCTCCACGATGATGCCCTTCGGACTGGTAACCGCCATTGAAATAGCAGCTTCTTCGCGTTTTTGCAACAGGTAGAGGTAGAGCTTTTCTTTGACATCTTTTTGACGCTCGATTTCGAGCAATTCGCGCTCGCGACGCGGCAGGCTGGACATGCGCCCCTCTAAGGCAGCACGGGCGCTCTTGGTGGCGCCGGTTGCAATTTCTAGGTCCCGACGAATGGCTCGAATGTTTTCGATAATCGTCTCGCGCAGGTTTTGGATTTCCCGCTGCGTCAGCAACAACTCTGGGTTGGCCGGGCCATAGTTCAACTCCATTCTTTTGCGCTCATCGAGCAGCTGATTAAATCGTTGCAGTTGCGCCGTTAGCGCCGGATTGTTGGTGCTCAGGTTGGTCGGCACGAACTCGAAGTTGTTGCGGTTCTTAATCAGAAAGTCCTCGATGGCCGTCAAAATCTGCATCTGCACTTCGCCGGAGGTAATCTCTTTGTTGTAGGACGACATCTCAGCCATCAGCTGCGTACCCTCGGCGCTAAGTTGGATGACTTCGTTGGCGCGGCGGTAGGCTTCCAGACTTCGCTCTGCGTCGGAGAGCGTCTCAGCAATCAGGTTGATGCGCTCGTTGACCATTTCAATGGTACTCTCATAGGCCTTATTGCGCAAGGCAACACTATTGGCATTGTAAGCCTCCAGCAGCTCTACCAAAATATCGCGGGCGCGCTCTGCAGAATGGTCTTTGAGCGACACTTTCAGGGTGCTGGACTGTTCACCCATGATTTCCACCTTGATGGACTCCGCATAGCCCTTTGCCGTGCCGTATTCTGATAAAATGAGGATGCCAATCTTCGTATCGGCATATTGGCCAGGCTTGCGCGACAACGTCAGAGCGCCCATAGGCAGTTTGAGCTCTTTGCCAAACTCGCCCTCATACACCTGGCCATATTCCTCCAATTCGAGAGAATAGCCGCCTCGGCCATTGTCGGTTAGAATGCCGTAGATCTCGGTGTCCGGCGTCTGAGGGTGCCAGGAAACCACGTACACCGGGCTGTCTTTATAAAGCACCTTCTTCTTGAAGCCATCAATGCTGGTGTACTGGTAGTTCAGGTTTAGCTTTTTAACTACCTCCAGCATGATAGGTGTCGATGTGAGTACTAAAGTCTCATTCTCAAGAATCTTGTTTTTCTTGCCCAGCCCCAGTTCGGTGAAAATGATCTCCGCTCCGGGCTGACCGGCATTTTCGTCGTCTTTTATCAAGATCAGCCCTTCAGATTTGTACACTGGCAGGGCGTACTTTAAATAGAAATAAGCGCCAAGGAGAGCACCTCCCAAGAAAAGGACGAACAGGTACCAATAGCGCACGCCTTTGTAAAGCAGTTGCTTAATGTCTAATTGATTATTTCCCATAGTATAGGTCGGTTTTAAAGTGCAGCGAATTTACAGGTTCCTCAGGTTCTGGGCAACAATCGTTCCGATTATTCGCGCTCGAACGGATGCGGCGCTAACGGAAGTTTGGCAAGCGGGTGGTAGTACTCCCCGTTTAGCCCTACGGGCTGGGCAGTCCGAATTTGATAAACGAGTTCTACTGCCTGAGCGGCCTCGTCCAAGGAGAAGCCCTGCCCTTCCAGAATTTTCTGGTAGCTCAGGGTATGTAAGTCGGTAAAGCCCTCGCTGAATTCGACCTCGCGGCCCTCCACGGTGATAGACCGGAAGGTGCGCTGGCCGTTGGATGGCTGGAGCGCCTGGGCCAAAACGTCGTAGTTAATGCTCAAGAACCAGTTGACGCGCGCTCTTTCCAACCGCAAGAAACCACAGGCACGGTCGTGTGTGTGGATGTAGACGCGATTTTCGAGCACCTCGCCGAAAATCCAGTGCAACATGTCGAAGAAGTGAATGCCGATGTTGGTAGCAATGCCGCCCGATTTTTCGATGTTACCCTTCCAACTAGCGTAATACCAGCGCCCGCGCGAGGTGATATAAGTGAGGTCTACGTCAAAAATTTTGTCCTTGGGCGAAGCATCCACATAACGTTTGAGTTCCTGTAGGGCTGGGTGCAGACGCAGTTGAAGGATGGTGTAGACACGCCGACCCGTTTCCTGTTCGATTTCACGCAAACCGTCTACGTTCCAGGGATTAAGCACCAAAGGTTTTTCGCAAATAACATCGGCGTTGTTGCGCAACCCGAAGCGAATATGCGCATCGTGCAGGTAATTGGGCGAGCATACGCTTACGTAGTGTACCGGTCGCCCTGCTCGCGCCAACTTGTTGACATGGCGGTCGAAGCGCTCAAATTCCGTGAAGAAGGCAGCATCCGGGAAGTAACTGTCAATGACGCCGACCGAGTCGTTTGGATCGAAGGCTGTCACAAGGAGGTTACCGGTGTCTTTGATGGCGCGCATGTGACGGGGAGCAACATAACCAGCCGCGCCAATGAGGGCAAAGCGTTTCATAATCGGGAAAATGGTAAAAAAGATGGTCGAAAAGTGCTCAGGAAACTTTTTTAACCCGGCCATCCCGCAGCTCGTAGCGTTCGCCGCTGCCCGGGCAGATGGCTTGTCCACGATCATCGAAATGGAGCCGCTCGCCGTACTCGCTCATCCAACCAATCTGACGGGCAGGATTGCCTACGACCAGGGCGTACGGTAGTACGTCCTTCGTCACTACTGCGCCGGCGCCGATAAAAGCAAAATCGCCAATGTCGTAGCCACACACGATGGTCGCATTGGCGCCAATACTGGCCCCACGTCCTACGCGCGTCCGGCGGTATTCGCTCTTGCGCTCTACAGCACTGCGTGGGTTGAGCACATTGGTAAACACCATAGAAGGCCCCAGAAAAACGTCGTCGGCGCACTCTACGCCGGTATAAATAGACACGTTATTCTGTACTTTGACGTTATTGCCCAGCACAACTCCACTGGCGACGAAAACATTCTGGCCCAGAATACAATTACGACCGATGCGGGCACCTGGCATGATATGACAAAAATGCCAGATGCGGGAGCCTTCGCCAATTTCACAGCCTTCGTCCAAAACGGCCGTCGGATGCGCATAAAAATGGGGTGTGGATGAGGGCATATTTTTATCTTATCGAAAAAGTTGCTTTTGATAAAATGACCGGTCAAACTGGACGTATCTCCTCAAAGCCAAAAGTCATGCCAGCCCACGAGCCTTAAATATACCAAGGCGAAGGTACAACAGATAAAGATATTCGTAGTCGGAAGAAAAAGAGCCTCTCAACCGTTTCAAGATAAAGCCTCGATCTGGCATTCAACATACGCCTGCAAAGACAACCCGCCGGCCGAAAACAGAAACCTGAGAGTCTTAAATTTTACTCAAACTTCACGTTGACCGGCAACGCATTAAGCACGCCCGCCCTCAAAAGTGTGGGCTCTGGCACATTTGCATCGTTCAATCTAGCGTGTTCGCTCAAGGCATTCGAATGGTGATATCGCTTTGTGGGCGCACCTGTTAGCCCTGTCTTAGCGCGTGTTAACTCAGCTCCTCCTTCGCCGGCCCAGGGACGTCTAAAGTTGACGCTACGACTCGCCTTAAGGAAGAATGCTTCGTGAAATAAAAAAGGCGAAATTGTCTTCCAGTTGTCATTTTTTAGCCCTATTAACCAGCCTTGCGCAAGCCAGCAACGACATGGCAGTCTCCTTTTTTGCAGCGCCCAAAATCAGGAGTTGCTAAGGGCGCCAGGCGTTGCGGAAGTGCTTCCCTTCGCGGTTCTCTGCGGCTTTAGGCTCCTGCGCAATTGAGCCGCGATGGGATCCTGTAGGAGACCTGGGCTAACTGGAGTCAATAAGATGTGGCTACTTACTGGTCAGAATAAACGGGAGTCTCCCTCCTGTAGGGCAGCGTGCTTATAGTTTCGGGCGTTGAGTCTCCGGTAAAGGGCATGGTACGGGTAAGTACGCGCGCGATACGCTCGGCAGCCCTTCCATCCCAGAGCGGGGGGCGGACGGCTGGCGACGTAGCAGCCGACCAGAAACGTTGGAGCCATTCCACTACTGCCGCAGGGTGCTCTGGGCTGAGGAGAACGTTGGCGCCATATTGCAGCGTGATAGGGCGCTCGGTACTCGGGCGCAGCGTCAGGCAGGGCACACCCAGCACCGTGGTTTCCTCTTGCACTCCGCCAGAGTCGGTAAGCACAGCACGGGCATTTTTTTGCAGACAAACCATATCGGAATACGGCACTGGTCGAAGCAACGCCACGGTCGGGCAGGTAGACAGTGCTGCCCATAGCTGCTGCTGGTGCAACTTCTGTTCGGTTCGAGGATGCACAGGAAACACCAAGAGCCTCTGCTGGCTGACATCAAGTAAAAGTCTGACCAAGCGTCGAAGGCGCTGCGGCGAGTCCACGTTTTCGGCGCGGTGAAAGGTGCACAAGACGTAGCCGTTGGCCCAGCTGTTTTCAGGGCTGAGGACCTGCTCCGTGTAAGCGTGTTGATGTACGACCTGCTGCCAGGGTTTATGGCTAGCTGCAGGGAGGGTTTGTAGCAGTGCGTCAATAAGCACATTTCCTACTAAGTGAATTCGTTCGGGAGCGATGCCCTCGCGCAGCAAGTTGGCTACGGCGGAGGGCTCAGTGGCAAAAAGCACTTGAGCAAGGCGGTCGGCAAAGATGCGGTTTTGCTCCTCAGCCATTTCTTGGTCGCCACAACGCAGGCCTGCCTCTACGTGCGCCAGCGGTAGGCCAGCGCGATAAGCGGCTAAGGCACCCGCGGCAGCGGTAGTTACATCGCCGATGACAACCGTCCAGTCGGGATGCAAAGCGCGCAGGAGCGGTTCAAGGGCGGCAGCCAGTGCCACTCGGCTTAAAGGGCGGTTAGAAGTACTATCGGCAGGGATGCAGCGTATAGGCGTAGGTAGGCCCAGTTCTTTGAAGAACACATCGCACATTTCGGGCTGCCAATGCTGGCCCGTGTGCACCAGCAGTAGTCGCACCTGGGGCATCTGACTTAATGCACGCCACAATGGAGCCGCCTTGATAAAGTTGGGCCGCGCTCCCACAAGCAAAGTAATGGTCATATGGCCACGACGCTGGACTCATGCTTTCTCCAGTGTCAGGCCAAAGGTAGAGCCTTGCTTAGGGTTGCTCCGCACATTAACGGTTTGTTTATGTGCCTCCATTATGTGCTTGACGATAGACAGGCCCAATCCCGTGCCTCCAGCTTCGCGCGAGCGGCTCTTGTCCACGCGATAGAAGCGGTCAAAGACGTGCGGTAAGTCTTTCTCTTCAATACCGATGCCATTGTCGCTGACCTCCAGCAGGATATGGGTATCCATGTCGTAGAAACTCACCTTGGTCGTGCCGCCTTCGCGGCCATACTTGATCGAGTTGTCCACTAAGTTGATGAGCACCTGACGAATGGCCTCTTTGTCGGCACGCACGCGGAAATGTTGCGCCGCGCCGTCCTTGTAGCACAGGCGAATGTTCCGTTCGCGTGCTTTCATTTCCAAATCAGCAAACACTTCGTCGGTCAGGTTGCGGATGTCAAACTCGCGAATGTCTAAGAGCATTTGCCCAGACTCCAACCTGTGGATGGTCTCCAAATCCTGTACGATGGCTTCCAACCGCTCCACGTTTTTGGCAGCACGCTCCAGATAGGCCGTAGCGACGGCAGGGTCTTCTATGGCGCCGTCGAGCAGCGTGTGAATATATCCTTGGATATTAAAAATGGGTGTCTTAAGCTCATGCGAAACATCGCCAATATATCGGCGGCGGTAAGCAGCCAGTTTTTCAGACTCCTCGGCTTCGCGCTCGCGGGCTTCGGCCCATTCGCGCACCTCTTGCTCGACGTCATCCAGTACATCCACCTGCTGTTTTTTTCTGGCAAGGTTGCCCGCACCTTTATGTCGGTGAATAATCTTGTAAATCAGTTTTACCCTGCGATAAATGTAGTGCTTAACAAACAGATAGTTTACTAAGTAGCCTGTAGCAAACACGGCTAAGGCCACCAAGAACAGCTCCCACGCAGGCAGACTCACCCTGGGGTTGAAATTGCCCAAAGCTGCCAGCATAAGGGTTACAAAAAGGCTGGAGGCCAGTGCCGTTACTAAGGCCAGCTGCTGGGGACTCTGATTTTTAAACCGAAAAGTCATGGCATGTTTAACGCCCTTCACGCCCTGCTGGGCTTTTCCAGCCAAGCGGCTACTAAAATTCGAATTTATATCCAATTCCCTTCATCGTTTTGATGTAATGCTCGCCGATGCGCTCTCGAAGCTTTCGGACATGCACATCTATCGTCCGATGACCCACAATGACATCACTCCCCCAAATTTTATCGAAAATTTCTTCCCGCGTGAAGACACGCCCTGGGCGCGAAGCCAACATCCAGAGGATTTCAAACTCTTTTTTAGGCAGCTCAATCGGCTGACCACTACGGTACACCATCACTTTGAGGCGGTCAATAACCAGGTCGTTGGCTTCAATGATGTCTTGCTCTTCGCTCTGATAGGAAGCCCGGCGCAACAGCGCATTGATGCGGCTTACTAACACTCGCGGCTTAATGGGCTTGGTGATGTAGTCGTCGCCTCCCACGTCTAAGGCCGTGATCTGGGAAAAGTCCTCGTCGCGAGCCGTCAGAAAAGCAATAGGGGTCTTAGCAAAGGCTTTGCTCTTGCGCAGCAGCCGACAGGTCTCCACTCCGTCAAGTTCGGGCATCATGATGTCTAAGACGATTAAATCGGGTTTTTCGCGCTCGGCGATTTCGAGTGCTGCCTTGCCGTCTTGGGCCGTCACAACATCGTATCCCTCTTTGCGCAGGCTATATCGGACAAATTCTAAGATATCCGGCTCATCATCTACCAACAGAATTTTAGGAACAGCCTGGGCATCTTTTACGGTTTTCATGCTGCAAAAGTAGAATTGAACGTCAACGCCTCAATGTAACGCTCAGTTTAAGTAAGTGTTAATTCTTGAGATGGAATAGATGTCTTGACTGCCCATAAAAGGCCAGGGACTCGAAGGTAGGCATATAGAACTCAGCGAAAAGTGTTTTCGCAAAGAACGCAACGTTTGAGTAGTCCGAGCAATGAGTAGTAAAGTTTGCGTTCTTTGCGGGCGAATAGAAGGGACGCTACATGGCCAAAAAACGACTCTATCGGGTTTTGTGTTTGGATGGCGGCGGTATTCGCGGTCTGTTAAGCGCGCATCTCCTGGCAGCTCTGGAGCAAAAGATCAATGAAAAATGGCGCATCCAACACGGAAGCCCACCCGAGCAGCCTTTGCGTTTGGCCCAGTTTTTCGACTTGATGGCCGGCACCTCCACGGGCGGTATTCTGGTGTGCGCACTGCTGTGCCCCGACGAACAGGCACCCCATAAGCCGCGTTACAGCGCAAAGGAAACCATTAGCCTGTATCGCGACTACGGCCAACAGATTTTTTCTAAAACCATTTCCGGGCGAACAGGCATCACTGCCGTCCGGTGGGCACGCTACGACAGCAGCCCCCTCGAACGCATCCTGTACGAACAATTTGGCGACACACGGCTAAGCCAACTGTTGCGCCCTTGCCTCATCACTAGCTATGACATTGAGAAGCGCAGGGCGGTCTTTTTCACCTCCCACGACGCCAAAGAAAAGGGCGAGATGTACGACTACTTTCTGCGCGATGTGGCACGCTCAACCTCAGCGGCACCGACCTATTTCCCACCACACCACCTGAGCTCCTTAGGCGGCTTAGAAAATGCCGCCATTGACGGCGGCCTCTTCGCCAACAACCCTACCATGTGCGCCGTAGTGGAAGCCCTCAAAATTTTTGGCCCAAAAACCGAAGGTGGACGCCCGCGACTGCTCGAAATGGACGAGCTGTTTATCTTATCCATCGGAACTGGGAACATCAAAAAGCCTTATTTCTATCAACGGGCGCAAAGCTGGGGCCTGCTTTCCTGGGTGGTGCCCATCATTGATATTATGATGACCGGCGTGGCCGAAACGGTGGATTACCAGCTGCGCAAGATTTTTTCTGCCATCCAGAGACCAGAGCAATACGTACGCATTATGCCCCAACTGGGTACCGCCAGCGACGACATGGACGACGTATCGCCGCGCAATCTGCAGGCGCTCAATCAGGCCGGCATCCAAAATGCCTACGATGCCGACGCCACCCTGGAGCGAGTAGCCGACATGCTGCTCAAAGACTTTGAAGGCTGAGCCGAAACGGGCATTTTTTGATAGAATGGTCTCGCGTTGTTGTCGGCGCGCTTACATTAGCGCCCAACAACGCGCCTGCTCTATGATTAAAATGATTTGCCTCATCCTCGGCGGCGGCGCCGGCACCCGGCTCTATCCGCTTACGGAAAAACGCTCTAAGCCTGCTGTACCTATTGCTGGCAAATACCGCTTGATTGACATTCCACTGTCCAACTGCATCAACTCGGGTGTGCGGCGCATGTTCGTACTGACCCAGTATAACTCAGCCTCGCTCAATGCCCACATCAAAAACGCCTATAACTTCGACCACTTCACCCACGGGTTCGTAGACATCTTAGCCGCTGAACAAACACCAGGTAATTCCTCGTGGTTTCAAGGCACAGCCGACGCCGTACGCCAGAGCCGCAAACACTACGAGCGACACGACTTCGACTATATGCTCATCCTCTCCGGCGACCAACTGTATCAGATGAACTTTGAGGAGATGGCCCTCTGGCACATCGAAAAAAAAGCCGACTTGACGATCGCCTGCCTGCCCGTCAATGCCCGAGACGCCGTCGGGTTCGGCATTATGAAAGCCAATAACCAGGGCTATATCTCCCGCTTCATCGAAAAACCTAAAGCCGAACAACTGCCTGATTGGGTAAGCGACGTCAGCCCTGCTTATCAAAAACGCGGCCGCATTTACATGGCCTCTATGGGCATCTACATTTTTAGCCGCAAGGCCATTAGCGAGTTATTTGATAAAAACCCACAGGCCACCGACTTTGGCAAGGAAATTATCCCGGCCGCTATCGAAAGTGGATACCGCGTCGCGGCCTATCCTTTCGATGGATACTGGACCGATATCGGTACAATCCGCTCATTTTATGAGGCCAACTTAGAACTAACCGACCATATCCCGGCTTTTAATCTATTCGACCAACACAAGCCGATCTACACGCGCGGACGCATGTTACCGCCCGCCAAGTTTTACGGCGGCACCCAAATCAACCGCGCCATGGTGGCCGAGGGCTCTATCGTCCATGCCCGCATGATTGACTTAGCCATCATCGGACTGCGCTCGCGCATTGGCGAAAACTCAGTCATAAAAGAGGCTATCATCATGGGCAACGATACTTACCAAACGCTGGCGGAAATCGCTGCACACCCCGAAGATATCCCTATGGGTGTGGGCGCCAATTGCCACATCGAGCACGCTATTTTAGACAAAGACTGCTGCATCGGCGACAACGTTATCATAAAAGGCGGCAGCCACCTGGCCGATACTGAAACGGAGTCCTATTGCATTCGCGACGGCATTGTAGTCGTGAAAAAGGGCGCCATCATTCCGCCTGGCACGCGCATCATGTAAAGGGAGTCTGGCGCCCTCAGACCACAGCTGGCCAGGCAACGACGCTGGAGAAAGGGATTTTAGTACAGATAGACCACCACAAAACGAGCGAAAGGCGCCATACGCGCTTTGGATAGCGACAGGGTGTCGTTTTTGAGGGAGTAACTATCCACCCGTTCGAGCGCTTTCAAGAACTCGCCCTCATACGGCACGTCCGGACAGGACATCAGGGTAGAGGCCAACTGGCTAAAGCGAAGGCGATTGCCCTCTTCTAAGGTGTAGCTGCCCATCAGACGATTGCAGCCCGTGCTGCCGATTACTCGACCCGAAAACTTCAAAACGATGTGGGTTTCGCGCTGCTGGCTTTCCGCCACAGAAATGGGCTTCCCATGTAATTCAATGAGCTTCCAGTACTTCTCTCGAACGTCGTTGTCGGCGTCGTACTTTACCAAGCGATACATATTGGCCTGATCGCCCTCGAGGCGTTTTCCTCGGGCGTCGAGTTGGAAGAGCGCGTTCTCCTCCACCCGATAACGCACATCGCCCAAAAGTTTGTCTGAATCTACCAAACGAATGGAGTTGCCAGACTCGTCCCATTCTATGGAACCTTTCCTCCGATAGATCTCTTTGCTTTTGCCCATGTGTTGGATGGCCATTTCGTACGTGTTGTCGGCTCTAAGTCGAACTTCGGTCAAGATACCTTCGCAGTCAGAGCAGGGTGCCGTGCCGATGTACGTGCCTGGCCAATGGAGGGAAATGCGGCTGTTGTCAGCCGGTTTGGGAGAGCCCGCCTTCTGCCCCGATTTCGGGTTGCAGGCTGCAAACGCAAGTGCAAGACTTAAGGCAATAGCGCCTGCGGAGCATTTGAGACGGAAAGGGGGCATAGGCAGTTCTGCTTCGTATGGACTGGTTGGTGTGAACATTTGACAAAGATACACCTACCGCTCACCATCTCACTCGATTAGAAGGCTATTTTTTCTGGTTTTTTTATCAAAAAGCCGCTTTAATAATGAAAATGCCGTTCAATATCAAAATAAAGCATTATGCGTTACACCATTTTTTCTATAACAATTGCCCTTTCAATGTCCGCCTGGATGGCATTAGGTCAAAAGCCGCTCACTGAAGAGCAAAAGAGGCACATTTTAGAAAATCAGGAACTGTTCTTGTCGTATAACATTCTATTGTCGGACTACACCTTTGAAGATGACCTGATGAACAACGCGCTCCTGCGCGCGGTCAAATATCACGATAGCGCGCGCACCCTCAAAAAGGCTGGTTGGATTGTTACGGGTAGTGGGCTGGGCTTAATTGCCTTAGGCGCTGCCGGCGTTGGGCTGCTGGCCACCGAGTCGGAAGGCGGCCTTGTGGCGGGCACTATCTTCATTGTTTCGGGGATTTCGATAGGCTTGCCGCTGGTGTGCGTCGGAACTCCTATGCTTATTGTGGGCGGTAGCGACAAGAAGCAGATGCTGAAGGCCATAAGTGTTGCCCAGCAACTGCAGCGCAAGGAGCGGAGAGGTGGGTCTGGCTTTAGCCACTGAACACATCGCGCACGCGCTCAAAGAAGGTGCGATCTTCTTTGGTGGGCGTGGGCTTGAAGTTGGGCATATTGCGCAGCTGCTCCAACAGGCGTCGCTCCTCGTCGTTGAGTTTCTTGGGTGTCCAGATGTTGACATGCACGAGCAAATCGCCGCGTCCGTGGCCTTCCAGCGAAGGCAAGCCCTTTTCGCGCAAGCGGAAGATTTTTCCCGATTGCGTGCCGGGAGGTATTTTAATACGCACGCGCCCTTCGAGGGTGGGCACCTCAATCTGAGCACCTAAGGCAGCATCGGCAATGTTGATAAACAACTCGTGTAGGATGTTGCGTCCTTCCCGGGTGAAGTGCTCGTGCGGCAATTCCTCGATGTTGATAATGAGATCGCCACTGGGGCCGCCGCGCGGGCCAGCGTTTCCTTTGCCAGACATGGAGAGCTGAATGCCTTCGTGTACGCCAGCGGGGATATCCACTTCGATGGTGTCGTCTTCCATGACGCGCCCTTCGCCTCGACAGGCGGGACAGCTGGCTTTTACGGTTTTCCCTGTGCCGTCGCAGGCCGGACACACGGTTGCAGTCTGCATGGCGCCAAAAGGCGTTTGCGTAATGCGGCCCACCATGCCGGCTCCTCGACAGGTACTGCACGTTTCAACATCGCTGCTATTACGCGCCCCTGTGCCGTTGCAGGCGGTGCACCGAACCTGCCGACGTACCTTTATTTTTTTGCGCACACCGGTGGCGATTTCCTCCAAAGTTAATTTAACGCGAATGCGCAGACTGGAGCCTCGCTCGCCTCGCGCTTGCGCACGACCACTGAAACCAGTGCGGCGACCACCAAAAAACTCAGCAAAAATATCGTCGTCAATGCCAAAACGCCGCAGGATATCCTGCATGTCCATGCCTTCGTAGCGAGGCGTGCCACCGCTCTGATCCAGCCCTTCGTGCCCATAACGATCGTAGATGGCACGCTTCTCAGCATCGCGCAACACCTCATAAGCCTCTGCCGCCTCCTTAAACTTTTCTTCAGCGGTTTTATCGCCCGGGTTCTTATCCGGGTGATATTCAAGGGCCTTCTTCCGATACGCCCTCTTGATTTCTTCTTCGCTGGCGGTTCTCGGTACGCCCAAGACTTCGTAATAATCGCGCTTTGCCATAGGTCCTTATTTACCTACCACCACTTTAGCATGACGAAGAATGCGCTCGCCCAGGCGATAGCCTTTTTCCACGATATCCACAATCTTTCCCTTCAGCTCTTCGGAAGGAGCCGGCACCTCGGCTACAGCCTCCTGCGTGTCAGCGTCTAAGTCAAGACCTACCTGTACTTCAATAGGCTGCAGCCCTTTGCTCTGTACTATCATCTGTAACTTATGATAAATGAGTTGGACGCCTTCGTCTAAGGCATTGTTCTTTACTGCCCTGTCAAAATCGTCCAAAACAGGCAGAAGAGCTGCCAGAATGTCGCGGCCAGCCGTAGCCTGCAGTTCTATGCGCTCCTTAGCGACGTTGCGTTTGTAATTCTGAAAATCAGACAGCAAGTACAGGTATTTGTTGTGCAGCTCCTCATAGCGTTGCTGCCATTCCTCCGCCGTTACGGCCGGCCCTTCCTCAGACTCGGCCTCTTTTGCCAACTCGGCTAAGTTTTCCTCGGTATTCTCGGGCTGAGGCTCTTGCATCAGTTCGTAGTGTTGTTCTTCTGCAGTTTGAGGATTCTTATTCCCGTCGCTCATATCTGTCGTTTATCGCTTGAAAAATGTGCTAGATAAATAGCTGGAAGGACGTCTGCAAGGATTGTGCCTCAGCCGATTGGCTGCCAATGTGTCAGGTTCCGTTTAAGGCCTCGCGCAACATGCGCTCTATTTGCTCCGGCGTGAGGTTGACGCCCATGATGACGCCCTCCGCATTGACTAAGAAGGTAGTCGGGATGGCGCGCACCTGGAAGCGTCGCGCCAGCGGCCCATCGAAGCGCTCCAGCTCAAGCACGTGATGTGGCCATACCAGCCCGTCGGTCTGCACCGCCTGCTCCCACGCCTCGCGCGTTTGCTCGATGCCGATGCTGATAATGTCGAAACCGCGCTCCTGATATTTCGCATACAACCGGCTCAACTCGCGATTCTCGGCCCGGCAAGGGCCACACCAACTGCCCCAAAAATGGACAAGCACGTACTTGCCCCGCCACTCCGATAGGCGCGCCTCACGGCCATCGGACAGCCCAAACGCAACATCGGGCAGCCGCTCGCCCGCAGCAAAGCGCGGTTGACGGTATTTCCAGTATCCAAGAACCGTCAGCACCAACAGCACAACGGCAACAGCGGTTTTCCAATTTCCGACAGACATGGCGCCCTGTATTTTTGCGCAAGTTTAACACAAATCTACCACATCATGCGCACGATTGATCCTACCCAGATTGCCACCAAAGACTTGCATCAGTTCATCCTCGGCGCCGTAGGGCCCCGACCTATCGCCTTTGCCAGCACCATCAGTGCCGATGGCGTGCCCAATCTGGCGCCCTACAGTTTCTTCAATGCGTTTAGCAGCAACCCGCCCATCCTGATCTTCTCCTCCAACCGGCGCGTTGAAAACAACACTACTAAGGACACTTTGCAGAACGTGAAAGAAACGGGCGAAGTGGTCATCCACGCGGTCTCTTACGCCATGGCACGCCAGATGGCGCTGTGCAGCATCGAATACGATGCCAGCATCAACGAGTTCGAGAAGGCAGGCTTCACGCCCTTGCCCTCTGAGCGCGTGCGCCCTTTTCGCGTGGCAGAAAGCCCGGTGCATATGGAATGCGTGGTGGACAACATCCTGCCCTTAGGCGAAAAAGGCGGCGCAGGCAACCTCATTGTCTGCCGGATGGTACTCATGCACATTTCCGAAGACGTGCTGACCCCAAGCGGACGCATTGACCCGCATAAGATTGACCTTATCGGACGCTTAGGCCGCTTCTACTACGCCCGCGCCAGCGGCGATGCCATTTTCGAGGTAGTACAAAAAGTAAACGAACTTGGCGTGGGCTTCGATGCCCTACCTTACGCGGCCCGTCATAGCCCTGTGCTCACTGGCAATGAGCTGGCGCGCATAGCAGCACTCACCCAATTGCCCAGCCGCGAAGAAGCACTGGCCGACCCTGCCGTCGTCGAGGCGATCCAGCAATGTAACAACACCGCAGAACTGCACCTCTTAGTGCGACAGGCTTTAGAACGAGGAGACGTAGAACAGGCAGCAAAACTGGTGGTAGCAGGAGATTGACCGAAAAGGCAATTCAAGGTTTTATTCATCAAAGCCTTATCCGCTAAGGTCACGCACGAGCAGCCTGGAGCATCTTGTCAGTTTTCATTTTCCACTTTTCACTTCCCATTTATCCTACCTACTGCCACCCCCGTCTGTCCTTTTTGTGAGCGGACGTAGGCGCCCAGTGGCTGAGCGGATATTACGACGCGGCCCTGGAGCGAGGAGGCGTGCAGGAGGTGGATGCGGCCTTTTTGGGCGATGGCGAAGCCCAGATGCGCGAAGTCTAACCCTGGCCGGGCGGAGGTGATGGCGATGATGTCGCCGGGTTGGAGGTGGCGTTCGATGCGTTCGATGTGGTTTTGCGGGATGTAATAGTGTGTTCGGCGACTGAGGCGTGTTTCCACCTGGCGGATGCGGCGCAGCGTTTCAGGGTCTTTCAGCGGCGGGTATTGTTCGGGATGGTCGCTCATGTAGCGGATGTCTTTTCGGAAAGGTTGGCCGCCGAGATCTTGGGTGATGTCGCGCAGGTAGCCGAGGTCTTGGGCCTGGCGCAGCCAGCCGGAGAGGTAATGGACGCGCGAGGCATAGCCGTCCACCGTACCGCCCCAGTAGCGCAATTGCCGCACATAGTCGGCTACGGTAGCAACGGAGGCCTCTTTGTGTTGGGCGGCGAGGGCGATGGCGAGGCTGATCTCGACGAACGTCCAGCAATCCAGCTGGCGGGCTGAGAGCATCAAGTACTCGTTTGGGCTGGCGCTGAGCGTGCCGTAAGGGGTGCCTTGCAGCGATTGGGCTACGGCTAAGGTTCGGGCTGCCAGGTCGCTGTGTTGGCGGGCCAGGGCCAGCTTTTCCGTCAGGATAGCGGCATCTGCTGGGTCTATGGGCGCAGGCATTTGGCCGGTGAGGGCGGGCTTGTTTTCTTGAGCAGGGGCGACATTGGCCAACGTCGGCAGCAGGAGCAATTGAGTGACCATGCTCCACAGATGCGGGTAGAGACAGAGATTTTTCATGGCATCAGGAGTAGTAGCGGGAGGAATGAAAGAGCAGGCGCCCTCCTCGGCGCCCCTGTGGATCGAATTTTTCCGTGCTGTTGTGTCCGGTCTCACCTCCGCATTGCCCGGATGATTGCCGCAAACTCCTCGGCTTTGAGGGAAGCGCCGCCAATAAGGCCGCCGTCCACGTCGGGCTGCTGGAAGAGGTCGGGCGCATTTTGGGCGTTGCACGAGCCGCCGTACAGGATAGGTATGGCCTGGGCCACCTCGGGCGAGTAGCGCCGGGCCAGCAGGGAGCGCAGGGCAGCGTGCATTTCCTGGGCCTGGGCGGCCGTGGCCGTTTTGCCGGTGCCAATGGCCCACACGGGTTCGTAGGCAATGACGAGGCGGCTCAGGTCGGCCTCCGGGAGGTGGAAGAGGCTGGCGCGAAGTTGGCGCGCCACGTAGGGCACATGATTGCCGCGCTCGCGTACGGAGAGCGGTTCGCCGCAGCAAAAAATAGGTGTCAGGCCACGGCTCAAGGCCAGATCAACCTTTTTGGCCAGCTGCTCATGGCTTTCGCGAAAGTATTGCCGGCGTTCGGAGTGGCCAACGATGACGTATTGAGCGCCTACAGAGACGAGCATATCTGCGGACACTTCACCTGTGTAAGCGCCTTTTTCTTCGTGGTGGCAGTTTTGGGCAGCCAGGTAAAAGCCCGGGCGTTCACGCACCAACGCGCCAATGGCTTGCAGAAAAGGAAAAGGAACGGCAAAAACAACCGGCCCCGGCGGCGGCTGGTCGAAGCGAGCCAGTACATCGCGAACTAACGCGACGCCCTCCTCTAAGGTTTTGTTCATCTTCCAGTTGC
Organism: Saprospiraceae bacterium; assembly: GCA_025056735.1. Lineage (GTDB taxonomy): Bacteria > Bacteroidota > Bacteroidia > Chitinophagales > Saprospiraceae > M3007. Next base: position 29,228 of record JANWVR010000140.1, read on the forward strand.
CGGCAACGATAAAAGAACGCATAACGAAAGAAACTATGGTGTTGAGCAGACGGCCAAAGGTAGGGCGCTGCGAGCATTTGCGCAGGTTTCTACCTTTGCCTCGCCATGGGCAAAGACAAACATTTGCAGCGTATCCTGCTGGGCTTGAAAGTGCGGCAGTTGCGTCAGTCGCGCGGGTGGAACTTTGACGAGATGAGCCGCCAGACAGGCATGTCGCCCTCGTACCTGAACGAGATAGAAAAAGGCAAGAAGTACCCACAGCCGGAGAGTTTAGAAAAATTGGCTGCAGCGCTGGGCGTCTCGACGGAATTTCTGACCTCGGCAGAGCTGCCGGCTCAATACGCGCCGATTTCCCGGCTCTTAGAAAGCAACTTTTTGAGCGAGCTGCCCTTAGACTTTTTTGGCCTCAATCTGCAACAACTGGTCGAGATTATGGCGCGCGCACCCGACCGGGTCAATGCGTTCGTCTCGGCTATGCTCGACATTGCGCGGCACTACTCCGTGCACAACGAGCACTTCTACTTTGCTGCCCTGCGCGCCTACCAGGAGTTGCACCTGAACTACTTTCCCGACATTGAGGCCACAGCAGCTGCCTTCGCCCAGGAGCACCAACTGCCTGTGCGCGGCCCCGTATCGGCGGCGTTGCTGGAACGCATTCTCTTAGAAAAGTTCAACTACACCATAGACGACCAGACTTTAGGCCAACAGCCGCTGCTGCAGGGCGTAAGGGCCGCCTTCCATCCCGAACAGCGACGCCTGTACCTGCACCCGTCGCTCCATCCACACCAGCGGGCCTTCCAATTAGCCAAAGAGCTCGGCTTTGCCACTCTTCAATTGGAAAAACGACCGTGTGCCACGCCCTGGCTCCGCGTGCGCTCCTTCGAAGAGGTGCTCAACAACTACCGGGCTGCCTATTTCGCTGTGTCCATCTTAGTACCACAAACCGCTTTTATCGAAGACCTGCACGCCTTCTTCCTGGCCTCATCCTGGCAAGAAAGCAACCTCCTGGGGCTTTTGAAAAAGTACCAGGTCAGCCCAGAAGTGCTTTTTCAGCGGTTTAATGTGCTGTCGCATGCCTTCGACCTGCACCAGATCTTTTTCTTGCGCCTTATCTACGACGTAGAAAGCCAACACTTAGACATTGACAAGGAACTGCACCTCAACCGGCGACACCGCCCACAAGCCTCAGGGTTAGGGCAGACCTATTGCCGGCGCTGGCTCTCTGCTGACTTATTCCAGCAACTACATACCGCAGCCGCCTCAGCCTCGGCACCCAACGAGCTGCCCATGGCAGCAGGGGCACAACACATGGTTTTCGCCGACTCGGGCGAAGAATACCTGTGCTTAGCGGTGGCAAAGACAGCCTACCCTACTCCAAACCGCTTCGTCTGCATCATGTTGGGCGTAGAGTGGGACGATCATGCCCGCGAGGTAATTCGATTTTCCAATGACCCAACTATCGAACGCCGAATGGTGGGGGTTACCTGCGAACGATGCAGCTGGCTCGATTGCCCTCAGCGCAGCGCAGCCCCTAGCGAATACCTTCGACGCGAACAACGCCGACAGATGGAAAATGCCCTCAACCTGCTTACAAAACAACCCTGATTGCTCATGCCTGACACCACTCTCCTGAAAAGCCTGCTCTACTCAGGTGCTTTAGCACTTGCCGCCCTCGCGGGTTGTCGCTCCACACGCCCTACTGAGGCCTTTTCCCCTGACAAAGCCCCACTTCCGCCCAATTATGCCCTGTTGGAACACTGGGCAGCACACCCACAAAAGACCGATGCCGCCGATCGAACGCCCTGCGGTGGCAAACCCGACCAGCAACAAACCGCTTACGCCGATGTCTTTTTCCTCCATCCAACTTCTTACTTCGGCTGCCGAAAGAGGCCCGTCAAATGGAATGCCGACCTAAATGACTCAGCGATCAACGCTCGTACCGACAGCGGCGCTATCCTTCACCAGGCCACTATCTTCAATACCGTCGGGCGCGTCTATGCGCCGCGCTACCGGCAGGCACACCTAAAAGCCTTTTACGGCCGTGACACGCTCAACGCCGCACAGGCTTTAGCCTTAGCCTACCAGGACGTAGAGGCTGCCTTCGATCACTATCTGAAACACTGGCACGAGGGGCGCCCACTCGTTTTGGTCGGCCATAGCCAGGGAGCCTACTTAGCCATGCGCCTCTTGCGCGAGCGCATCGAGGGTACACCCCTACACAGCCAACTTGTTGTCGCTTATTTGGTAGGTTGGCCAGTCCGAAAGGATTTCATAAAAAAAACACCGCCTTGCACCTCTGCTGAGCAATTCAGCTGCTTCTGCTCGTGGCGCACCTGGCGGCGCGACGCCCGCCGAAGGCTGCCGCCTCAGCCCGAAGTAACGTGCACCAACCCACTCACCTGGAGCACGCGCGAAGGCGAATACGCCGACCGGTCGCTCAATTCGGGCGCCGTCTTGCGCAACTTTTGCACCATCTACCCTGCCGCTACTGATGCCGAGGTATGGCAAGGCTATTTGCTGGCTTCGCGCCCGCGCTTTCCCGGCAGTTTTTTGTTCACGCGAAAAAATTATCACGTTGGCGACCTGAATTTGTATTACCTTAACGTGCAGCAAAACGTCGAAAGGCGCGTCGAAGCGTTCATGCGCCGATAGCGGCGTTTATTTGTAAACATCCACTCAACCTTTTTCCAAACATGACGAAGAAAGTTCTCTTTAGCCTGATCGTCCTGGCCGTTTTGGTCGCCTGCAGCCGCACGGCGTTCACGGGCCGCAAGCAGATGACACTGTTGCCTGTGGGCGAAATCAACCAGATGAGTTTTGCGGAATACCGCGCCTTTTTGAGTAAAAATCCGCCTATGAGCTCGGGTCCAGAAGTGGACTTAGTGCGCCGCGTTGGCAACGACATCAAAGAGGCCGTAGAGGTGTACTACCGCGCTATGGGCAAGAGCAGCGAGTTGCGGAATTTCGCCTGGGAGTTTAATGTAGTAAACAACCCAACGGTGAATGCCTTTTGCATGCCGGGTGGCAAAGTAGTGGTGTACACCGGCATTCTGAGGGTTACCCAGAACGAGGATGCACTGGCCGTTGTGATGGGCCACGAGGTAGCGCATGCGCTGGCGCACCACGGCAATGAGCGCATGAGCCAGATGCTGGTGGCGCAACTGGGCCTGACTTCGCTACAAGTGGCCTTAGCCAACAAGCCCGCCCAGACGCGCGAGTTGCTCATGGCCGCTGCCGGCGTAGGCACACAAGTGGGCGTCTTGCTGCCCTTCAGCCGCAAACACGAGAGCGAGGCCGACGAAATTGGCTTGTATCTGATGGCTATGGCAGGCTACAACCCTAATGAGGCGGCTCCCTTCTGGAACCGCATGAACAGCGCGGGTGGCGGCGCCCCGCCGGAGTTTCTGAGCACGCACCCTGACCCGTCGAAGCGCAGCGAGCGACTGCGGCAACTCGTACCCAAAGCACGCGCTTACGCGCAGAAGTACCCGGTGCCCAACAGCTCGAAAAATCAGCAATAAATAAAAGGTATCCCCTATTCAGCGCCTCCAGGTGGGTATCGTGTCGGCAGGCGGAAATACCAGATCCTCCTCGCCTGGGAGCACTGTATCCCGCGTAGGCGTACTGAAGCCTTCCACGCGATGCACCAACCACTGCCCGCCAACGCGCTTCAGGACAAGCGTATCAGCAAGGTATTCGCCCAGTTCGTCTTCTATCTGATAACTGCAGACAGCAGAGTCGCCGCGTACCGCACAGTGAAGGTGATGCAACTCGGTGTGGGCTACTTCCGCAGAGTCGTCCTGCACCAAGGCATCTAAAAAATCTACATATGACCGGGCCAACTCGGTGCTGTACAGCCGTGCCGAGTCGAAGCGATTGCGATCAATATATGACTGCCATAGCCGCACGACTTCCTCTGGCTCAAGAGGCTTAGAGCGCTGGCACTGTCCGCTAAGAAGCAAAAAGAGGACAAGCACACCTCCTCGCCAGAGAGGATACGCATTAACGGACGAATTTCGCATAAAACAATCGGCAGGTTGTGGCAATACGTCTGAGAGCTGTGTTGGTTGCGCCCAACAGCGCCTAAAACAAAAAAGCCACCTCTTCTGGAGGTGGCTGGGTGGGCGCAGAAGGATTCGAACCTCCGACCCCCTGCTTGTAAGGCAGGTGCTCTGAACCAACTGAGCTATGCGCCCGAAGCGGCGGCAAAGGTAGATGCGCCGTTTTTAAACTACCAAGCCTTTTTTAGAAAAACTTATTCAGCCTGACTAGCGCCGCCCCTATTTCCGGCACGCATCGCTCTGAGGCCGATAACACCACAGAAATACCCCGGCATGGGCCAATATCTTACGGCAGGCTTCCCTCTCCAGCCCGATTTGCCCTCTTCACTGGAGAACGCCACTTTTTTTATTCTGCAACGTTCTGATTGGTCGGCATACCTTCGCCTTTAGCTTTTTGGAAATAATCGCCGACATAGAACAGAATGACAGTCGTAACCAGCTTTGAACAGGCATACGAGGAGTGGATAGACCGCCCGCACCGGGATTATCGCCGCAGCATTGGAACACCCGTAAACTTAGACGCCGCTGCTTTTGAAGAGTTTGTGCAACGCCTGCGCGCCTACAGAGCCGCTTATCCCAGCATGGCGCTCTGGCTCACCATGGATTACTCCACGCTTAGCGCCATGCAAAGCGAAGGCGATATCAACGTATTTGGCGCGCCCGTTCGCTCTAAACGCGACTTAGTTGCCCGCATCCATCCTGATTACCTCCTACCCTACCTGCGCTGGCGACGCTCGGCCTATGCACTCATGTCGCTGTATCCCGAAAAGGTACGTCAGCCCTTGAAGCACACCTTCCGCATCTCACTGCCTTTTAAGACGCACTCGGGGCAATATTGGTGGTTTTGTATGAACTCAGCCATCGTGCAGCAGGACGCTCAAGGTCGGATCGCTACAACGGTGGAAACCCTCTACCGGGAGAGTACGTGGTCGCGCCACAACCTCCGGCCCTTGGAAGCAAGCCTTTTCAGCCATGAGCCTCAGGAAGAGGGCCTAAATGCCGAGCTGGCCGGGCAACTCTCCCTGTTGCTCATGGAACTATTCACCGATGCGGAATTAGACCTGTTGGCTCTGTACGCCAGCGGCACACGCACCGACAGCGTGTTGGCCGCGATGAAGTGGTCGCGCCACACCCTGCACGAGTACAACACGCACCTGCTGCGCAAAGCGCGCGAATTGTTCGTCTATGAGTTCAAAAACGCTCGACAATTCGCCGAGTACTGCCAGGAACGACATATCTTAAAATTCAAACCGCATTCCCCAAAGTAGGGGTTTCAGGACTGATCCTAAGGCCACCATCTTTGCATTGTAATCATCATCAAAGCACGCTACGACTTTTTCGTTTTCAAATTGATCGGGCTGCTCGCATCCGGAAGGGAAGCGGGCAGTTTTTGATTTGTCCTAAGAGGCGCCATGTCGAAACCGATAGCGCCCTGGAGCCGTGTGCTTTCGACAACCGCGCTTATTTGCGCTTGCGTTTTTTGTAGCTTTCCAACACAAAAGTACCCAGGCCCTGCAGCGAGGCATAGAAGGCCTTGCCGTTATTTACCTGCGTAAACGCTTCTACAAAGCGCACCAAATAGGGATCGCTGGCAATCATGAAGGTGGTAATGGGAATTTCCAATTTGCGGCAGCGCGCGGCGAGGTTCAGGCACCGATTGACGATCTTCCGGTCTAAGCCGAAGGAATTTTTATAGTAGTTTTTGCCCAACTTCAGACACGTCGGTTTTCCGTCAGTGATCATGAAAATCTGCTTGTTGGGATTGCGGCGACGGCGCAGGATGTCCATGGCCAGCTCGATGCCCGCCACGGTATTGGTGTGGTAGGGGCCAACTTCGAGATACGGTACGTCCTTCAACTGAATGGGCCAGGCATCGTCGCCGAAGACGATAATGTCCAGCGTATCCTTGGGGAAGCGCGTCTGGATGAACTCGGCTAAAGCCAGGGCGACCTTTTTGGCAGGTGTAATGCGGTCTTCGCCGTAGAGGATCATCGAGTGCGAGATGTCAATCATAAGCACCGACGACATCTGGCTCTGGTAGTAGGTTTCATAGACCTCTAAGTCATCCTGCGTAAGGCGGAATTCATCAATGCCGTGGTTGATGTAGGCGTTTCGCAGCGAGTTGGTTACGGCAAGGTGTTCTAAAGCGTCGCCAAATTCGTAGGGCTTGGCGTCGGCAGTGAACTCATCGCCCCGACCGATGAATGTGGTATCATGGCGACCGCTTTTGGCCTTTTTCAGGTCGCCAAAGATGTCGTCCAAACTTTTCTGGCGCAAGGCGATTTCCATTTTGGCCGTCGGCCTAAATCCACCTTCGCCATCGCCTTGTCGGCGGATATAACCTTTTTCCTCGAGGTCTCGGATGAAATCTCCGATGCCGTAATCAGGCGTAGTAAAATGATAAACTTTATCCAGCTCTGTCATCCAGGCCAGGGCTTCTTCCACGTTTCCAGAGGTGTACAGGAGCAATTCCTGGAAAATTTTGAACAGGCGTTCGAAGGGCGCCTGGTTGGGATCGGCCTTGTACTCGGAGAAGCGATAGCCCAGCATGACAGGGATGTTTAATCCAGTAAACGTCAGCAAAGTGGTTTTGTTCTAAAAAAAGCCGGCCCGGTGCCACAGACCAGGCCGGCTTTAGGTCGCCTTAGCCGAACATGGCGCGGTTGTAGCGGTTGGCGACTTCTTCCCAATTCACCACGTTGAAAAAAGCGCTGATGTAGTCGGGGCGACGATTCTGATACTTCAAGTAGTAGGCGTGTTCCCAAACGTCTAAACCGAAGATGGGCGTGCCGGTTTTGGACACGATTTGCATCATCAGCGGATTGTCCTGATTGGGCGTCGTGCTGATAAACAGGCTTTTGTCTTTGCCCACGCACAGCCAGGCCCATCCGGAGCCGAAGACGCTTTTAGCGGTGTCGGAGAAGGCTGTCTTGAACTTATCGAACGAGCCAAAGGCTGCGTTCAGGGCCGTAGCGAATTGCCCTTCAGGCAGCGGAGCGCCGCCGGGTTTCATAATTTGCCAGAAGAACGTGTGGTTCCAGTGGCCGCCGGCGTTGTTGCGGATTTTGCGGTCGGCGTCGGCCGCTGTGATGCGCGCTAAGATGTCGTCCAGCTCGTAGTCGGCATAGACGGTGCCCACAACGGCATCGTTGAGGTTGTTGACGTACCCGCCGTGGTGCTTGCCGTGGTGAATTTCCATCGTCTGTCTGTCAATGTACGGCTCCAGCGCATCCGATGGATAAGGCAACGGCGGCAACGTGAACGGCCCAGTGCGGCGCAATTTGGGTGGCGGGATGACTGCCGTTTTGTTGCCATTAGCCTTCTTAGCCGGGTCGCAGGCCTTTAATAACGGAGAAAGCGCCGCACCGGCAGCCAGCCAGAGAGAGGTTTTCAGAAACGTTCGTTTTTGCATAGCAAAAATGATGGAAAATGGAAAATCAAGAATGAAAAATGAAAAGTGAAAAATGAAAAGTGGGGGTGGTTGGGTTGGTTTGCAGGTTTTGTGTTGTTGTGGGTCGAATAAATGGTTAACGGCGCGCAAGTTAGCGAGGGGGTTTGGAAGGGGAACAAATCTTTTTGTCATTTTGACGGTTATAGGGCCGTTTTTAGAAAAAACATCTGACTGCCTATGTTTACTGGTATTGTGGAGGCGCTTGGCGTGGTGGAGCACGTGGAGAGCGAAGGCACGAATGTGCATTTTACGCTGCGCAGCCCGATTAGTTCGGACCTTCGGATAGACCAGAGCGTCAGCCACGACGGTGTTTGCCTGACGGTGGTGGACGTTCGCGACGGCTGCCACGTTGTGACGGCTGTCGAGGAAACGCTACGCCGCTCTAACCTGGGCGATTGGCAACCGGGGCGCATCGTCAATCTGGAGCGCAGCTTAGCCTGGGGCGGGCGGTTAGATGGGCACTTAGTGCAGGGGCATGTGGATGATGTTGCCTACTGCACGGCTATTGAGTCGCGCGAGGGCTCCTGGCGCTTTACGTTTCGGTATCGCCCTACGCCGGAGCACTTTCTGGTGGACAAAGGCTCCATCTGCCTCAACGGCGTTAGCCTGACGGTGGTGGAGCCGCGCGATGACCTGTTTTCTGTTGCCATCATCCCATACACCTGGGAGCATACAAATTTTCACCGCCTGCGTGAGGGCGACCGCCTGAATGTGGAGTTTGACGTCATTGGCAAATACATCGCCCGCTACTTAGCCCTGTACGGGCAGGCTCTGGCGCGTCATTGAACCGTTGGCACGGCGCCCGGGCGAGCACGCTCGTTTTCTACGCCTGCCGTTGGCGGCAAGGGGCGTCCATCAATACCGCGGAATTCATCTTCGATGCGCTGAGCCAGGCTCTTTTTGAGCGCTTCGCTGCGCTCAAACTCGCGCACGACCTCCCTCTTGCCGCGTTTCATGTCGTATTTGTCTATGTTGCCTCGAATGGTGTAAAATACGTTGAACCACCCATCGCGCGCGGGCAAAGGGTCTAAGTCAGGGTCATGCCGCTTAATGCGGTTGAGCACCACCTGTCCGGCATTCACTTTGAGGCGGTAGTCTATGTCGTTATCAAAGGTATGCGTGCCCGATAGGGTCAGGTTCAGCGCGTTGCTCTGGATGAACATGACCGGCAGGTAAAGTGTCCGGTTTTTGATTTCTAAGTAGTTCTGCAAGTCAGCAAAGCGGATACGCCGCAGGTCTTCGATATGAATGAAAGTCGAGAAGTCCTCCAGCATCTTCACGCCGACCAATTCTCCGTTGGTGGCCCTGACGTCGGCCAGCGCGCGCAGCTGGTCCATGAGGAAGTGGTTGCTCTCGTCCCAAAAGGCGTAAGCCACCACCCTGCCCGACAGGGTTCCGCGGAGGTTTTCGTGGGTGATGACATCCTGGTCGAAGTTGTCGCACTGTTCCATGAGCGTCCGCAGGTCTACGGCCTGCAAGGTGATGCGCATTTTTAGCGAGGGCCGCTGAGCGAAGTATCCGACGCCGTTCACCTGGGCGCTGCCCTGCATGGCCTGCACACCGAGGCGGAAGTTGAGCGTGCCGCGGTCGAAGGCGAGCAGGCCGCCGAATTGCTGACCGCGAATTTTGCGGTATTCAAAGGCATCAAAATTGGCCTCAAAGACGCCCCGCAGCCGTTCCGTGAGGCGCTGGCGTTCCCGATTGGCTTCAATACGCATCGAGTCTAAAACGGCCTCGTCGCCAGAGGCCTCCTCTTCCGATACGGCAAAGAGGTCGAGCAGCTGGCCTACGTCTATGAAACGCCCTCGGAGCCGGGCATTAAATTCCAACTGCGCATTCTGGGTATTGAGCGAGTCGGCAAAAAGCACGGGCAACAGGTTTTGCGCATAACCGTGGAGCAACAGGTCGCTCCGCCCAATCTGCATTTGCACGCTATCGGAGCGCAGCAGGTTGTCTTGCAAAACGATGCGCCCTGACGACAGCTCTACCTGTGTGCCGTTGTACGTCAGCGCAGCTGCATCGAATTGCACCTCCGCCTCGGCGCGCACGTGCGCAATACGCTGCATGCTCGTCATGTCGGCGTAGCGCCCCTGCACCGATAGGTTTGGAATGCGCACTAAGCCATCGCCTCCGCTCACGCGCGGGTTGTTCAGCAAGCCGTAAGCCGCCTTCAGCGGCAGGGCGCCTTGCAGGCGAAAATCCACCATAGGATCGTCCAAATCGGTGATCTTCAGCTGGAAACCCAGCGGCTGACCACCAAAATTGGCCTGGAAATCGGCAATTTCAAACACACCCTGACCCGACGGCGGCGCACTGTACGTCGCGCGAAACGACACATTCCGAAGGGGACTCTGCAGTTTTTCGGAAGAGACCATCCCGTTGCGCAGCGTCGCCTCTACGCCCACCGTGGGCAACTGCGTTTTGCTGGCCCGACCGTGCACGAAAGCCGAGAAGGTATAGGCGCCACTGCTCTGAAAATCGCGGAAATAGCCGCTATACGGCTCTGGGAGCAGCGCAATGACTAAGGAGATGTCGCCCTCGCGCCCTTTCATTTGCACGTTGAGGTCGGAGTACTCGCCCTTGTCCGACACAAAGCCCGACACATCAAAGGCATTGCCGCCAACGACCAGCTCGACGTTTTGCAGGTCGTACAGGCCTTTGGCCAAATCTACCGCCACCACAGCATTGTAGCGCAAGGGCTGACCCACTAAGTAACGGCTATCGCCCACCTGAAGGCGCGCTACCGTCATGTCGGCCTGAGAGGATAGGGCAAATTGCTGCGCAGCAAAATCGCCTGCCAGACCGGCATTTTTCAGGTTTATGCTCGCCGTTTGGCGGGTGTTGGCATTTTCATAGATGATGAATAGGTTTTTCAATTCGGCACTTTCTAAGGCTAAGCGAAGGTCGTTGCTGCCCGAAGGCGCCTCTGAAGGGCTTTCTTTAAAAATATCGTAGTTGGCCCGTCCGCGCGCATCAATGCGCACATTGAGCGAACCGCCGCTGACGACTACCTTCTTCACCTCGATGCGCTCGCCAAAGAGGCTGAACAGCCGAAACCGAAACGACACCTCCCGCGCCTGCAACAGATAGCGCCCAAAGGCGTCTTTCAACTGCACGTCTTCCAGATTGACCGAGGCCTCTGGAAAACGCCGCAGCAGCGACAGACCTGCCTTGCGCACAGTCAGTTCTGTGCGCAACTGGTCGTCCACCGCATCCAACAAACGGCGCGTAATCTGTTCGTTGAAGACTGCGGCAACGACCACCAGGACGATTACCAGCAATAAAAGCGGAAGGCCCACCCACAACAAAAGACGCTTCCACCACCGGCGGCGGCGCGGAGGTAAAGAGGGTGTTTCAGACATGACGGCACAGATATTTTTGGGCAAATATGGAAAAACGGGCAATGAAAACGCCGTTTGATGCAAAAATTTAACGCAGGCGCCACGTTCTGGAGGCCAGCCCCCGTCAGATGTGCAAGAAAGTACTGGTGCTTCGTTTCTCGCGAACGCCCGGAAAAGCAGGCAGCGGTCTCAGGCCAGCTCCACAATAGTTACCCCATCGCCACCCAGTTCGGGTTCGGGGTGATAGGAGCGGGCGATATGGCGGCCGTATTCGCGCAGTTTTTCCTTTACTACACGGCGCAGCACACCTACGCCTTTGCCGTGCAGGATTCGGAGCGTAGTTGCGTTGGCCAGCAAGGCATTGTCCACGAATTTCTCCAGCACGCGCATAGCTTCATCCGGCGTCATGCCGCGGATGTCAATTTTATTTTCAAACTCGGCTGTTTTCTGGAGGTCAGTTTTCGGGCCGGCGACGGGTGTGGCAGCAGGCGCTGCCACGGGCAGCAGGTCGCGCAGGCTGGCCGTCACAGTAAGGCCGCCCATGATGAGTTGGGCTTTATTGTCTTTGATGGACTCGATGCGCCCGACAGCGCCTCCGGCGCGCAGGCGGGCGTAGTCGCCTACTTGAAAGGCTCGAGTGGAAGTAGCGGCAGGCTTTTTTTCTTCTAGCTGGAGGACCTCGGCGTTAATGTCATCAATCTGGCGAGCCGTTTCGGCACGAGTCTGGCGCAGCTCTTGTGCCACCTGCTGGGCGCGTTCAAGGCTTTTTTCTTCGCGCAACTGGCGCACTAATTTGTCCACCTCGCGGCTAGCCTGGGCGCTGACGCGCAGTTCAAATTCTTTCTGGTCGAGTTTAAGGCGCTTGCGCCGCACCTCTAAGTCGTGGTGCATGCTATCGTAGGTTTTCATGAGGCGGTCTAAGTTTTCTTCTTTTGCCTTGAGGGTGCGCAGTAGTTCCTCCAATTCCTGTTTTTCGCGCTGAAGTTCGATGAGCAAGTCGTCCACGGCAGTTTCGCTGCCAGTGCGCTTGCGGGCGTAGTCAATGACGCGCTTGGGCAGTCCGCTTTTGGCGGCAATCTCGAAGGCGTAGCTGCTGCCGGGTCGGCCTACTTTGAGTTCGTAGGTGGGCGAAAGGGTATCCTTGTCGAAGTGCATGCACCCGTTGAGGATGCCCTCGTGGCGGAAAGCAAACACCTTCAGGTTGGAGTAGTGCGTGGTGATGACGGCGTACACGCCTTTTCGGTAGAGTTCCTGCAGGATGGCTTCGGCGATGGCGCCGCCGGGTTTGGGGTCGGTGCCGCTGCCCATTTCATCAATGAGCACCAGCGTATTAGGGGTGGCATGCTGAAGGAAGACGCGCGCGTTTTGCAGGCGCGAGGAGTAGGTGCTCAAGCCGTCGTCTAAGCTCTGTTGGTCGCCGATGTCGGCAAAGACCTGCTCAAAGATGCCCAGTTCGCTCAATTCGTGCACGGGTATGAGCAGGCCGCTTTGCACCATCAGTTGGAGCAGGCCTACGGATTTCATGGCGACGGACTTGCCGCCAGCATTGGGGCCAGAGAGGACGAGGATATGCTGTTCAGGGTGAAGGCGCAGGTCGAAGGGGACGGTTTTTTTGCCGACAGCTTTATTCTTCAAATACAGCAGGGGGTGGTAGCCTTTTCGGATGCTAATGATGGGTTTAGGACGCAGGATAGGCATGTTGGCCCGCATGTCTAAAGCCAGCTGTGCCTTGGCCTGGATGACCTCGAGGCGCAGCAAGGCGTCCTGGTAGTGGCCGAGCAGGTCGGTGTAAGGGCGAATACGCTGGCTGAGCTGGCGCAGGATGCGGAAGATTTCGCGGCGCTCCTCGGCTTCGAGGTCGAAGAGGTCGTTGTTGATTTCGATGATGGGTTCTGGCTCGATGAAGACGGTGCGCCCCGTATCGCTTTCATCGTGCAGGATACCGCGGATTTTGCGGCGATGTTCGGCGGGCACTGCCAGCACACGGCGTCCGTTTCGGATGCTTTCGGGAGCATCAGAGAGCCAGCCTTTGTTGCGGTATTCGGCCACAAGCTGGCGAAAGCGGGTGTCTAATTCGCGCATTTTGCTCATCTGCTCGCGGCGGATGCGCATCAGTTCAGGCGAAGCGTCGGGCCGCAGGTCGCCTTTCTCGTCGAACACCTCGTCAATAGCCTTTAACAGACCTTCTTCCTGCGGCAAATGGGCGACATGGGCATACAACTTTGGATAAATTTCCTTTTTCGGCCCGCTGAAAAAGCGAAACACGCCGCGCATTAGCGCCAGTACGCGGCGGATGTTTTGGAAGGCTTCTAAGGGCAGTGTGTAGTCAGGAATGGCCAACAAGCGCAGGGCCGGACGCAGGTCGGAGAACGTTTCTAAGGGCATGCGCTCGTTTTTTTCGAGCAGCAGCTTGTAGTCGCGCACTTCGCGCAGGGCGGCATCTATGCGCTCGAAGTCAAGCATAGGGCCAATGAGACGGGCCTGCTCGGCGCCCATGGGCGTGAGCGTTCGCTTTTCTAAGAGGTCCGTTATTCGATCGAATTCGAGCTTTTGCAACACATCGCGTGGCTCGAAACGCATGCTTTTTTCTTCCATGGGCAGCAAAATTACGACAGCTGCACGGCTTTAACGCTTTGCTAAGAAAACGTTTGCCCAACGAGGCCGACCTTTGGAGCATCTTTTTTCATCACTAAAACTTGTGCATTATGAAAGCAAAAACACCCTTCCTTCTATTGCTTGGCTTCACCTGGCTGTTGGTTTTCTCAGCAGCTCACGCCCAGGACGGCACATTGGATGTTACTTATGGCTCTGGTGGGCGCGTTCTTCTACCACAAGCGGGGTCTTACACCGGACCTTTTCTGGCACTCGACGCTCAAAACCGCACGGTTGTCTGCGCCTCAGTGGGCAATGCTTTCTATGCCACCCGTCTATTGCCCAACGGTCAAAAAGACATCACTTTTGGCACCGCTGGTGTCGCCGTAGGTCAGCCTGAACCCGACCTGAACCAGGAAATCACGTTCGCCATGGCTCTGCCCGGCAACAAGACCCTCATCGTACTCAATGTTTACGCACAGGATACCTTAGATGAAACGCGCATCCTCGTCTTAGATGCCACGGGCAAACCCGACGCCTCTTTTGGCAACAATGGTGTCGTGCGCTTAGACCTCAACCCAGGCGCAGGAGAGGAGTATCTCTATGGCGGCGCCGTACAACCCGACGGCAAAATCGTACTCACTGGCATTATCATAGAGCCAAATCTGGACCTGCCGCAAGGCCTCGTGCTCCGCTTCAATCCAAATGGTACGCCCGATGCCACTTTCAACGGCAATGGCCGCGTCAATGCCCCCGCCCTGCTCTTTGTTAGCTTCTTTTCAAGCATCATCCTTCAGCCCGACGGAAAGATGGTCGTTGCTGGCGCCACGGCCGACTTGGCCACCCAGACGATCTTAGGCCTTCTGCTACGCCTGAATAGCAATGGTCAGCTCGACGCTACCTTCGGCACAGCAGGCGTCGTGCGCCTGAGCGCGCTCAGCAGCCGCTTCAATTTGATTAATGACATTGCCCGCGCCGCTGATGGTAAATTTGTGCTTGTTGGAACCCGCTTTCCTCAAGCCGACTCGCTGCGCGTTTTGCGGCTGAATGCCAACGGATCAGTGGATAACACCTTCGGCGCCAACGGCATCGCCAGTTTCTTCCCTGCCGGCACACAGGCTACCAATGCAAACAAATGCCGCGTGCAGGCCGATGGCAAAATTGTCGTTCTCGCTCTTGCGCTTATTGACAGCACCACGTTCGAGGTAGGTTACGTACTGGGGCGCCTGAACAACAACGGCCAAAGAGACGCCTCCTTTGGTAGTGGCGGCTTTGTTGTCCAAAGCGACGACTTAGAGCCCGCCGACCTTGCCTTGCAAGCCGATGGCAAAATCCTCGTCGGCGGTTCTTACTTCTTGCCTACCGATGACGGCTTCTTCGTTCACCGTTATAATAACACCGTCGTCAGTGCCAAAGAGGCCCGCCTCGACCTCGGCAGCGTGCGCCTGTTCCCTAACCCGGCACGCGAGCAAACCACCGTGCAATTCGACATCGCCGAACCGCAACGCCTGCAAATAGACCTGCTCGACCTCCACGGCCGCACCGTAGCCGCCCTCGCGCCCATGCGCGCCTGGGAAACCGGCGCCAACGCGCTGCTCGTCGAACTGCCCTCACTGACCGCAGGTCTGTACTGGCTGCGCTTCCGCGATGAAAACGGACGCACCGCCGGCGTGCCGCTGACAATAGCGCCGCGATAAAACCCGCTCTGCAACTGTCTTACTGCGTACTGCGCCGGCCTGAGGCAAACTCGAGCCGGCGCAGGTGTTTTGCTTGAGGGTAGCGGCTACATCAAGACGCTAGACCAACGCGATCACGCCAGCTTCAACACCCGCTCCGCGACCGTCTCGCCAATGGCCAACGACGCCGTCGCCGCTGGGCTGGGCGCGTTGCATACGTGCAGGATGCGCGGCGTTTCTAACAGGAGAAAATCGTCGTGCAGATGCCCTTCAGGCGTGCAGGCCATAGCGCGCACGCCGCTGCGAGCGGGCAACACATCGTCGGGTTGTAGCTCCGGCACTAAGCGCTGCAGGGCGCGGACAAAATGTTTCTTAGAAAACGAGCGCTGCATTTCGGCCCAGCCGTCGCGCCAATAGCGGCGGGCTAAGCGCCGGAAGCCACGGAAAGCCAGCGCTTCGGCCAGCTCGCCCGGGTGAATGTCCCAGCGGCGATAGCCTTCGCGCCGAAAGGCGAACACGGCATTCGGCCCGGCCTCAATGCCGCCCGCAATTCGGCGCGTAAAGTGGACGCCGAGGAAGGGAAAGTTGGGGTTGGGCACGGGATAAATCAGATTGCGCACTAAGTGCTCGCGCTCCGGTTTCAGTTCATAGTACTCGCCGCGAAAAGGTAGGATGCGCACTTCGGGTCGAGCGCCGCTGCTCAGGGCGACATGGTCGGAATACAGCCCGGCGCAGGTAACAACGCGCTTGGCTACCCCTTCCCAGGTGTCGGCCTCGATGCGCACGCCTTCGGAGGTAGTCTGCAAACGCTGCACGCGCGCGCCCGTGCGGATGATGCCGCCGGCCTGGGCGATGAGTTCGGCCAATTGTTGCGCTACGCGGCCATAGTCGGTGATGCCGGTCTGTGGTACCCAGAGGGCAGCTACGGCGCGAACGTGCGGCTCGATTTCGCGCGCCTCGTCGGCGCCGAGTATTCGCAAGCCTGTGAGGCCGTTGGCCTGTCCGCGCTCATAGAGGACGTCAAGCGCTGGGCGTTCTTCGGGCGTGGTGGCAACGATGATTTTTCCGCAAATCTCGTAGGGCAAGCCATACTGCTGACAAAACTCGAGCAGCAGCCCATAGCCGCGCCGGCAGTTGAGGGCGCGCAGGCTGCCTGGGCGGTAATAGACGCCGCTGTGAATGACACCGCTGTTGCGACTGCTTTGGTGGGCCGCCACGTGGTTTTCCTTTTCCAAAACCAGCAAGCGCGCATCGGGGCGGCGCCGAAGCAGCTGCCAGGCCGAGGCCAGACCCACGATGCCGCCGCCGACGACAGCAATATCGAATGTACTGTCTGACAGGCTCATAGACGTATCAATGCCCCAACGCTTCTACAGGGACGGGCATTCGTGCCCTTCCAACGGGTGCATAGGAGACGCGCAGACCCGCTTCGCCGCCGCTATTGAAATAGAACAGTCGCAGCTGATGCCAGCCCTGCTGCAAGAAAGCCACGCCGCTGCGCTCGCGCAGGGAGTGGTCGCCGTCGTTGTCCACGATGGTCAGATTGTCCAAGTCTAAGCGCGACCCGTCGTCGGACTCCAAAAAAAACTCGTAGGCGCGCGTCTGCGGGGCAAAGAAGTAGCCCTTCCATACCATGCCACAGGGGCCTTGTTGGCAGCTGGGGTCGAGCTCAAAGCTGTTGACCACCGAGCGTTTGAGGATGGCGCCCTGCTGCAGTCCGGGTATGGTGTACTCCGGCGGACGCACCAGCTCTACTGTCAGGCCGCGCTGCGGCTGGCGAAACATGGACAGGCTGGGCATGAAAGCCGGCACACGCACGCGCAGGCTGTCTTCGCGGCTGGGCAACAGGCCCTGCCGGAAGGCCCGCACACGCACCAAAGCACTTTCGTCCAGCACAAACGGTCGCTCGTAGCGCGGCGAAAACTCTGAGGGCGCACTGCCGTCGGTGGTGTAATGCAGCGCAGCATCGGCAGTAACGCATGAGAGGGTGACGCGAGGCTTTGCAGAAGAGGAGTCGTACTCTACCCGGATATCGGGCGCGCCTACGAAAGCGCCGTAGTTGGCCACTTTGACCACAAACGCATACGGTGCGCTGAAGGCATTAGGATCGTAGAACGGTAAGTTGAGGATTGTGTTGCCGCCGCTGAGCTCCACGCGCGGGCGATTTTTGGAGCCCAGCAGGGTAACGTCGGCGCCATAGGGCAGCTGCACATCGCGCAACAGAACGCGCCCGTCGCTGGGGTAGCGCGGCAGCAGGATGTACAGGCTGTTGGTTTTCGGATTGTAGGTATAAAACACCTCCTTAATCGCGTAGCCCGGGTCAGGGTTGAGGGTCTGTTTCAAAATGAAATCACCTTTGGAGCGGTCGTGCTTGTAATTCAAGCTGCCGGCGCTCCACTGATACGGAATGCGCCAGCGGCGCGTGCCGTAGATGGCTTCGCCGTTGACGGCCAGCCACTTGCCCATTTCTGCAAGGCGCTCCTGCATGATGGGCGGTATTTTGCCGTAAGCGTCAGGGCCGATGTTGAGCAACAGGTTGCCGCCGCGGGCGACGCGATCAATGAGGTGTAGCACGAGTGCCTGCGCGGAGCTGTAGTCCGAGGCGTTTTCGGCGCGGTTGTATCCGTAGGAATGGCCCATGCCGCGGCTTTCCTCCCAGGGGCGCTCGAAGTCCAGTTCGGGTTGGTATTCGGGCGTAAAGAAGCCGCCGTGCTGGAATCGGGTTCCGCTGCCCCAGCGGTCGTTCGTAACAACGTACTCACGCACAGGACTTTGGTTGTAGAGCCAGGCTAAGAAGGCTTGCGAGCGCCAGACGTCAGGCGAGGCTTCCCAGTCGCCGTCGGCCCACAGCACCCAGGGCTGATAGCGAGTGATGAGGTCATGCAGCTGCGGCAGCGCGTGCTCGTAGGCGTAGCGGTTGCGGTCTTGTTTCCACAAAGGATTGAACCACTCATACAGCGAGTAATACAGGCCGGGCTTTACGGATGTCTTGCGCAGCGCTTCGAACAGCTCGCCCACTAAGTCGCGGCCCGGGCCGACGCTTTTGGCGTTCCAGGGGAAGCCCCAGGCGCGGTCGGCTTCGGTGCTGGGCCATAGACAGAAGCCATCGTGGTGTTTGGCCGTCAGCACGGCATAGCGCGCACCCGATTGCTGGATGACGGAAGCCCACTCGGCAGGGTCGAACAAGGGGGCGCGGAAGTCTTTGGCTAAGTCGTAATAGTTGCGCTTGCCAAAGGTTTTTTCATGAAATTCGCGCACTTTGCCCTCGTGGGCGTTGGTCTCCAGCGCGTGCTGATACCATTCGGCATAGTGTCCTACGGGCGCGTAAGCCGGTACGGAATAGACACCCCAGTGAATAAAGATGCCGAATTTGGCATCCAACCACCATTCGGGCACAGGGCGGCTATCTAAAGAATTCCAATTGGGGGCATACACCGGCTGCTCCTGGGCTATGCCTCGAAGCGCCAGCAGGGTCAGCAGAAGGGTCAGGAAGCGGAGTCGCATAAGAGGAGCCATTTTTTGATGAAAGGCCGTTTGCGCACAGTTGCACGCAAAGAACGAATGTTTGGCGCGCAATTGCGAAGCCGTTTTTTATTGAATGAGTTGCCAGTAGTCCTCCGGCACGGGCGTTCCTGCGGCGCGGGCCTTTTCAGCATTTTCGCGAGCGCGGGCTTTGTCGCCCAGCATGTAGTAGCAGCGCGAACGGTTGAGTAGCGCCATGCCGTTGTTGGGCTGGACGGCAATGGCTTTGTCGAAGTCGGCCAATGCCTCGCGGTATTTCTGCTGCCCATTAAACAGCGAGGCGCCGCGCCCGTTAAGCGCGTCGGCGTCGTTGGGCGATAGCGCTAAAGCCTGGTTGAACGCCTCAATGGCTTTATCGTAGCGTTTCATGCGCTGATAAACCGTGCCCAACAGGACATGCCCTTTTGGGTTTTGCGGCGCTATTTGCACCATGCGCTGGGCATAGGGCAGGGCTTGTTCCAGTTCTCCAAGTCGCACATGCGTAAGCGTTCGGATGTCCAACGAGGCGTAATGCTTGGGGTCGCCTTTCAGCGCTGCATCGGAGTCCTCGCCGGCTTTGCGCATGAGGGCCTCGTAGCGGCTGGCATTTTCGGGTTTTAGGGCTTCCTGGTAGTAATGGTTCGCCCGGTTGGAGCGCGGAACGGGCGCCGTGGGTGCATAGCGGATGGCCGTATCCCAAAGGCTTTCGGTGTTTTTCCAGGTGTCTAAATAGCGATAAGTCAGTACGCTAAATCCCGCAACAGCGGCCAAAAGCAGCCCCCAACTCAGCGGCTGGCGCACCGATGCTGGCGCATAAAGGGCTACCGACATGGCTAAAGCAAACGCAATCCCGATGTAAGGCACGTACGTATAGCGTTCAGCCAGCAACGTGTTGCCAATAGAGACGAACTGCGCCACCAGGATGATATTGGCCAGATAAAACAACGCTCCGAACACCAAAGCGCGATTGCGCCGGAAATACCACACCGCCCCTGCCACTGCCAGCAGCAGCACCGGTGAGGCTTGAACAAGCCAACCCAACCGATTGACCGGCGGATAAGGATGAAACGGCGACAGCGGCCAGGGCCAGAAAAACCGCCACACGTAAGCCAACAGCGTATGGCACCCAAAAAACAGCCGATGCGTCAGCGAATACATCTCGATGCTGGCCATCGCCTTTTGCGATTGAATGAGCACCGTAACCACGCCCATCGCAAAAGCCAAAGCGAAAAAAGGCGCCTTCTCTACCCACAATTTGACCTCTCGGAAAGAACGCCCCCTCCAGTAGTCCAACGCCAGAAGCGTTAGCGGAAAGGCCACTGCCGCCGGCTTCGACAGCAGCGATAAGACGAACACACCCAGCGCCCACAGGTACAAAGTGCGCTTACCCGACGTCAGATAGCGCCAATAGGCAATGAGACCCAACAAATAAAAAAACGTGTAAAGCACGTCCTTGCGCTCCGAAATCCAGGCCACCGACTCCACGTGCATCGGATGCAGGGCAAACACAGCCGCTACAAACAGCGCTACCCAGCGCCGCCGCTCGGCCAGCAGCCAGACGAAGTAAAAGACCAGCCCCGCATTGACGATGTGCAGCAGCCAGTTGATGAAATAATAGGAAAACGGCTTCAACTCCGACAGCTGGTAGTTCAGCGCCAGCGTCAGGATGGTCAACGGGTGGTAGTTCGACACCACGGGCTGCGAAAAAATACCCTTCCAGTCTGGCCCACGCAGCAAAGCGTTTTCGACAACGTAGAACTGGTCGTCCCAGTTGGTGAACTGATTGCTCAACATAGGCCAGAAGAGCACGCCGGTGAAGGCCATCAGGGCCAACACCCAGCCCCACGGAAAGCGATCCCCAGCCACCACCACCTTCTTAGGAGCCGCAGGGGCTGCTGCTGCCGCCGGCCTGGCCGAGGTTGAGATGCGTGTAGGCTTTTTTTTCGTCATGTCCGACATTTAATTAAATGCAAAAGATACCGCGCCGAAGCATCAGGGTCCTCCTGAGACATACCTGACGGGCAGCAAGCGCCCGATAGGCTGCGCGACCCGAAAAGAGCCAGGCACTCAGACCAACAACCGCATAAGCGCGATGGCCAGGGCGGCGTTCTCCTCCTCGCGCGTCAGTTCCTTCACCAACACCGCCGCACGCGGGTTAGGCCCCGTAGCGCGCGCTCGATTGGTCAGGCTCACCGAACGACCGTTAGACAAAAGCACCTCGCTGTGCTGCTCAGCGGGCTTTTCTTCCACCTGCGCCAACAATCTGGCGCCTTTGTCCGCCGATAGCAGTGCATTGCCGGCGAAAACACCAAACGGCTCGCCATTGAGCCAGACCTCCACCTCCTTGTCTTTTTTCCGAAAAACAAACTCCCGGTCGTGCACGCGCGCCACGACCACCTTGTGCTTGCCAGAGGCCAGCCCGGCAAAGGCCACTATCGGCTCCTGAAAGATGCTCAGCAAGTAGCCCATCGAAGTCGGGCGAAAACTGCCCTTACCGCGCACAGGCTGCTGATGAAGCGAAAGCAGCGAAAACATCTCGCCATCCCACGGCGCCAACTCCGGCATCAGCGCCTTCACCTGCTGGCGCAACTGCTCCAGCACATCTCGAAAAGCAGAGTTGTTGTTGCCCGACACCGAAAGACGAACATCGCTAAACGCTCGCTTGACTAAGTAAATCAAAGCCGTGATAAGAAAGGCCAGCGTCAGGGCCACTACCAAAAAACTAAATAAGAAACGCATACTCAAAATGAATGCGGACGCAGCACTCCACGCGCCCGGGTTTTCGGGCCGCAATTTACGCGCTTTGCCGCACCCCGTAACCGCCAAACTTGTTTGGCAAAGTAACCGCCAAACTTGTTTGGC